>NZ_JAOVZR010000001.1:3328158-3635987 GCF_026619415.1 Hoeflea algicola
TCTCTGCAGAACGATGACAGCCTCGCTGGCCGGGTGGCGCGCTTTATCCACAAAAGGTTGCTTGCGGCGCCAGGCGGGGGGCGGCTAAACTCGGCGCCAAGGCGTGGCCACGCCTGAATTCCGGCCAAAGTCCGGTTCATCCCGAAGACCCCGACCACGAATTGCCTGACAGTTCAAACCACCGCAGCTAGTTGCATAGGCGATTGTATGAGGCTTCCCTCCCTATCTGTCATAATTCCAAGCTATAACCGCCCGACCTCGACCCTCGCGGCCGTCAGGAGCGTCATCGAACAGGATGTCGAATGCGAGATCATTGCGGTTGATGATGCTTCCACTGGGCCGGACGAGCTTGCCAAGCTGCTTGCCGGAGAGCCGCGCGTAAGATGTGTTCGCCGCAAGACGAATGGCGGGGCCGGCGCCGCCCGCAATACCGGTCTATCGCTTGCGAGCCACGATCTGGTTACCTTTCTGGATTCGGATGACTGGATGCTGCCGGGAACGCTGGCGCCACGGTTGCGACATGCGGTTTCCGCAGGGTTTGGCGACCCCGAAGCGCGGGTCATTCATGCTTGCGGTTGGCTCGAGACCGGTGGCAAGGGCCGGGAGCGCTATCCTCGCCCTGCGGCCACCAGAGGCGATTTCTTCAGCGCTTGTTGGTTCGCGCCGGGCTCGGCGATCCTGGCGCCAGCCACGCTGTTTCGTCCACCCGACGGAGCATTTGACGAGGCCTTGCGCCGGCTTGAGGATTACGAGTTGTTTGCGCGGCTGGCGGTTGGCGGGCTTACCCTTGCCAGCCAGCCAATCAGGGGCGTGGCGATCAACACGGAAAATTCGGTCCGCAACGACGAGGTTCTGATCGCAGCAGAGAGGATTGCAGAAAAATTTGCCGTCCTGCGCGCCAGCGGCTTGATCGGGGTTGCGGAAGTCCGGGCGGCGCGCGCCTATCTCGACTATGAACGCGCGGCGGTTTTTTCGAGGTCTGGTAAGTCAGCGCGCGCCCTGGCGGCACTCGCGCGGTCATGGCTCAACAAGCCGCGAACCAGCCGGTTTCCGGGACCGGGCTGGGACAAGTCTGCGGGTGGTGGCGTAAGCGGCTGACCCCGTTCTTTCGGCCTGCCTGCTAATGGACGCTCGATTTGGAGAGCAGATTGAGAACCAGAACGCCTAAGACGATCAGGCCGATGCCGAGATAGCCGTACAGATCGAGTTTCTGGCCAAGTAGCACCACGCCGATAAAGGTCACCAGCGCCACACCGGCCCCTGACCAGATCGCATAGGCGACGCCGACGGGGATGGTTTTGAGAATGATCGCCAGAAAATAGAGCGAGATCGCATATCCGACAATCGAGACTGTGGCATAGCCCCATTTGCTGAACCCCTCCGAGGCTTTCAGCGCGGTGGTGGCGATAACCTCGCCGGTGATGGCAATACCCAGAAACAGCCACGGCATGTCAGGAAATTCCTTTGTTGGCGAAGTTCCCGGCGCCAGCCTGGGCGGTATCGAGGGCTTCGAGAAACTGCAATATTTCACGGCGAACAGACGGCCTCGAATCAGGCCCGCCGCCAAGGTCGGACAGCCACAGCCCGTCGGCCGCCAGTCGCAGCGTCCGGGCGACAGCGGTCCGGTCGGTCAGCCGGTGCTGGTGCAGGCGGGCTTCGACCCACTGGTTCCAGCGGGCGCAGAAATGCGGATCGGAACTGAGCATAAGCATCAGCACGGCGAGCCGCTTTTCCTCGGGAACGGTCATGTCGATGCCGGCGATCACCCCGAGATAGGCCCGGGAAAACCGGGCCTGCACGGTCTCATCTGGATTGATGAGCACATCGATCCGGCCGTCAAACCACGCGACCACCTGCTCAAACAGGCCCGAGACCAGCGCCTCCTTGCCGGGGTAATGATGCAGCAGCCCGCCCTTGCTGACTCCGGCTCGGCGCGCAACATTGTCCAATGTCAGTGCCGCCATGCCGTCTTCGACAATGATCTGTGCCGCACACTCGAGCAGACTTGCACGCGTCGCGTCCGGGTTGTTCTTTCGTTGCGGCTGATAGGTCATGCAAAAACATACCGTCTGGACGGTTTTTATACAAGCGTCTAAACGGCTCTGGAAAACTCCTTCCAAGGAGCCAAATGCCGGGCCGCGCCTTCGACCTAACGTAAAAACGGCCCGTCCTGCGCGAGGATGGGCCGTTGCTTTACCTGCACTGGTTAAAGCCTATTCGGCGGCGCTATCCCAGCCGGAAATCGCCTTGGCTTCGAGGAATTCATCAAGCCCCCAGACGCCGCCTTCGCGCGCCCGGCCCGATGCCTTGACGCCGCCAAACGGCGCGCCGGCGCCGCGTGACTGGCCATTCATCTCCACCATGCCGGAGCGCAGCCTGCGCGCCATGCGGTTGCGCTTGGTGCCATCCTGGCTCTGCACGTAATTGGTCAAGCCATAGGGCGTGTCATTGGCAATCTCTACAGCCTGTTCCTCGCTGTCGAACGGAATGATCGACAGCACCGGACCGAAAATCTCCTCGCGCGCGATGGTCATGTCGTTGGACACATCGGCAAAGATTGTCGGCCGGACGAAATAGCCGCGATTGAGGCCTTCGGGCCGGCCGACGCCGCCGGCCACCAGCCGCGCGCCTTCATCGATGCCCTTCTGGATATAGCCCTGGATCTTTTCATACTGCGCCGCAGAAACTACCGGACCGATATGGTTGCCGGGCTGATGTGCGGTCGCGACCTTGGTCTTGGCCGCAACTTCGATCGCCTTTTCGATCGCCTGGTCATAGACCGAACGCTCCACCAGCATGCGGGTCGGCGCATTGCAGCTCTGGCCGGTATTGTTGAAGCAATGGCGCACGCCGCGCGTCACGGCCTTGTCGTCGGCATCGGCGAAGATCACATTGGCGCCCTTGCCGCCCAGTTCCAGACAGACCCGTTTGAAGGTGTCGGCGGCGGCCTTGGAAATTGCAGCGCCAGCGCGCGCCGAGCCGGTAAAGCTGATCATCTCGACATCGGCATGGGTCGACAGGTCGGTGCCCACACCCAGCCCGTCGCCATTGACCATGTTGAACACGCCGGCCGGCACGCCTGCCGCATCAATGATTTCGGCAAACACGATCGACGACAGCGGTGCGATTTCGGAGGGCTTGAGCACCATGGTGCAGCCCGCCAGCAGCGCCGGAATGGCCTTCAGCGTCACCTGGTTCATCGGCCAGTTCCACGGCGTGATCAGTCCGACAACGCCAATCGCCTCCATGGCGATACGATCATTGGGCGCATGGTCGCCAAGCGGACGCAGGAATTTGAAATCCTTGAACGCGGTGATGAAATTATCGATGTGCCAGGTTCCGGCGGTGACCTGGCTTGAACGGGCCATGTCGATCGGCGCGCCCATTTCCAGGCTGATTGCCTGGGCCATGTCTTCGGCGCGTTCGACATAGATATCGCGGATTTTCTTGACATAGCCGAGCCGAGTCTCGGGGTCGGTCTGCGACCAGCTCTCGAAGGCGGCCTTGGCCGCCGCCACTGCGGCGTTGCTGTCTTCGGTTCCGCCCAGCGAGATTGTCGCGCAGGCTTCTTCGGTTGACGGGTCGATGACTTCGAAGTCGCGTCCGGCCAGCGGGCTGACCCATGCGCCATTGATGTAGAATTCGCGTTTGTCGATCATAATCGGTCTCCATCCATTCGGACCGGCCCCGGGGCCCAGCCAATGTGTCTGTCCGATCTCTAGGGCTCCAAGGGCCCTGCTGGCAACCACGATTTCTACCCCGCCACGATTCTCGCGTGCGCGGAACCAAACTGCTGATGCGGGCGGCAAGACGGGTAACCGGGATCAAGCACGGCTACGGCCCACCCCGGGATCAAGCCCGGGGCAATGTCTCAACCCTTGCCGGATGTCGAGGCGACAGAGGCGGTGAAGTAGCGCTGGAACACGACCAGCACCAGCATCGGGATCAGCGAGATAAAGAACGCTGCGGAGAAGATCAGGCTGTAATTCACACCGTAAAGGTCGGCGAACTGGGCGATGGCGATAGCCGCCACCTTGTATTCGGGCGCCGGCGCGATGATCAGCGGCCAGAGATAGGCCTGCCACTGGAACACGAACAGGATCAGGCCGGCGCTGATGATCGCCGGGCGCGACAGCGGCAGGTAGATCCGCCAGAAAATACCGAACCAGCCCATACCGTCGATCTGCGCCGCCTCGCGAATTTCCTTGGGAATACCCATGAAGAACTGTCGGAACAGGAACACAGCCAGCCCGTTGCCGATACCGGGCAGGATCAGGCCGGTATAGGTGTTTTGCAGGTTGGCCTTGCTGAGGATGCCGAACAGCGGCAGGGCGATCGCATCGAACGGGATCAGAAAGCTGACGACGATGACGAAGAAGATGGTCTCGCGAAAGCGGAAATTCATCACCGCCAGGGCAAACCCGGCCATCGCCGAAATGATCAGCCCGACCACCAGCGTTACCACGGTGATGTAAATCGAGTTGAGGATCGCGGTGGCGAACGGCCCCTGCCAGAGTTCGATCATGTAGATCAGGCTGGCGTCGCGCGGCCACAGCGTCCACAGGCTCAGCGGCGAGAGATATTTGAATATCTCCTCCTGCGGCCGCAGCGCGCTGACGGTGACCCACCATACCGGCAGGAAGAACAGGATCGAGACCAGCACGATGCAAGCGATGCGGAATAGACGTCCGGGTTGAATGGTCATGCCGCATTGTCCTCCGGAGCACGCATCAGGCGGAATTGCATCACCACGACCAGCAGCACCAGGCTGACGAGAACCACCGTTGCCGCCGATGCGCTGCTCGAATCGCCCCACACAAATCCTCGGGTATAGATGTCGTTCATGATCAGGTTGGTGCTGCCCTGCGGCCCGCCCTGGGTCAGGATCTGCACCGGCGCGAACACCAGGAAATTGGACACTGTGTTGGCGACCAGCACGAAGGTCAGCGTGCGCCGCAATTGCGGAAGCGTGATGTAACGAAACTGTTGCCAGCGATTGGCGCCGTCGATGCGGATCGCCTCGTAAAGCGATTTGGGGATGTCCTGCAACCCGGCCAGCAGAAAGGTCATCCAGTAGCCGATGCCGATCCAGCTGACGATCAGGATGATCGAGCCAAGTGCCTGATCGGGCGAGGTCAGAAAGCGCTGTTCGCCGAGCCCGAGCGCCACAAGCAGGCCGTTGACCGGGCCATCAGGACGCAAGCCGATCCCCCAGACCACGGCCGACACGCTTTGCGGAATGGCCACCGGCAGCAGGATCAGCGTGCGCCACAGGCCGATCAGCGGGATCGAGACATTGAGCAGCAGCGCCAGTGCGAGCGCGATGGCGATCTGCAGCGGATTGACGATGATCGAATAGATCAGCGTAACAAGGATGCTCTTCTGAAACAGCGGGTCGCCGAAAATATAGGCGTAATTCTCGAGGCTCATCGTCTGTGCGCGCGGCGCATACAGCGATTCAAGCACTGCCATCGATGCCGGCCAGAGGCGCAGCAGGATCACGGCGGCCAGCGTCGGACCGAGAAACATGAACAGAATCATCATTTTTCTGGAACGGGTCACACGCGTCTCCTCGAGATCGCCAACTTGATACAAATCGGCCCGCGCCTGATTTCTCGGGCGCGGGCCGGGACATGAGCGATCAGCGCTGCCGCGGCAGCAGGCCTGTAAGGCGTGACTGGGTGTCGTCCAGCGCCTGCTTTACATCTGCTCCGTTGCGAACATCGGAAAACATGCGGTTCATCTCGGTTTCGAAGGCGACAAAACCGACCGTGCGCGGACGGGCGACGGCTGTTTCCATACCTTCATGCGCCATGATGTCCAGCGCCGGGCCGATCTTCGGGGTCATCTCGCCGATGGCCACGCCGTATTTCTCAAAACCGCCGGCATTGACCGGAATTAGCGGGAAATTCTTGGTGGTCAGGAACGACCCTTCTGCCGTCAGCGTTACGAATTCGGCGAATTTGCGCGCCGCTTCGAGATTGTCGGCGTGGGGGTTGATGCCCAAAGCCCAGGCGCCGGTCGGGGTGACCTGTTTGCCGCCCTCGAAATAGGGGTGCGGCGCGACGCCGTAATCAAGGCCTTCGGCGGCGTTGAAAGCAGCGATTGCCCAGGGACCGGCGATGTAATAGGCGACCTTGCCACGGGCGAACAGGTCGTCCGTCTGGCTTGGCGAGACACCGCGCGGCGCAAGGCCGTTTTCAAAGATGTCGGCATACCATTGAGCGGTTTCCACCCACTTGTCGCCGTTCATGGCCGGCTCAAGCAGATCGTCGCCAGTCAGGCCGTTGCCTGCGCCCGAGGATTCGAACAGGGCTTGCAGCTGGTAGTAGCGGTCCACCTGCTGGAACATTACGCCCCATTCGGCGCCGGCATCCTGTGCCGCCTTGGCGTTGGCGGTTACCTGTTCCCAGGTCATGCGCGCGGAGGTGCCGCCTTCGGGCATTTCCAGCTTCGCAGCCTTGAGCAGGTCGCGGTTGAAATACATCAGCTGGGTCGAGGTCCACATCGGGTAGGCCCAGACCGATCCGCCATGGCTGACCAACTCCAGCTCGACCGCGCTTGGCACCGCGCCGGTGATCTTGTCCTTGGCGTCATCGAGGTTGAGAAGATAGCCGCGCGATGCGAAGGCGGGGATCCGCGGCGTATCGGCTGCATAAACGTCGATCGTGCCGTCGCCGCGCGCTACCCGGGTTTCGATCGCGGTGTTGAGCTCATCGAACGGAACGGTCTGGTGGACCACGTCGATATCTGGATTGGCTGCTTCGAAAGCGTCAATCACCGGCTGGAACACGTCGTCGTTCTGCGCGGAAAGAAAATTTACAGTGACTGATTGCGCCATGGCTGCGGAGACAAAGCCGCCACTTGCAAGTGCCGCCACGGCAAATGCGCAAACTCCACGTCGAATTCTGTTGAATTGCATTATTGGGTCCTCCCGTTTGCACCGCTGAACGCGTCCTCCAAAGGGTCTGCACGTCAGGGAGCCTGAGGCTAGACAGCAAGGGGAGCCTTTGTCAACGCAAATTATACATTTGCCAATAGCCTTGACTAATGTAAAATTGGTGCAGCAGGATAGGGCAACTCGGTCCGTCAACGGTTGTATTTGCGCTGTGCGCGGCAACCGGGCGGGCCAACTGAGGATTTAGGGAGGCAAACGGTCATGGGTGGCGTACAACTTCGTGCTCTACGGAAAAGCTACGGCACGCAGCCGGTGGTTCACGGTGTTGATCTCGACATCCGCGATGGTGAATTTGTCGTGCTGGTCGGCCCGTCGGGCTGCGGCAAATCGACAATTCTCAGAATGATTGCCGGGCTGGAGGAGATATCCGGAGGCGAAATCCTGATTAATGGCCAGGTCGTCAACGGCATGGATCCCAAGGCGCGCAATATCGCCATGGTGTTCCAGAATTATGCACTCTATCCGCACATGAGCGTGCGCGACAACATCAATCTCAATCTCAAGCTTTCCGGCATGGGCAAGGACGAGATTGCCCGACGGGTGGCCGAAGCCGCGCGCATGCTCGATATCGAATCCCTGCTCGACCGCCGCCCCGGCCAGCTTTCCGGCGGCCAGCGGCAGCGCGTCGCCATGGGCCGCGCCATGGTGCGCGAACCTTCGGTGTTCCTGTTTGATGAACCCCTGTCCAATCTCGACGCGAAATTACGAGTGCAGATGCGCACCGAGATCAAGCAGTTCCACCAGGTCATGCGCCGGACCTCCGTTTACGTTACCCACGACCAGATCGAGGCAATGACGCTGGCAGACCGCGTCGCCGTGTTGCGCGATGGTCGCATTGAGCAGGTCGGTGACCCGGTGTCGTTGTACCGGCAGCCGCAGAACCTGTTTGTCGCCGGCTTCATCGGAACGCCGGAAATGAACATTATCGACGGGACCTGTACCGCACACGATGGCGAGAACGCCACCATCGAAATCAGCGGCGGCTGGCCCGAGGCCTCGGTTCCGGCCACTGAGGCACGGCCAGGAATGGCGCTCAGCGTTGGCATTCGCCCGGAACATCTGTCTGTCTCCAGCGACGGGCCGGGCACTCCGGCCAAGGTTGTCCAGGCCGAAATCACCGGCGCGCAAACCGAACTGGTTGTCGAGGTCGCTGGCAAGATCATTCGCGCGGTGGTCAACCGCATCGCCACCTACAAGCTCGGCGAGACGGTCCAAGTTTCGTTCAATCCGCTGAGCTTGCACCTGTTTGACCGCGACAGCGCTCAGCGGGTCAATGGCGCCGCCCATTCTTGATGCATTGAGGAGAAGACTGATGACGACACTAGGCAACGAACAGCGCCTGGCGCTGCTGACGCCGCCCAAAGGCAAGGTGCGTGTGGTTCTCGATACCGATACCTACAACGAGATTGATGACCAGTTCGCACTTGTCCAGATGATGCTGTCGCGCGACCGGTTCGATGTCGAGGCAATCTATGCTGCGCCGTTCCTCAATGCCCGGGCCGATTCGCCCGGCCAGGGCATGGAGATGAGCTACGAGGAAATCCACCGTCTGCTCGACCGCATCAATGTGCCTGCCGATGGCCTGGTTCATCGCGGCGTTACCGAATATGTTGGTTTCGAGAAAAAGCCGCGCGAAGCCGCAGCCGTCGATCACATGATCGAACGTGCACGCGCCGGATCGCCGGAAGATCCGCTCTACATCATCGCTATCGGCGCGATCAGTAACGTCGCCTCGGCATTGCTGAAAGCCCCCGAAATCATTGATCGCGTGGTGGTGATCTGGCTTGGCGGCAATGCGCTCGACTGGCCGCGGTCGTTCAAGAAGAACGCCGAATTCAATCTCATGCAGGATATTGGCGGCGCCCAGGTGTTGTTCGATTGCGGCGTGCCGGTGGTGCTGGTGCCGGCGATGGGAGTGACCTCGCACCTCATCAGCAATGTTCCGGAGATCGAAAAGGAAGTCGAGCCGCACGGTGCCATCGGCGCGTTTCTGGCGCAGCGCTTCAAGGAATACTCGACCGATCATTTCGGCTGGTCCAAGGAAATCTGGGACATGGCGGCGGTGGCTTGGCTGCTGGAGCCCGAATGGACGCCAAGCATCATCGTCCCCACGCCGATCCTCACCGACACCATCGGTTGGGAAACTGATTCCTCGCGCCACGCCATGCGCTATGTGCGCTATGTCGACCGGGATGCAATCCTGAGGGATTTCTTTACCAAGCTTCGCGATTTCGCCAACAGCTGACTCCAGTCTGTGTGCAAACACCGGGCAGCGTTTGCTGCCCGGTTCGATTCTGTCATCCGGTTGGCGTTTGTGCCGCTTACAGCCGCTCGCCTGCCGGGGTGAACAGAAAACAATCCTCTGCCTTGATTGATGCCGTCACCGTGTCGCCGGTCCTGACCTTGGTCGCGCCGCGCAGTTCCATGGTCACTGCATAGTCACGACCGGGATCGGTATAGACGTAAGACACACCGCCCAGCCGCTCGATGATGCTGCATTTGAGCGCCACCTGATGCTCGCCCGGCTCGGTGCTGAAATGTTCTGGGCGAATACCCAGAACGATGTCTTCAGGCAGCTTGGTGCCCGGTTCCCGGGGCATGACGTCAAGCCCCGACAGGCCCAGCTCCGGCACATCCAGGCGTACCGCACCTTGCTCGGTCCGGCCGGTGACGTGGGCCGGCACCAGATTGATCTTCGGCGACCCGATGAAGCCCGCGACAAACATGTTGTCGGGATTGGAATAGAGTTCGTCCGGCGTTCCGAATTGCTCGATGCGGCCGTCGCGCAACACCACGATACGGGTTGCCAGCGTCATCGCCTCGACCTGGTCGTGGGTGACATAGATCATCGTCGCCCCCAACTCGTCATGCAGCTTGGCGATCTCGAGCCGCATCTGCACCCTGAGTGCGGCGTCTAGATTGGACAATGGTTCATCGAACAGGAATATCTTTGGGTCGCGGACAATCGCCCGGCCAATCGCCACGCGCTGGCGTTGGCCACCCGAAAGCGCCTTAGGCTTGCGGTCGAGATAGGGCACCAACTGCAGCGTCTCGGCTGCCTTGCGCACGGTTTTAAGCCGCTGTTGCTTCGGCATGCCGGCCATTTCCAGGCCGAACGCCATGTTCTCTTCGACGCTCATGTGCGGATAGAGCGCATAGGTTTGAAACACCATCGCGATTCCGCGCTTGCTCGGTTCCGCCCGGGTGACATCGGCACCGTCGATCGAAACCGTGCCGGCCGTCACGTTCTCCAGCCCTGCAATCATTCGCAGCAGGGTCGACTTGCCACAGCCCGAGGGGCCGACAAAGACAATGAATTCGCCGCTCTTGATCTTCAGATCAATCGAACGAATGACCTCGATCGGGCCGAATTTCTTCTGCAAGGCGGAAAGCTGGATGTCGGCCATGGGGGCTCCGGTCGCGGTCTGATGGCTTTACTTCACCGCGCCTTCGGTCAGGCCGGAGACAAACCAGCGACCGATCAGCGCGAAGAGCAGGATGACGGGGAGGGTGGCGAGGCTGGCGCCTGCCAGCAGCAAGCCCCAGTCGATTTGATATTGTCCGATGATGCCGGAAAAGCCGACCGGAACGGTGCGTTTGGTATCCGACAGGATCAGCACCGATGCGAACACATATTCGGTCCAGGACATGATGAAGGCGAAGATGCCGACACTGGCGATGCCCGGCGCGATCAGCGGTATCATTACCCGCCTCAGGATCACGAGCGGCGGCGCACCGTCCATGACCGCAGCTTCCTCGATTTCCATTGGCACAGAGCCGAAGAACGAGCGCAGCATCCAGATCGCAAACGGCAGCGCGAAGCTGACATTGACCACCACCAGCGCCGTGCGTGTGTCGATCAGCCCGAGCTTGGCAAACATCCCGAACAGCGGGATCAGCACGACGATGCTGGGAAACGCATAGGCCAGCAGGATAACCCGGTAGAGCGTCTCGCGGCCGGGAAACCGCAACCGGAAAAAGGCGTAGGCGGCGGGCACCGACAGCGCCAGCGTGATCAGCGTGGAAAGCGAGGCGACCACCAGGCTGTTGACCATGTAGGTGGGGTAGTCGGAATTCGACAGCAGCTTGGCATAGTGCTGCAGCGTGAACGATTCCGGGATCATCGTCGGCACCCGCGCGATGATCTCCTGCGGCAGCTTGAACGACCCCGTCACCACCCACCAGAACGGCAGGGTGACGATCGCCACGAAAAACAGCACAACAGCGCCAAGCGCAATGTTCCAGCCGATGCCGCGTCTCATCGCTCATCTCCCTGCTGGGCCAGCGAGCGGGTCGCGAAGAAGGCGAACGCCATCAACAGCACCGAGGCCAGAACCGCCACTGTCGCCGCTTCGCTCAGGCGGTAACCCTTGAATGCGGTCTCGTAGATCAGGATCGGCAGGGTTTTGGTGCCGCCGGCCGGCCCGCCGCTGGTCAGCAGCCAGATGATGTCGAAGACGTTGAATGACAGCAGCGTTCCGACAATCACCAGAACGCCCAGCGTGGGCGCCAGAAGCGGCCAGGTGATGCGCGTAAAGCGCTTGAAGGTGCTGGCGCCGTCGATCCGCGCAGCTTCGTAGAGGTCAGAGGGGATACGTGTCAGCCCGGCCAGCATCATCAGCGCGATGAAGGGGAACCAGCGCCATGAATTGATGAACACCAAAGTCGCCATCGCCGACCATTTCGACGAAAAGAAACCGATCGGTCGGTCGATGATGCCGATCTGTATCAGCAACGGATTGATCATTCCGCCCGATGTGCTGAACAGCCATCTCCAGATCATCACCACCACAACGGTCGGTACGATCCAGGTTAGGATGATCCAGGTTCGGGCGATCCGCACGCCCGGAAAACGTTGGTTCAAGACCAATGCCGCAGCCAGCGCCAGCACGGTCTGCAAAGCTGCATTGGCCACGACCCAGACAACACTCAGCCAGGAAGCATTCCAGAAAGCCGCGTTGGAAAGCACTTTGCGGTAGTTGGCCAGCCCTACCCAGTTCCCCTCGGAGCCGACGGTGCGGACATCCTGCAGGCTCAGCAGAACCGCCGAGAGCAGTGGCCATCCGAGGATGGCCACCAGCATCAGCAATGCCGGTGCGACAAAGACGAAGGCGTAAAACCGTGATTGTCGCATCCGGATCGGTTCCTCGTTTACTCGGAGGCTTCGGTCATGCGTGCCTGGCCGTCAGACACCGCTTCGGCGGCAGTCTTTCCGCCGACCACGATGGCCTGAAGCGTTTCGGCAAGAATGTTTTGCGCCGAGATCGCTGCAATCGCCGGGAACACGCGGCCGCTGGTGAAGCCGAACAGCCTGCCGTTTTTCGAATTCTCGATCACGGTTTCGATCTGCCCGCGGTACTTCTGCACGGTGGCGTCATTCCAGAAGCTCTCAGCCTTGGCACCATCTGCCGTGACCGGCATGAACAGGCCCGGCTCCATGTTGAGGAACTGGCCATAGTTTTCCGGCTCCAACAGGTAGCTGATGAACTTCTCCGACGCCTTGCGCTTGGCTTCATCCGTCGACAGCAGCATCACCGCATTCGGATAGGCGATGGTGTTGTGCTGGCTTTCGCCCTCGGCATGCGGGATCGCTGCCACGCCGAGATCGTCGGCATCGCCTTCGGCCTGGGTGTCATAGGACGAGATCACCGAGAACTGCAGGATCATGCCGCAGCTCTTCGAGGCAAAGCAGGATTCCGCCTCACCCCAGGTCCAGGATGTGTTGTCTGGCGGTGAAAGCTTCTGCAGGACGGCATAGAACTCGTAGCCGGCAACGGTTTGCGGGTTGTCGAAGCGCAATTTGCCGTTCTCGTCGTAGATTTCCGTCGCCCCGCCATTGGCCAGGATCGAATAGACGGTCTGGTCGGTATAAAGCTGCTTGTTCGCCGGCAAACCGATGCCATAGGTCGAGATCCGATGCCAGCTTTTCCGCTGCCGCTTTCCAGTCTGCCCAGGTAGTCGGCACGTCGAGGCCGGCTTCCGCGAACACGCTTTTGCGATACCAGAGGTTCATCGACATGTTGTAAAGCGGAACCGCCCAGACGCCGCCGTCATAGGTGTAGGATTCAAGCGCGCTGTCGAGGAATTCATGTTTCTTGTCGAGTTCGGTGACAAAGTCCTCGACCGAGGTAAGCGCGCCGATGTTCTTGAGGATCGGCGTGAAATCCGGAATCGCAAACAGCATGTCCGGGCCGGCACCTGCCGACAGGGCGGCCGGTGCCTTGGCATAGATCTCGCCCCAGTTCTGCGGCTCCTGACTGACGACGATGTCAGGGTTGGCTTCGTTGAAGGCATCCATCAGTTTCTGGATGCGCTCCACCCGGTGCGGCGGCTGCTCCATGTGCCAGAGAGTGATTTCGACCGGAGCCGCCCAGGCGGAAACCGGCAGCAGCAGGGCTGCGCTTGTCAGCAATGTCGTCAGTGATATTCTCATGTCGTTAAACTCCCGTTTGCAGGCAAAACTGCCCTGTTCCCTCAAAGATGCGGATTGCGTGGCCGAAACCGTTCGACCAGCTTCCGGTTGATCTCCCTGGCGCCGGGCATGTTGGCGCTGAGGTAGATTGGCGCGTCACCGTCGGCGGCAAGCCGGGCGGCGACGTCGACAAAGATCGCGTTCATGATTGTCACCCCGATGGCGGTGGACACCGGCCCGACCTTGAGTTCCGATCTCGGCACCGCCATCACTGCGTCTCCCGGAGGCGAACCGTTGTCGAGCACAATGTCGGCGAGATCGGCAAGGCGTTCGCGTCCGGCGGCGCTGGCGGTCGAATAGGCGACCGAGGTGATGCAGATGACGGTGCAGCCGATTTCGCGACCGATGCGGGCTGCCTCCAGCGGCGCTGCGTTGACACCGGAATTGGATATGACGAACAGAACATCGCCAGAACGAATATTGTAACGATCCATGATCGGCGCAACGATGCCTTCGGTCCGCTCATAGGCGGTACCTGCGATTGCGCCCTCGTGCAGCATGATCGGCGCAGCCAGGATCGGCACGGTGATGGCGAGGCCACCGGCGCGGTAATGCATTTCCTCGGCCATCACGTGCGAATGGCCGGTGCCAAAGATGTAAACCCGGTGGTCGGAGCGGGCGGCGGCAGTCACGGCATCTGCCGCGGCTTCCATCTGCGCAGAGATGTCGGTTTTCAACGCCGTCAGGCGTTCGATCACGTTGTCAAAATAGCCATCGGTCATGGAAGTCATTGGGTCGCGTTGGCTCCAAGTGTGAGGTTTGCTTTCATGACGAAGGAATCGCCGCGGTAGACTGAGCGCACATATTCGAACGGGTTGCCGTTGGCGTCACAGGTGCGGCGGGTCAGTTCGAGAACAGGTGCGTGCTCGCCAAGTTGAAGCGTGCGGCTGATGGCCGGGCTGGAAAGTGCTGCCTGCAGGGTCTGCTCGGCCGATGCAGGCAAGACATGGTAATGCTCGCGCAAAATGGCGTAGAGCGATTCATTGGCAAAGTCGGCGACATCAAGCAGGCCCGGCGCCACGTCCGCGCGAATTTCCGTGGTCTCCATGGCCACTGGCTCGCCATCGACCAGACGCACCCGAACCAGCCGGTAGACGTCGCCGCCAAGCGGCAGATTCAACGCCACCGAGCACAGGTCGTCGGCCTTGTGAGCGCCGAATTCCATCACGACACTCGAGGCGTGACGTCCCTGCTGCTCGATTTCCTCGGTAAACCCGCTCAGTGTCGACAGCTTCTGCTGGATCACCGGTCGGCCGACAAAGGTGCCATGGCCGGTACGCGTTACCAGAATGCCGCGCGCTGTCAGATGCTGGAGCGCCTGGCGGGCGGTCATCCGGCTGATGCCGAGTTCTTCCGCCATCACCCGCTCGGAGGGGAGCTTGTCGCCGACGTTAAGCTTGCCCGCGGCGATATCCGCTTCCAGTGCGGAGGCAATCCGTCGGTAGACCGGGGCAGTCGGTTCGCTCATGAGGCCTCAGCAATAATCACATGTGGTATAGTCCACTTTTATAATGGTATATACCAATTTGAGAATTGCAACAGTTTTGTCGTGCCGCCCCTCAGGCCAAGGCTATTTTCCCGAAATCAGCGCGTCGCGCCGGGCTGCGTAGAGCGCATAGGCGTGCCGGTAGTCGTCGGCGACAGCGGCCGAAGGCAGGTAGCGGCGATCCTCGCCGGTGGCTGACATCGAGGCTGCACGAATGTCGGCAAAATCACCCAGCGCCGTGGCGGCAATCAGCGCTGCACCACGCGCCCCGAATTCGGTCCCGGCGGGAACGATCACGTCCTTCTGCAGCATGTCGGCGATCATCTGGCACCACAGAGGGCTCTGGCTGCCACCGCCGGTCAGTTTGATGCACCCGTCGTCAAAGCCGAGCGCCGATACCAGGTCGTAGAGCGCAAACGCCACCCCTTCATAGACCGCGCGCAGCATGTGCGCTCGCCCGTGCGCTGGCGACAGGCCCGAAAATTGCGCGCGCGCGTCCGGTGCCACCACCGGGGCGATGATCCCGCTCTCGCTGAGATAGGGCAGGTAGCTCACGCCATTGGCACCGATCGCCACGGCGTCCACCAGCGCGGTCACCTGCTGGTAGCAATCATCCCTACCCTGAAGGTCTGGCGCCAGCACGCCGATTGCCCAGTCGAGATTGAGTGTGCCGGCGACATTGACCATGGCCCGGTACCACAGATCTCCGGGCATCGAGAACAACAGCCCCAGATCGCGGGGTTCGAACACCGGCCGGTCATGGCACACGCCGACAAGACAGGTGGTGCCGAGTACGGCGGTTGCCACTCCGGTGTCGACACCGCCGGCACCGATCACAGTCGAGACCACGTCGCCCGCCCCGACAGCCACCGGCGTGCCTGCTGCCAAGCCGGTCAGGCGGGCGGCCCGCGACGTCAGACCGCCGATGATCTCTTCGGAATCGCGGATTGGTGGCAGCAGGTGGGCGCAATCGGCAAGCCCGAAAAGCGCAATCATCTCGTCGCTGCGTGAACGGGTCTTGGCGTCGCCGGGGATCACTGAGGCTTCGCTGCGGTCGGTCGCCATCAGCCCGGTCAGCCGGAAGCGGAGAAAGTCCTTGTAACTGACAACATGCGCCGCCTTGCCGATCAGGCCCGGCTCATGGCGTTTCAGCCAGGCCAGCAACGGCAGGGTGCAGCCTTGCTGCAACACGGAGCCCGAGGAGGCAAAAATCCGTGACATTATCGCGGGATCTTGCTCCTGCATCGCATCGAGTATCGGCTGGCTGCGGCTGTCTTCCCAGACAATGCCGGGCCTGAGTGGCGTGCCGTTGGCATCAAGCACCCAGGCGCCGACCATAGCGGCCGAGATCCCGACGGCGCGGATCGAGGTGGGGTCGATACCGGCGTTCTCCACCGCTTCGCGGATGACCGTGACCGCCGCGTTCCAGGCGTCGTCCGGGTCGAGTTCGCTCCAGCCCGGGTGGGGCCGTTGGAGCGGCGTATGCCGTGACGCGGTGGCGATCTGGTTTCCCTCGTCATCGAACACGGCGGCCTTGCAGCGCGATGTCCCGGCATCAATGCCAAGCAGGAAACCAGCCTTGCCCATCATGCGCTCCCCGTTGCCGGTGTGCCGCCCCGCCAGGTCTGCCGCACATGCAGATCCTCGCCGAGATGGGCTAGATCGGCGCGCAATCCCGGCGCCAGCCGTCCACGGTCGCGCAAGCGGAGAAAGTCAGCGGGATAGGCTGACGCCATTCGTAACGCTTCGCCCAGAGATAGGTCGAGATAGGTGACCCCGAATCGAACCGCCGAGGCCATATCCAGATCGGAGCCGGCGAGTGTGCCGTCGTCAAGCGCCAGGCGTGAGCAGTAGCCGCCCTGCTTGCGCCAGATGGTGCGACCGTTGAGGGTGAAGTGATCGGCGTTCTGGCCGACAAGCGACATCGCGTCGGTAACGAAATAAAGCCGACCGGGCCCGCGTTTGGCCCTCAACGCGATCCTCAGCGCCAGCGGATCAACATGATGACCGTCGGCGATGATGCCGCCCCAGACATCGGGATGATCAAGGGCTGCGCCAACCAAACCGAGTTTCCGGTGGCCAAGCCCGCTCATGGCGTTGAACAGGTGGGTGACACCGCGTGCGCCGGCATCGAACAGCCGTTGGGCGCTGACCGCGTCACAATCGGTGTGGCCAAGGCAGACGGTCGCGCCGGCCTCACTGAGGCGGCGCACTTGTAGTTCGGTGACCTGCTCTGCGGCGACGGTCAGAACCAGCGTACCGATTTCCGCTGCCGCAGCACTCAGCCGCTCGACGTCGCGCTCTTCCATCGGCCGCATGAATTTTGCCAGATGCGTCCCCTTGCGGGCGGGCGCCAGATGCGGCCCCTCGAGATGCAGCCCAGCCACGCCGCGGTCTGCCGCAACCGCCGTCACGGCTGCCGCAATGGCGCGCACGCTTGCCTCGCTTTCATCGGTGATCAGCGTCGGCAGCACGCTGGCGGTGCCGAACGGGCGATGGCCATCGGCAATCATGTACATCGATGCTGCCGACGGATCGTCGTTGAGCATCCGGCCACCACCGCCATTGACCTGGGCATCGATGAAACCAGGCGCGAGAATGCCGCCCGCAAGCTCGGTCCGCTGACAATCAGTTGCCACCTGGGCCTGCGGCACGATGGCTTCGACCTTGGCATTCGAAATCAGCAGCGCATGGTCATCGAAAAAGCGGGTACCGTCGAAGATCCGCGCGCCGATAAGGGCCTGCCTTGTCATTAAATGGTCTCCGTTACTTTGAGCAGGTTTGCCGGCTGATCCGGATCCAGCCCCTTCTCGATCGTTACCGCCTCGACCAGCCGGTAAGCAGGCAGCAAGGCCACAAGCGGGTCCAGCAGCCCGTTGCCGGTCGATGGCACCATCACCGACACGCCAGAGGCCGGTTTTGAGGAAAACGTGATGGTCCTGGCGCCGAGATCAGCCAGCTTGCCCATCGCTTCGCGGCTGTTGTCAAGTGCGCTGTCATCTTGAACAAAACCAATCACCGGGAAACCGTGTTCGACCAGCCTGAGCGGGCCATGCATGATTTCCGCCATCGAGAATGCCTCGGCGTGCAGCCCGGCGGTTTCCTTGCACTTGAGCGCGGTTTCCATGGCGATGCCGAGCGCAGTACCGCGGCCGCAGGTATAGAGCGAGCGGGCGGCGGCGAGGATCTGTTGCGGTTCGCCCATGTCGATCTGTGCTGTTTTGGCCAAGGCCTCGGGCAGCGCGTCCAGCGCTCGACTGAACCCTTCGTCCCTGGTAGCGGCGCCGACAATTGCCGCCAGTGCCGCTGCCGAGGTGATGAAACTCTTGGTCGCCGCCACGCTTTTTTCCAGCCCTGCGCCAAGCACGATGGTGATATCGGCTTCGCGTGCCACCGGGCTGTCGGCAACGTTGACGATTGCCACAGTGCGTGCGCCGCCGGCCTTTGCCGCCGCCTGCAGGGCGACGATGTCGGGGCTGGCGCCGGATTGGGAAACCGTGAAATGCACCGCTGAGGGCAGGCGCAACGGCCGCCGGTAGACCGACGCCACCGACGGTCCGATCGAGGCCACCGGAATCCCCGTCGACAGTTCCATCAGGTATTTGAAGAAGGTGGCGGCATGATCGGAAGAACCGCGCGCGGCCATGGTCACCAAAGCCGGCGGCTGGTCGCGCAGCCATGCGCCAACCTCATTGATCACCTCGGCCTCGCTCGAAAACAGACGGGCGACCGCGGCCGGCGATTCATTCGCCTCTGCCAGCATCAGGGATGGTTGAACCAAGCTTATTCTCCTGTCGTCAGTTCGGCGACGAAATCATAGATATCGCCGCGATAATGGGATCGCGTATGTTCCACCACCTGCTGGTCGATGCTGCGTGACACTCGCTCGATCAGCAGGCATGGCGCGCCGGGCTCAACGCCGAGCAGCTCGGCCTCGACCGGTTCGAAAACAGTAGCAGTGAGTTTCTGCAAGGCGCGAACCGGGCGGTGTCCGTGACGGGCAAGCGCGTCATAAAGTGAGCCGGCGCCGATCTGCTCGCTACCAACCAGGCGCTGCGGCATCACCGCGCGTTCGACCGCCACCGGCATGCCGTCGGCAAGTCTCAGCCGGTCGAGCCGCAGCATCATTTCCTTCCGTGCGACCCCGAACAGGAGAACCTCCTCCGGTGAGGGCAGTCGGACATCCGAACCCAGAACCCGGGTGCCGGGTTCCATGCCGCGCAACCGCATGTCCTGCGAAAACGATGAAAGGTCCCACAACGGCTGTTCGATGCGGACCGGGCGTTCAGCCACGAAGGTGCCGCTTCCCTGGCGGACGTCAAGATGTCCCGCCTCAAGCAGCATTTTATAGGCGTTACGAGCAGTAATGCGGGCGATCGACAATCCCTGCGCCAGTTCCCGCTCGGGCGGCAGCGGCTGGCCCGGTGCCAGCCATCGTGATTCGATCAGGCCTTCAAGCGCCCGCGCCAGCCGGATGTAGATCGGGCCGCCTTGTTTGGCGTCGGTGAACGGGCCGCTGCGGAGTTGTTCGATCAGTGCATTGAGACTCATAGCACCTATTTAGAACCAAATAGAGTCCAGTTGCAATCCACCGGCGATATTCATGCGGAGGTTCCTCGCACCGTGCTCCCTGATGTCCGCCGCCCGGGTATCTGTAATCAAGCCGGTGCGGGGCATAACAGTCCCGATCATCAAGACCAGATCCTGTTTCAGTAGAGTTCGGGTCGTCGGTCTGCCCGGTAGGTGGCGATCGCGCGCCAGCGGGCAAGGTCATCGCTGTCGTAATCAAGCGTCGCTGCGGCAATGCCTTGCGCGGCAGCGGCGGAAGCCAACACCTTGCCCGACGGGGCGACAACACAGGAATGGCCGAGCGAGTCAAAACCCTGTTCTGGCCCGATGCCGTTTGCCATCGCCACCCACACGCCATTTTCCAGCGCTCTTGTGCGGGCGAGCGATTCAACCGCGGACCCGGTCCAGCCCCAGGTCTCGCGCTGGAAATGATCGGAGATCCAGTTGGTGCTGTTGATCACCAGATCGGCGCCAAGATCGGCCAGTTTGCGGATATATTCGGGGAACATGAGATCGTAGCAAATACTCAAGCCGATGCGGCCGATGCTTGTGTCTATGACCATCGCCTCGTTGCCATAGGCGTACCATTCACGCTCCGCGGAAAACAAATGCACTTTCTTGTAGGTTGCAAGGCGGGTGCCATCCGGCCCGAACAGCAATTGCGCATCATAGACCTTCTCGCCCTCGCGGATGGCCATGCCGATGGCGACATGGATCGCGCCGGCCTTGGCGAAGCCGGCGATAGCCGTGGCGGACGGGCCGTCTTCGGTTTCGGCAAGGCGGTCGAGTTTGTCGGCGATGAAATAGCCGGTCGTAGCGGTTTCGTGCAGGATCACGAGATCGGCGCCATCGTTTGAGGCCGCCCGGATCAGTTCGCCGATTCGTTCCAGGTTGGCGGCCACATCGTCAGCCACACAGTTGAACTGGGCAACAGCCACGCGCGGGGTACGGGATTGGGACGCAGTCATGAAAACTCCTTTGCCGGCGTGCCGCCGGATGCTGCCAAGAGGATGTCGAGTTCGCTGGCTTGATTAATCGGAATTTCGGCGACGAAGCGCCGGTCGTGCATGGTCAGGATCCGGTGGCTGAGCGCAAGCAGTTCTTCGCTTTCCGATGAAATCACCAGAACGGCCGTTCCCTGGGCGGCAAGTGCGCGCAGAATGTCGTGGATCTCGGACTTGGCGCCGACATCGACGCCACGCGTGGGTTCGTCGCAGATCAACAGTTGCGGCTTGGTCAGCAGCGCGCGGGCGAGCACGACCTTTTGCTGGTTGCCGCCCGAAAGCTTGCTGATCGGGATTGTCAGACCGGAGGCCACCAGCCGCAGTTGCTCCAGCATCGCCCGCGAGCGGGCAAGCTCGGCGCGGTGGTTGCGGATCCCCCAGCGTGCGATGCCCGGCAATGCCGCAGCCGTTGCGTTGGCGACCAGATCAAGTCTTGCGAATATGCCGTTACGCTTGCGATCCTCGGTGAGATAAACCACGCCGGAGCGCATCGCCTCATGCGGTGTTTTCAGCGATAATGGCGCTCCGTCGATCCGGGCTTCAACCGTGACGCCGGGGCCCGGATTGCCTGCAAGGGCGCGGGCGAAACTGGTTCGTCCGGCGCCAACCAGACCGGCAAGCCCGAGAATTTCACCGCGCCTTATATCGATGCGCTGCGCGCCGCGGCTGGTGGTGTAATCAATGGTGTAACGTTCAGCGTCTTCCGGGGCGAAATGCGGAGCCGGGGTGGCGTTCTGCGTGCGCCCGATCATCAGGCTGACGATGTCGGCAATCGTCAAACCGGGTGTGGGGCGTGTATCGATCTTGCGGCCATCGCGAATCACGGTGATGCGATCGGAAATGCTGAGCACTTCCTCAAGCCGGTGCGACACGAAAAGGATCAGGAGACCATCGGCGCGCAGCCGTCGCATGATCGCAAACAGGTTTTCCTGCTCAGTCAACGACAGTACCGCGGTAGGTTCGTCGAGAATGAGAATCCGCGATGCATAGGTCAGCGCTCGTGCGATCTCGACCATTTGTTGCTGGGCAACGCTGAGGCTGCTGACCTCTGCGGAAGGATCGAGCTCAATTGAAAACCGCTCAAGCAGAGCTTGCGTGTCGGCGGTGAGCCGGGCCGGGTCGATCAGTCCGAAACGGGTGCGCGGCTCGCGTCCGAGAAAGATGTTGCGGGCGACCGACAATTGCGGAACCAGACTGAATTCCTGGTACACCGTGGCAACGCCGGCGGCCTGGGCTGCCTGCGGGCTGGCGAAGCGAACGGTCTCCCCGGCAAGAATGATACTGCCTCCACTGGGCGGCGTTACGCCGGAGAGCAGGTTCATCAGGGTTGATTTACCTGCGCCATTGGCGCCGATAATGGCGTGAATTTCGCCCGCCTCGGCAGCGAATGTGACGTCCGTGAGCGCCGCCACGCCGGAATACTGCTTGGAGAGGTTTGTGACCTCGAGCATGGGCATGGCGGCGACCCTTTCTACTGCTTGGGCAGGAATTCAGCGGGCAGCGCGCTGGCCCACCAGTCGTCCGGCGCATCCGGGCTGACCAGCGTGCCGATATCTGCGGGGCTGACATATTCCGACGGCACCGCGGTGCCGCGCGGCACTTCATTGCCCTTCAGGATTTCAAGTCCTACCTGCAGCGCAACCTGACCGGCGCGGGTCGGGAACGTGACTGCGCCGCCCTGATTGTTGGCGGCCACCCATTTCAGCCAGCCATTATATTCGTCGCCGGGGGAGAAAGTGACTTCGTCAGAACGGCCCGCTTCGTCAAAGGCTTCGACCATGCCCAGCGACATCTGGCCTGCGGGTGAATAGACCCCGGTGATGGTGGGAAAGCGCTGCAGCAGGTTTTCGGTGATCTGCTTGGCCTTGCCGCGGTTCCAGTCGCCATATTCTGCGCTCAGCAATTCGACTTCGGGAAATTCCTTGAGCACGGTTTCCAGCGCTTCGAGCTGTTCAACTGCCGCGGTGGTGCCGGGGATCGGCAGCATTGCCACAATCTTTCCCTTGCCGCCGATATCGGCCATCAGTTGGCGTGCAACCATCTCGCCGAGCTTGTACTGGCTGATATAGGCATTGGCGATGGTGCCCTCGGAATCGGTGAAACCGCCACCTGCCTGCACGGTGGGAATGCCGGCGGCGACCGCACGCTTGAGCACGTCTTCGACGGAAGCATCATCGACCGGCCAATAAACCAGCAGATCAATATCCTGGCGCATCAGATCTTCGATGTCGGAGACCTGTTTGGCCGGATTGAACGAGGCATCAGTCACGACCACGCTCTCGACCTCGGGGTGGAGCGAGGCTTCCCAGTAGACGTGCTGCAGTGCGAAGACGACCCAGGAGTTGGCGAGATAGCCGGCCGAAACACCGACCTTGAGCGGGCCTTCCTTCTTGAACTGGGTGGTGTCGACCATTTCAGCAGCCTTGGCTGTTCGTGCAGCGTCAGCAGCCTGATCTGCGAAAACCGGGCTGGTCATCAGCGCAGCCGCTGAAATGCCGGCAAGTGTCAGGACAAATCGTCGTGTAATGCTCATGTTGGTTTCCCTCTTTGCTTTTGGTTAGCTGTTGCGCTCGCTCAGGCGCCCGTGCAGCGCTGAGGCAAGAATGATGATGATGCCCATGACGACGAGCTGCATGTGGTAGGGCAGACCGCCGATATTGACGAGGTTGAAGGCGATGACGAGGATCAGCACACCGGCCAGCGTACCGGCAATGCCGCCGCGCCCACCCTCGAAAGTAGTGCCGCCCAGAACGACCGCGGCCAGTACCTGGAATTCCAGGCCTTGCCCGGCGGAGGTTCCCGACACGCCGGAGCGCGCCAGCAGCGCAATGCCTGCAAATGCCCCGAACAGGCCCGAGAGCATGTAGGCGCCGACGGTTACCGCGCGAACCGGCAGGCCTGACAATACCGCCGCGCGCCGGTTCGATCCGATCAGGAACAGCTGGCGCCCGAACACGGTGGTCTTCTCGATCAGCAACCCGGCGCCGACCAAGAGGATGAGCGCCAGTGTCAGCACCGGCACCATGCCAGCCATGCGGAAATTGAAGAACTCGCGAAAGCCCGGCGCGACGATGCCCTTGGCGGTGCCGCCGGTATAAAGCTGGGTCAGGCCGATAACTGCGACGCCCATGCCGAGCGTGAGAATGAACGGCGACACCCGGCTATAGGCAATCAGAACACCATTGAGCCCGCCGACCACTAACCCGGCCGCGCAAGCGACCGAGATGGCCAGCGGCAGGTTGGCGGCGTCGCCCGCCATCATCGATGCGCACAGCACCGAGGTGAGCGAGATCACCGCGCCGATCGACAGATCGACCCCGCCCAGAATCATCACCAGGGTGACGCCGATGGCGGCAATGCCCACTGGTGTGACCTGGCGGATCATGTTGAACAGGTATTTGGGATCACCAAATGCCGGAGAAACCGCCAGGCCCGCCAGATAGATCGCTATCAGCACGAAGAAAATCGCATAGCGGTCGAGATCGCCAATCCGCGAGATCAAGCCTGTGGGGGTGGCCGCACTCATGCTTCACCCTTGCGCGGCTGGTTGATCAGAATGGCCAGGATCACGATCGCGCCCTTGATGAACATTTGCAGATAGGCGGAAACTTCAAGAAGATTGAGCAGGTTCGAGATGCAGGCGAGCAGCATCACGCCGCCAAGCGAGCGGACAACGCTGCCGCGTCCGCCCGACAGGGCGGTGCCGCCGAGCACCACGGCGACGATGGCGTCCAGTTCCAGCCCATTGCCGGCCAGCGGATATCCGGTCCCCAGCCGCCCTGCCAGCAGCAATCCGGCCAGTGCCGCGGTTACGCCGGAAATAATGAACACAGCGAGCCGCACGCGCGGCAGGTTGATGCCCGCCCGGCGCGCGCTCTCGGGGTTTCCGCCGGCGGCCACCAGATGATAGCCGAAGCGGGTTCGTGTCAGCACGAGGTGGCCGGCTGCGGCGAGAACCGCCACGGCGATTGCCGATAGCGGCAATCCCAGCACGGAGCCATTGGCAAGTGTGGCGAGCAACTCGGAGGTGCGGCCGATGCTCCGGTCCGTGTAGGTGAAGATCGCCCCCTGCAGCACAGAGAGCATGCCGAATGTCAGGATCAGCGGATGCAGCCGCAAGATATTCAGTAGCGTTCCGTTGACGAGGCCGATGCCTGCGCCAATCAGCATCATCAGCGCGACCACGGGGAGTGTCATCGCTGCCTCGCCATTGAGCAGCGCGGAACTCAGCACCACCACCAGCCCGGCAATCTGGCCGATGCTCAAATCGATCATGCCGGCGGTGATGACAAAGGTCTGGCCGATGGCGAGCACGCCTAGAACAGCGGCCTGCCGCAGCACATTGGCGAGGTTTTCGGGATCGCGGAAGGCCGGCACCCACAGCGCCGCCGCCAGCACGCCAAGGCCGAGGATCAGCCAGATCACATTGTGATCGAGCACGCCCCAGCGCAGTCGAAGCATTGCTCCCGGCCCTGTCGAATTGCTGCTCGCGACCTCAGGCAAGATAGCCTCATCCCCGATTGCGGCGCCACGATTATCGGCGCATGGTTGTCGCTGAGCATGCTGTAGGTTAGAACCTAAGTCAACAGTATCCAACTGAATGGTTGAAAAATGTCCGAAGCTCCGAAAAAGCGCAAAGCCAGGCGCGAGACAAGCGAATCCACGCGCCAGCAATTGCTCGCGGCAGCCCGTGAGGCTTTCATGGTCGGAGGGCTCGAAGGCGCGCGCGTCGACGATATCGCCCTGCGCGCAGGAAGCAACAAGCAGCTCGTCTACCATTATTTCGGCAACAAGGACGGGCTCTACACCGCCGTGCTCGAACAGGTCTATCAAGAGATTCGCGAACAGGAGGCGGCACTCAAACTCGGTTCGCTTCCGGCGGAAGAAGCGATGCGCAAGCTTGTCGAGTTCAGTTTCGATTACCTGCGTCAATCGCCCGAATTCGTGCGTATTCTGGTCGATGAGAACATTCATTATGGCCGCCATCTGAAAGACGCAGGGGCGGTGCAGGCCGTCAATAAGCCGATCATCGACCTGATCGCGCAGACGCTGGAGCGCGGCGTGGAAGATGGCGTGTTTCGCCGCGGTCTTGACCCGCTGCATGTCTATCTGTCGATCGCCGGAATGTCGTTCTTCTACTTCGCCAATATTCACACGCTGAGCTACGCCTTCAGCCGTTCACTGGATGGCAAGGCGGAGATGGATGAGCGCAGGGCGCATATCGTCGACTTCGCGCTCAATGCCATACGAAATCGTGCTCCGGCAACTCCATCCACTTGACATGATCCATTATCGGCTCGATTATCAACTAATTAGTTGACACTCAGATCATCTCTGCAAACGGGAGCCGAAGAATGCAGCACCAGGACGACGCAGACCGCGTGCCGACCGGCTTTGCCGACATCGAGGCGTTGGAGGAGAGGCTGTCGCGCCCCGATGACGATGTCATCGCCGACCTTGCCAGTATCGATGGCGATATCATGGTGCTGGGGGCCACCGGCAAGATCGGCCCGAGCCTGACACGGATGGCAAAGCGGGCCGCACCCGACAAGCGCGTCATTGCCGTCGCCCGGTTTTCCGATCCTTCATTGCTGGAGCGTTTTCAGTCGCAGGGGATCGAGACGATCAAGGCCGACCTTCTGGACCGGGACCAAATCGCGGCATTGCCAGACGTGAAGAACGTGCTGTTCATCGCCGGTTTCAAATTTGGCGCCTCGGGCACGCCGGCGCTCACCTGGGCCACCAATACATTGCTGCCGGCGCAAGTAGCGGGCGGCTTGTCTGACCGCAGGTTGGTGGCGTTTTCAACCGGCTGCGTCTATCCGTTCGTGCCGATCACCTCAGGTGGGGCGACCGAGGATTATCCGCTCACACCGCTGGGCGAATATGCCAATAGTTGCGTCGGGCGCGAGCGCGCCATTGAATGGGAAGCGGCGCGAAACAACACCGACACGCTGATGTTCAGGCTCAACTACGCCATCGATTGCCGCTATGGCGTGCTGCACGATATCGCCAGCAAAGTGCTGGCCGATAAGCCGGTGGATCTGACCACGGGCTATGTCAATGTCATATGGCAGGGCGACAACAATGCGATGGCCTTGCGATCGCTGCGGCATTGCGCAACCCCTGCCCGCGCCCTGAACATCACCGGCCCGGAAACCCTTTCGATCCGCTTTCTGGCGGAGCGACTGGGCGAAAAGATCGGCAAGAAGCCAATCTTTTCTGGCGAAGAGGCGCAGACGGCCTGGCTCAACAATGCCGGTAAGGCTTTCGGCCTGATGGGATATCCGAAGGTCAGTCTCGAGCAGATGCTGGACTGGGTTGCCGACTGGGTTACGCGCGATATGCCGAGTCTGGGCAAGCCGACCGGCTTCGAGGTGCGCGACGGCGCCTATTGAGTTTCAAACCACCTGCCCGTTCAAAGGACGTCAGATGCATTTTTCCGACATTCCCGCAGATGTCCTCGCTCGGTTTCGCGATGGCGTCGTGATCCCGGCCCAACCGTTGGCTCTCAATGCCCAGCGGCAGTTCGATGTTCGGCGTCAACGAGCGCTGACCCGGTATTATGCCGATGCAGGGGCCGGGGGGCTGGCGGTCGGCGTGCATACGACCCAGTTCGCCATCCGCGATGTTGGGCTCTACCAGCCGGTGCTGGAGGCCGCCGCTCAAACGGTATCGGAGTGGACCGAACGTCCGCTGGTGATGATTGCCGGTGTGGCAGGCAGAACCGCGCAGGCTGTCGCCGAGGCCAGAACCGCGCGCGGGCTTGGCTACCACGCGGTGTTGCTGAGCCTTGCTGCCTTGAAGGGGTGCAGCGAGGACGAGTTGATCGAACATTGTCAGGTCATTGCCGCTGAGATGCCGCTTATAGGCTTCTATCTGCAGCCTGCGGTGGGCGGCATGGCGCTGGGCGCCTCGTTCTGGCGCCGGTTCGCGGGCATCGACAATGTCATCGGCATCAAGGTGGCGCCGTTCAACCGCTATGCCACGCTGGACGTCATGGCCGGCGTTGCTGCCGCCAGGGCGGGCGACCGGGTTACGCTTTATACCGGCAATGACGATCACATCGTGCTCGATCTGGTGACGCCGTTTCGCACCGAGCTTGGCAATTTGCACTTCGCCGGCGGACTGCTCGGCCATTGGTCGGTATGGACCCAGAAGGCTGTCGGTATTCTCGAACGTTGCAAGGCCGCACGCCAGCAAGACGCGGTCTCGATGGATGTGCTGGCGCTCGACAGCGCGGTCACCGACTGCAATGCGGCATTCTTCGATGTTGCCAACGCTTTTCACGGAGTGATCGCTGGTTGTCACGAGGTGCTCAGGCGGCAGGGGCTGCTGGAGGGCCGCTGGTGCCTCGATCCGGATGAGGACCTCAGCCCCGGACAATCCGAAGCCATCGACAGGGTTTACCGGCTCTACCCGGAGCTCAACGACGATGCCTTCGTCAAGGCCAATCAGGAGCGCTGGCTGGAAAGCGCCTGATCCCGACGGTGGCCGGTGCCATCTCCCGGCATACCCCGCGGCTCGCAGTGGCACCGCCCTCCCATATCCGGCCTTATCTCTGCCCCGCGTCCGAACCGTGTGCTTCATGCGCCGCGCGCCACTCAAGGCTTCGGCTTCGCTGGGTGCGCGCCCGATCTGCTTGCGGTGCTTTCGGTTTGAACTTAGTGCCCCGAACGGGTCATGGCGCTTTCCACAAGCATAGTCTGATCCGCCATCGCCGCCAAAAGGCGGTTCGGTGTTACCGAGGACTTGGTAATAGGTGCGGTGGGCATGGCCGCGAATTGCCTGTCCGCAATTTATTGCGCCTGGTTAGTCCCGATTCCCACACCAGAATACAAAACGGATAAAGATTTAAAGTCCTTCAAGCATGTGAGGAACAGGTGGTTGTCATCGGTCGGGTTCGAACGGCGGCAGGAATTGAGAACCGGAGGTGGCTGGGAAATTCGGGCGATCCACTCCCTCGTTAAATTGCAACCTCAAATCTGGGTCATAGGTGTTGGCGGGGCGTACCTATGGCATTCGGGCCAATTCGGCCCGCAGATTGTGCCGTTGAATCAGCTCGTGCAGGATGGAGAAGAAGAGGTTTTCCACCGCAAGGCTCGCCGCGGTGATCGGGCGGCCGCGTTTCCTAACGATTGAAGCGGTGCGTTTCATGACCGGTTTGGCGACCGGCACGAGGATCAACTCGCCTCTTGCCACCTCATCCATGACAGCGGCATGCGAGAGAATGGTGTAGGCGCTTGCGCGCGATACCATCGCCACAATATGGCGAAGTGCGTCGATCTCCATGACGATGTTCAGTGTCAGATTGTGCGCTCGGGCATAGCGCTCGATCACTTCGCGCAGGCCATGTTGTCTGCTTGGAATAACCAGCGGCAGTTCTGCCAGTTTCTCAAATTCGATCGGCTCGACCGCGCACCCATCAATCCGTTCGGCATTTGGCCAGTTGTCGGGCGCTGTAACGAGAAATAGTTCTTCCGAAAGCAGAGGCTGGCTGTCGAGGTGGCCAACATCAAGGCCTTGATAGACCACGCCGAAATCGATGTGTTCGTTCTCGATCCACTCAAGCACATAGCCGGACATCGATTCGACAATTCGCAGTTTGACCAGAGGCAGGTCCGCCCACACGGTTTCCGCCAGCGGCACACTCAGAAGCAGCGCGACAGACGGAGGCAGGCCGATTGCTACCGGTCCGCGTGCTTCGCCACCGATATGGCGGACTTCGTCCAGAGCCAGATCAACGCTGCGCAGGATATCGCGGCTGAATTTTGCCAGCGCCAGTCCTGCGTCGGTGAGCTGCGTCCCGCGCACCCGGCGGACAACCAGCTTGACCTCCAGTTGATTTTCCATGCGTGCCAGCATTTCAGACAGCGAGGGCTGCGAAATGCCGATACGCGCAGCCGCGCTCGAGATCGTGCCGGTGTCGGCAATCGCAACAAAATAGCCCAGTTGCCGCAAATCTATCGATGTGTGTTTGTTCTTCTTGCTCATAGGGTGAGCCTATGCCTTGCAAGGGCGCCTTGTCGAGGCCCTTGTCCCTGCCATCAAAACCGTATTGGCTCAAGGCAGCTTTGCAAGACGTGCGCATTGTCCGCAGCGACCGTGGAAATTGTCGCCGGGCAGTGAGGGTGAGGAGTGTGTCATGGTTTCGAGAAAGCAGCATATAGAAATGCTCAGACTGGACCCCGAGTCCGGTTGGCAGGATCTGCCAGGATTTCCCGGCGGGCTGGAACATCGGCCGTTGGCCAATGATCTCGATGAGAAGCGCAAGACCGGATCACGCACTCGCCTGATCCGGTTCGCTCCAGGGGTGTCGACCGAGGAGGCCCTGGTTCATGACTACTGGGAGGAAGTTTTGTTGCTCTCCGGCGATCTCACGCCAAAACAGGATCCGGTTCCGGCCTCTGCCGAAACCATGGCCTATTGTCTCAGGCCGCCAGGCACGCCCCATGGTCCATTCATATCGCACACCGGCTGCGTGCTCATGGAAGTCCAGTATTACCTCAAGGACTAACGGCCGCTTTCACAATCTCCGATGACCAAGGGTCACGGTGTCTAACCCGACTTCCCTGTGTGATCCGATCATTCGCATGAATTGCCAACACGCTGACGCCCGCATTTTCGAGGTTCCTGATGCCCCAGCCATTGCTTCAACCCTACCGCATGGGCTCGCTTGAGCTTCCAAATCGCGTGGTCATGGCGCCGATGACGCGCAATCGCGGCGACAATCCGGGGAACGTTCCGACCGAGTTGGTGGCTGAATATTACGCGCAGCGCGCCAGCGCCGGCCTGCTGATCAGCGAAGGCACCTTTGTCAGCAAAAAAGGAATCGGTTTCATCAATGTTCCCGGACTTTACACCCCGGCGCAGGTTGACGGTTGGCGGCAGGTCACCGGCGCTGTCCACGCCAATGAAGGTCGCATCTTCTGCCAGCTGTGGCACGTCGGGGCGGTTTCGCATCCGGAATTGCTTGATGGTGAGTTGCCGCTCGCCCCTTCCGCGATCAATCCTGAGAGCACGGCCTACACTTTCGGTGGCTTCAAGCCGACGGTTACACCGCGGACAATGGAGAGCGAGGACATTGCCGGAGTCATCGGGGAATTCCGGCAGGCGGCCAGAAACGCCGCCGATGCAGGGTTTGACGGCGTAGAGATCCACGCCGCAAACGGCTACCTGTTTCATCAATTCTTTGCCCGCAGCATGAACCTGAGAACCGACGCCTATGGCGGTTCCATCGAGAACCGCGCGCGCTTGTTGTTCGATGTGATAGATGCCGTGCGCCAGTCTTACCCGGCGGACCGGATCGGGGTGCGGGTCAATCCGACCCTGCATGGCCTGTCGGGGATTGAATTCGATGAGGAAACGTTGCCGCTGTTTGACCATGTCGCGGCCCGGCTGAGTGAGTTGGGGCTCGGCTATCTTCATGTAATGGAGCCTATCAACGATACCGACCATTTGCCGCCAGCCTTGACCGGTAATTCGGTCGCGGCCTATTTCCGCAGTCGCTTTGCCGGGACGCTGATCAGCGCTGTCGATCACACCAGCGAAAGCGCCAACGCGGCCATCGACCAGGGCTCTGCCGATCTCGTTGCGTTCGGGCGCCCGTTTATCTCCAACCCGGATCTGGTCGACAGGTTCCGGACAGGGGCTGCGTTGGCGATGCCGGACCGGACCACCTTCTACGCCGGTGGAGCCAGGGGCTATGTGGATTATCCAACAGCCTCGGACAGCCCGGTGGAGAACGCTGGTGCAGACTATATCGATAGCCGCGAAACCTACGCGGAAACACGCAGGAAGATGAAGGCTCCCACCACGGACTAGCCGTTTGAGCGGACGCTGGATCAGACGTTCCTGCTTCGCCCGGATTGTTGCCGCAGACAGTGTGCGTGCCGGCCGCTGCAGAAACGAAAGATGGAGATTTGTTGCGAAATAACGCTGCCAAATCAATGCGGCGTCTCACAACAGGGCGGTCGGAAAAAACCTGCACGATAGTTTAAGCCTATGGCCCATTCAGGGTTGGAAAAAGCCCACTTCTCACTGTGTCGATTGAATGCTCAATATGTCCCGAAGGTTCCCGGTTCGGTGGTCTGAACCATGTGCCAGACGAAGCGCGTTGGAAGGTGTGATGCTCGATTACGATAGACTGCGTAACCTCTCTTTGCCCGAGGTCAGACATCAGTACGATGAGAAACACACCATTCTCTATGCGCTGTCAGTCGGGCTCGGTCAGGACCCGATGGATGAGCGGCAACTGGATTATGTCGATCATCGCCGCGACCTCGTCTCGATGCCGTCAATGGCAGTGGTTCTGGGCTACCCCGGTCTCTGGTTGGCCGGTGTCGGGATTGATCTGTCGCGCGTGTTGCATGGAGAACAGGATATCACGTTACACAAACCGCTGCCTGTCTCCGGGATTGTTATTGGCGCCACACGGGTAACTGACGTTATCGACAAGGGTGCAGGCAAAGGCGCATTGATCGTGTCCGAGAAACGCATTTGCTTGGAAGAAACCGGCGAGTTGCTGGCGACTACCCGCAACACCAGTTTCCTCAAGGGCTATGGCGGTTTTGGAGGTCCGAGTGGAGCTGGCGGGGCGCCGCACGCACCTCCGGATACTGAGCCCGACTTCGTTGTCGACCTGGGCACGCGCCCGGAGCAGGCTTTGATCTACAGGCTAAATGGTGATGACAACCCGTTGCATGCTGATCCCGAGAGCGCGAAACAGGCCGGTTTTGACCGGCCCATCCTGCATGGGCTCTGCAGCTTCGGTGTCATTTGTCACGCGCTGATCCGGGTGCTGGCCAAATATGACAATGCGCGTCTGAAAAGCATGAAGCTCCGCTTTTCGGCGCCGGTGTATCCCGGAGAGACAATACGAACAGAAATCTGGCAATGCGGGAGCTTTCGTTCCCGGGTGGTCGAGCGAGATGTTGTGATCGCGACCAACGGTCTTGCGACATTTGGCCGGTAGCGCTGGCTGCAGGATCGGTCGGGCAGTGAAGGAAGATAAATCGACATGGGATTGAGCCCTGAACAGTTGGAAAATGTCCGCATGTTGCGCGAGAGCGCGGCCGCGGTCGCTGACAAGCAGGATCTGACGCGCATACGCAGCCAGCGATTTGCGCTGCCCGGCTTCGATCGACAAGTTTGGCAAACCATGAGCGAACTAGGGTGGCTCGGCCTGGCGCTTCCCGAGGCCAATGGCGGTGCTGGTCTCGGCATGGTCGAAATGGCGGCGCTGGCGGAGGAACTTGGCGCTGCGCTGTCACCTGAACCCTTTATTGCCGCAACACTGGCCGTCAACCTGCTCGGGCCCGAATTGCGAAGCGCGGCCATGGCTGGCGAAATAATCATCCTGCCCGCCTTGCAGGAAAAGCCGCAGGATCTGGGGCGGAGTGGGGATCTGACTCGGTTTGAGGATGGTCGTGTTTCCGGCCGCAAGGTATTTGTCCCTATGGCGGCGGGAGCGGACGCGTTTGTGGTTTCCACGCGAGGGGGACTTGCCGTTGTTGACGCCAAAGCCGACGGGGTTCTGGTGGAGACGATCCAGGCTCAGGATGGCGGCCATTGGGGCACTGTGAGTTTCTCGGGCGCGCTGGCAACGCCGACCGAAGGCGATCTCGCAGGCGCCCTGGATCAGGCGATCATCGCTACGTCGGCCTATCTTCTGGGCGTGATTGATGCCGCCCTCGAATTGACGCTGGATTATCTCAATACGCGTGAGCAATTTGGCGCCAAGCTTGGCAGTTTTCAGGCTCTGCAGCACCGTGCTGTCGACTTGAAGCTGCAGGCAGCATTGACCCGGGCCAGCGTCACCGATGCCGCCAGCATTCTCGATGCAGACACAACCCGTGCGGCAAAATCGGCGGCGGCCTCCCGCGCCAAGGCGCGCGCCAGCGATGCGGCAATGCTGGTGACCCGTCAGGCGATCCAACTTCATGGCGGAATTGGCTACACGGACGAGCACGATATCGGGTTGTTCCTGCGCAAGGCGATGGTTCTGTCGCCGTGGCTCGGCGATTCGACTTGGCACCGACGGCGCTTCGCCGCGCTGACAGCGGAGCATGATGAGCAGGCATCTTCGCCGGCCCGGTCAGGGCAACTGGCGGATGCGGAGGTGCAATGAGATGAGCCATTCAGCCTTCAATTTCCAGGACTACAATGCATTGAGCGAGAGCGACTTCCGGGCGCTGGTGCGGCGGTTCCTGGATGCGCACCACCCACCCGAACTGCGCAACCCGATCAAGCGTCTGCACTGGAATGAAGCGCGGCCCTGGTACATGACGCTTTCCGCACATGGATGGCTGGCGCCCGGTTGGCCGCGTGAAGCCGGCGGAATGGGGCTTTCTCCCTCAAAACAGCTGATTTATGTCGACGAGTTCGAGCGCTTCGGCGCAGCCCGGACGCCGGATCATGGCATCATGCTGTTCGGGCCCTTGCTGTTGAAATACGGCACCGAGGCGCAGAAGCAGAAATTTCTGCCCCGCATCATCGCCGGCGAGGACATCTGGTGTCAGGGATACAGTGAGCCGAACGCCGGATCAGACCTTGCCAGCCTGCGAACGCAGGCGGTGCTTGAGGGCGATCACTGGCTGATCAATGGTCAGAAGACCTGGACCACATTGGCCAGCGACGCCAACTGGATCTTCATGCTGGTCCGGACGGATTCGACCGGCAAGAAACAGCAGGGCATCAGCTTTCTTCTCGTGCCGATGGATAGCCCCGGGGTTTCGGTGCGCCCGATCATCAATCTCGATCTGCAAGACGAGTTTTGCGAGGTCTTCTTCGACAACGTCCGGGTGCCCCGTGAGAACCTGGTGGGAGAGGTCAACCAGGGCTGGACCATGGCCAAGGCGCTGCTTGGTTTCGAGCGAATTTTCCTGGGCTCGCCGCGCCAGTCCGCCCATGCAATCGCGCGGCTGAAAAAGCTCGCCGAGCATGTCGGGGCATGGTCCGATCCGGTGTTTCAGGATCGCTACACGCAGCTGCGGCTGGATCTCGAAGATCACAAGTCACTCTACGAGATCTTTGCCGACAAATTGCGTCAGGGCCAGGAACTAGGCGCCGAAGTGTCGTTGCTCAAGATCCATCAGAGTGAACTCTATCAGCGGATTTCCGATGCAATGCTTCAGATTGGTGGTGAGGAAGCCACCTGCCTCGAACCCATCAACGGTGATCGCGATCTCAATCCGGCGGGCGTCTTTCTGACAGCCCGGGCCGCAACGATTTACGGCGGCGCCTCCGAGGTTCAGCGCAACATCATTTCGAAGAACGTTCTTCGGCTGCCGGACAAGCCATCAAATAAAAACAGCGCTGCATGGCGCGACACAAACTCAAATACGGGAGAGAAGCCATGATCCTGGCGGGCAAGGTAGCGGTGGTTACGGGAGCGGGGGCAGGCATTGGTCGGGCTATAGCCTTGGCAATGGCGGAGGCCGGGGCCTCCGTGGTGGTCAATGACATCGGGGTATCGCTGTCTGGAGACGGCGGTTCGGAGGCCCCGGGCGATGAGACCAAAACCATGATTGAAGCAGCCGGCGGCACAGCAGCCGTTTGCACCGAGAGCGTGTCCGAATGGTCAAGCGCCCAGCGCATTATCCAGTGTGCCCTCGACCAGTTCGGTCGGGTGGATGTGGTGGTCAATAATGCTGGAATTCTGCGCGATTCAATCTTCCACAAGATGCCGGTCGAGGATTGGTTGTCGGTGGTCAACGTGCACCTCAACGGGACGTTCTTTGTCAGTCGTGCGGCCGCCGGACATTTCCGCAAGCAGGAATCTGGTTCGTTTGTTCACATGACCAGCACGTCGGGGCTGATAGGCAATTTTGGTCAAGCCAATTATTCCGCCGCCAAGCTCGGAATTGTCGCACTGTCGAAATCGATCGCGCTCGACATGGCGCGCTACAATGTTCGGTCAAATTGCATCGCGCCGTTTGCCTGGAGCCGGATGACAAATGCGATCCCGCTGAATGATCCGGAACAAAAGGCGCGCGTCGAAAAGCTGATGCCGATGACGCCGTCCAAGAACGCACCGCTCGCCGTATTCCTGGGCTCCGACAAGGCGCGGGATGTTTCGGGGCAGGTATTTGCAGTCCGGCATAACGAAATCATGTTGATGAGCCAAAGCAGGCCGATCCGCACGGTTCACCGCAACGAGGGCTGGACCCCGAAGACCATTGCCGAGCACGCCAATCCGGCGTTGTCAGGTTCCTATGTGCCGCTTGAGCGCAGTGGCGATGTTTTCACCTGGGACCCGGCCTGACTGTTGCGACCATTTCGCGGAATATATTGGAAAGACCATGAACAACGAAGAGATCGACGACACATCCGCGATTCGCGAAGAGGTGAAGAAGCTATGCGCGAATTTCCCTGCCGAGTATTGGCGCAAGCTGGATGAGGAGCGGGTCTATCCTGTAGCCTTCGTCAAGGCGTTGACCGAGGCGGGCTACCTTTCCGCGCTTATTCCCGAGGAATATGGCGGGGTCGGGCTCGGACTGTCGGGCGCTGCCGCAATCCTCGAAACGGTGCAGGCGCAGGGCTGTAACGGGGCTGCATGCCACGCACAGCTTTATACGATGGGCACGATCCTCCGTCATGGTTCCGACACCCAGAAGCAAACCTATCTTCCAAAAATAGCCAGTGGCGAGCTTCGTCTGCAGGCCTTTGGAGTGACCGAGCCGACCAGTGGTTCGGATACCGGAGCCTTGCGCACCGTGGCCCGGCTCGAGGGTGATCGATATATAGTAAACGGCCAGAAGATCTGGACCAGCCGCGCCGAATATTCGGACCTGATGCTTCTGCTGGCGCGAACCACGCCGCTCGATCAGGTGGAGAAAAGCACCCAGGGCCTCTCCACATTCATCGTCGATATGCGCGAGGCCAAGGGCAACGGCCTGACGATACGACCGATCCGGACCATGATGAACCACAGCACCTGCGAGGTGTTTTTCGACAACATGGAGATCCCGGCCGCCAATCTGATTGGTGAGGAAGGCAAGGGTTTTCGCTATATCCTGTCGGGCATGAATGCCGAGCGGATTTTGATTGCGGCCGAATGCATCGGTGATGCGAAATGGTTCATCGACAAATCGGTCGCCTATTCCAGTGAACGCCGGGTTTTCGGGCGTCCCATCGGCCAGAACCAGGGCATTCAGTTTCCGATCGCCCGAGCCTACGCAAACATGCGCGCAGCCGAGTTGATGGTGCGGGAAGCCTTGCGCCGTTACGAGGCGGGGGAGAACGCCGGCGCCGAGGCCAACATGGCCAAGATGCTGGCCGCTGACGCGTCCAACGAGGCCGCCAACGCCTGCATTCAAACCCATGGCGGGTTTGGCTTCGCTGAAGAATACGACATCGAGCGCAAGTTCCGCGAAACCCGGCTCTACCAGGTAGCACCGGTCTCCACCAATCTCATCCTGGCCTATCTGTCGGAACATGTTCTCGGTATGCCGAGGAGTTATTGAGCCGGATCCATGTATTGCTCTTTCGCGGCAAGCCTCAGCCGGTTGGCTTCACGGATTGCCTGCACATTCTGAAATTGGAAAATTGCCATGCGTCGCGCAGCTATAGTTAATCCTGTTCGCACTCCTGTGGGTACATTCGGTGGCTCACTGCGCCCGGTCGCCGTGGAAGAACTCGGTGCCATTGTCGTCAAGGAAGTGCTCAAGCGCACGGGAATTGATCCGGCGTTGATCGAGGATGTCGTCTTTGCCCAGTCTTATGCCAACAGCGAGACGCCCTGCGTCGGCCGTTGGGTCGCGCTTCAAGCCGGCTTGCCGGTTGAAACGCCGGGGATGCAGCTTGATCGGCGATGCGGTGGCGGACTTCAGTCGATCGCCACGGCGGCAATGATGGTGCAAAGTGGTGCCTGCGATGTGGTCATTGCCGGCGGCGTAGAGAGCATGAGCAATATCGAGTACTACACGACCGGTTCGCGTTGGGGCGGCCGTTCCGGGTCGATGATGCTGTATGACCGACTTGAGAGAGGGCGCGAGCGCTCGCAGCCGGTGGAACGGTTTGGCCATATTTCGGGCATGATCGAAACCGCGGAAAACCTTGCAGTGGATTTCCAGATATCTCGCGAGGAAGCCGACGAATTTGCGGTGCGAAGCCATGCCAATGCGACCGCGGCATGGTCGTCGGGGGCGTTCGACAAGGAAGTTGTTCCGGTCAGTGTTCCGCAGCGCCGTGGCGACCCGGTTCAGTTCGCCCGCGATGAGGGAATTCGATCAGATACAACAATGGAATCGCTGGCGCGTCTGCGACCGCTTGTTGCCGGTGGCACTGTAACGGCTGGCAATGCCAGTCAGCAAAACGATGCTGCGGCGGCTTGTCTGATCGTTGCCGAGGATCGGCTTGAAGCTCTGGGACTGGAACCCATGGGATTTCTGGCGGGCTGGGCGGCGGCCGGCTGCGAGCCGTCGAGAATGGGGATTGGCCCGGTTCCGGCCGCAGCGCGGGTGTTTGCCAAGACCGGCCTTTCCATCAGGGACATGGACCTGATCGAAGTCAATGAAGCCTTTGCCTGCCAGGTGCTGGCGGTTCTGAAAAGCTGGGAGCTGGAAGACCACAGCCACGTCAATGTCAACGGATCGGGCATCTCGCTCGGGCATCCGATTGGCGCCACGGGCGTTCGCATCATGACCACACTGTTGCACGAGATGCAGCGCCGGCAAGTCCGCTATGGTCTGGAGAGCATGTGCGTTGGCGGCGGTCAGGGGATGGCTGCCGTCTTCGAGCGGGCTTAGCGGGCACCGGAGAATGCGGGGATGTTCGACATGACGAAGGTTTCCGGCTTTGACATGGCCGACATTGTCCGGCGCGGTGATCTGGTCTGTTGGGGGCAGGGGCCTGCCGAACCATTGTTGCTGACCCGAGCGCTGTTGGCGCACCGCGCTGCCATCGGCGAATTTTCGGTCTTTCTCGGTATGAGCTGGAGTGAAACATCGGATCCGTCGTTCTGTGACCATGTCCGTTTTTCGTCCTATTGCGGCGCAGCTAACAATCGCAGGCTAAGCGCGGCAGGCAAGCTGGATATCTTGCCGCTTCATTATTCCGACATGGCAGCGCGGCTGACGGGAACGGTTGATGTCCTGCTGCTGCAGCTCGCCCCGACCGGCGATCCAGATGTGTTCAGCCTCAGCATGGCTTGCGAATATCTCGCGCCGCTCATCGAGAGCGCGCGGGTCGTGGTCGCCGAGATCAACACCCAGGCTCCCATGACCCATGGCGAGCGGCTGGTCAAAGCCGATGAGATTGATTTTCGGATTGAAAGTTCACGCGCTCTCCCGGCCATGCCGGCAGCGAAGGTTGGGCCTGCTGATGTCGCGATCGCTCGGCGGGTCGCAGAGCTGGTTGAAGACGGTGCGATACTGCAAATCGGATTGGGCGCAATTCCCGATCAGGTGATACGGGAGCTCTCCGGACACCGCCATCTTGGCGTACATTCCGGTTTGATCAATGATGGGATCGCCGATCTCATCATCTCGGGAGTGATTACCAATGAACGCAAGCCGGTCGACACCGGTCAATCGGTGACCGGGCTTCTGGCTGGATCGCAGAAACTTTGTGATCTTGCCCATGACAACCCGGCCATCTCTCTGCGCGCGACGGCCTATACCCACGCGCAGTCCCTGTTGGCGCAGCTTGACCGTTTCACGGCGATCAACTCGGCCATCGAGGTTGACCTGACCGGACAGATCAACGCCGAATGTGCGGGGGAAGATATGTCGGTGCTGTTGGCGGTGCCGCGGATTTTCTCAGAGGTGCGCATCGTTCCCGCAACGGGCTGCCAATCATCGCGCTGCCCTCAAGCATGCTGCGGTCGGATGGGCGGTCGAAAAGCCGCATCGTTGCCACCCTGGACGGCCCCGTAAGCACGTCCCGGGCTGATGCCGGAATTTTCGTGACCGAGCATGGGGTGGCCGATCTGCGCGGGCAATCGCTTTCGGCACGGGTCAAGTTGATGATCGGCATTGCTCATCCCGATCATCGCGAAGAACTGGCGCGCCAAGCCCATGCGGGTGGCGATTAAGCCGAACCTATACTTCGGCGGCGAATTGCTGTCATGCATGCACTTCAGATGCAAAGCGTTCGCTGTTTGCGCTTGCCAGGTGGAGGGTGTCCGCAAAGTCGGTCAGGGCCGGTTTGCGAGTTCACCCCGGCCTGTCATGGCAAGATGGCCTTCATCGTCATGAGCCCAGCAGTCGAACGTATCTTGCGCCAGATCCAGTTTCACGCACAGTCCCAGTTCCCGGTCGCAAAACAGTGGTTTGACGGCCCTATAGGAAAAGCTCGCCATCTTGCACCCTGCATGGCGCTCCACTGCCGCTGCCAGCAGTGTTGCGGTCAGGGGGCCAGGCATGACGATGTCGGGATAGCCCTCAACCTTGGTCGCGTAATCGCGGTCATAATGGATGCGATGGCCGTTGAACATGACTGCGGAATAGCGAAACAGAAGCACCGGATCTGGCCGGAACATTTCCCTGTGGTCGTAATCATCCGGGGCCGTTGCATAGACAGGTGCGGGCTGATCCGGGCTTGGCTCATCACGATATACGACGGTTTGCTCTTCGGTGATATGGCCGCCTGAAGCCCCCTCGAACTGATGTTTGATTTGCACAAAGACCAGCGAGCCGCTGGCGCCGGTTTTCGGCGTCACGCTGAGAATCGTCGATGTTCTGGTGACATCCTCGGCCACGGCAATCGGTTTGCCAAAGCGAAGCTTTCCACCCGCCCACATCCGTCGCGGCAAGGCCACCGGCGGGAGAAAGCCGCCTCGGACCGGGTGCCCGTCTTCACCGACCATCGAGTGTCTGCGGGGTGGAAAAACGTTGACCCAGTGCCAAAGCGGAGGGGTTTCCTCTCCTGCGGCTGGCGCTGTCGGGTGATCCAGAAGTGCGGCCATCTGCGCCGCCTGGAGCAGATTGATGGGGACCTGGTCGATCTGCTGGCGTCCGACCCAGCCTTGCAGCTCTTCGTCGCTGGCGATGGTCATGCTGTCATCCATTCGTGTTCGCGTCCGCTCTCAGAAACTGGCTGTCAGGATCCAGCCAGTCGAGGCGGGGCGGGGTGAATACGTCATATTCGAGGGTAGCTTCGAGTGCCTCCACCGCATGCGGCATATGGGAGGGGATAAGGATAACCTCACCGGCGCGGACGATCATTGTCTTCTGGTCGCCTTCGTCTCCCAGCGTGACGCAGAGTGCGCCTTCCACCACATGTGTGAATTGCTCATGTTCGTGAGAATGGAGCGGGACGGTGGCGCCTTTTTCGAATCGGACTTCGCCGATCATGGCTTTGTCGCTGGTGACCAACCGGCGCGTGATACCGCCGCGAAGATGGTCGACCCTTTGCTCTTCCCAGCGAAAATGCTTTGCCTCGTCCGTCATCTTCAAGCTTCCTCCAAGCGTTCAGAAAAGCATAGCGCAGACCTGAACTGACAAGCCTCTCTCCAGCCCGTCCGACAATAGGTATCACACCCATAACAGGGAAGCGTCATTCCCATAGGGCATGCCTATGGTCTCCAAAGGACGATTTATTCGGCGCTATCCTAATCGGTTCCGATAGGGCAGTCATATACCCCAACGGCGTCTATCGAAGGAGGCCCGGGCAGAGTAAGTCGCGGATCGCAACCATGCGGCGGTTGGCTGGAAAGTGATCTCCGATAGGATCGCGTTCCTATTGCCTGGAGACGGAAGATGCCGGAGAGAGGAATAATATAATATGACGAAGAGTGTCTTGTCTGGAATACGTGTACTCGATTTTGGTCGCTATATTGCGGGGCCATATTGCTCGGCATTGCTGGCTGACCAAGGTGCGGAAGTTATCCGTATTGAACGCGTCAACGGCAATGATGACCGCTATGTCATGCCGCTCGGCGATTCAGCAGAGGGCGCTCTCTATCTTCAGATGAACCGCAACAAGAAGTCCCTGGCGCTCGATATCACCCAGGGGCGCGGCGCCGAGATTGTTCGTCAGCTTGTGGCGACGGCCGATGTCATCGTGGTCAACCTGCCTCCCAAGGCCAGGACCAAGCTCGGCCTGGACTACGACACCTTACGCAGCATCAAATCCGATATCATTCTCACCACGGTTTCGGCTTTCGGAACCGGAGGAAGTTACGGGGACCGTGTTGGGTTTGACGTGTCGGGCCAGGCCTTGAGCGGGGCGGTCTACCTCACCGGCACCAAAGATCAGCCTTACCGGTCCGCAATATCCTATGTTGATTATTCGACGGGAATGTCGGCAGCCTTCGGGACAATGGCGGCGTTGCTGGAGCGCAAGACAACCGGGCGTGGCCAGCATGTCGAGGCATCACTGCTCGGCAGTGCGCTGACCATGACCAATTCCATGTTGATCGAAGAGGCGTCGGGTTCACGTAGCAGGGTGCCGACCGGCAATCGCAGCCCGATTTCCGGCCCTTCTGATTTGTTTGCCACCCGCGATGGCTGGATGTTTGTCCAGGTCATAGGCCAGGACATGTTCGAGCGCTGGATTGATCTCGTGGGCGCTGAAATGTTGCGCGGTGATCCCCGGTTCAAGGACGACATTTCCCGTGGCGAGAATGGCGAAATTCTCAGTGAACTGACCGCCAAGTGGTGCCGCAAGTTCACCACCCGGGAGTGCCTTACTAAGCTTCATGCGAGCCGGGTTCCGGGTTATCAGGTGCTGACGCCGGCCGAAGCCCTCGAGGCACGCGAAGTCAGTGAAGGTGAGTTCTTTGACTGGCAGGAACGCGAGGGGCTGGATGCGCCGGTCCCCATCATGCGCTCGCCGGTGTCGCTTTCCGAACACGGAATGACTCCGCTCAGGCCGGCTCCCCGGTTGGGAGCCGACACCAGATCGATTCTGGAAGCGCTTGGGCATGGCGAAGAAGAAATTTCTATCCTTGTGGAGGATGGATTGGCCAATTGCGATGAACACGGGGGTGATTGATTCGCAAGTCTGAATTCCAAAATGACACCCTGAGGAGGAAGCATATGACTATCAAAAAAGTAATGGTACTGGCGGGACTGGTTTCAGCCCTGACCCTTTCAACGTCCGCTTATGCGCAGGAAGTAATCAAGGTCGGCATGTCTGCGCCGCATTCCGGTGCCGCGGCGATGTGGGGCCAGGCAACTGACTGGCTTTGCGATACTGCAGCCAAGGAAATCGCCGCTGACGGTGGCGTGACCGTTGACGGCAAGGTCTACAATTTCGAATGCTATTCCTACGACAACAAGTACAGCGCCGCCGAAGGCGCCAAGGTCGCCCAGGCGATGCTCAACCGGGACGGCATTCGCTTCATATCCCAGGCGATTGGCACCGCGCCGGTCCGTGCTCTGCAGTCGCTGAGTGAACGCAGCGGTGCGCTCATGTTCACTGTGGCCTGGGGAACAAGCATCAAGGGTCCGAAATTCCCGCTCACATTCACCCAGATGAACACGCCATTCGAGCTCTTCAAGCCGTTCTTGACATATGTGAAGAACGCGCATCCGGACCTCAAGACCGTGGCTATGCTCAGCCCCAACGATGCATCGGGCCAAGAAGCGGCACCTGTTAGTTATGAAGTCTGGGGCGATCTCGGCGTTGATGTCGTTGCCAGCGACACCTATGAACGCGGCACCACCGAGTTTCAGCCTATCGCGGCCAAAATCGCTGCACTGAACCCGGATGCTGTTGATCTTTCGACGCTGCCGCCCGGTGATGCTGGTCTGGCATACAAGGAACTTGCAATCCTCGGCTGGAAGGGCATTCAGGTTTCGGGAACCGGCACGGGAACCCAGGGTCTGGTCACGCTCGGTGGAGCGGCCGCTGATGGCACCTATATCGGCGCGGCAATCCCGTCCGATGGCAAGCTGGGAACTGAAAAGCAGAAAGCGCTCAGCGAAGGTTTGAAAGAAGCTACCGGTGAGCATGTCAACTCGGTCGTGCTCGGCGCTTATGACTCGCTGTTTGCGCTAAAGGCTGCGATGGAGAAATCCCAGAGCCTTGATCCCAAGGTGGTGGCAGCAACTCTTCCCGAGATCACTTTTGAAGGGTTCCACGGAACAACTGCATTCGGCGGCGCTGAAGTCTATGGCTCGCCCCAGCAGATGTTGCTGCCAATCATCGTCAGTCAGATTCAAGACGGGAAGTTGGTCGAACTGGAGCGCATCATTCCTGATGAGCTGAAAGCACGTCTCGCGAAGTAATAAGTGAGAATAATCTGGCTGTGAGTGAGTTGATATGCAGAATTTTATCCAGATAAGTCTAGTTAGCCTGCAAATAGGAGCCGTATATATCCTGTTTTCTCTTGGATTGACGCTCATCTTTGGCGTCATGAAGATTATCAATTTCGCTCACGGCCAGGTGTTCACGCTTTCAGCAATCATCGTCGCAGTGATGTTGCCGATGTTGACCGGATGGGGATGGTCCCCACCGGTGGCATTCGCAGCTTCGGCGGTGGTCGCTCTCCTGTCCTCGGTGTCGCTCGGGTTCGTGATGTTCCAGTACGGCTTCCGGTTCTATCAACGCAATCTCGTCGGGTCATTCATTTTGTCGCTCGGGTTTGTGCTGCTGCTTGAGGGCATATATCTGGATGTCTTTGGCGGCCAGGTGCGGTCCATCCCGCCCTTGATCACCGGTACGGTCGATGTATTCGGCGCGCCTATGACAACTCAGCGATTGGTATTGTGCGTCGCTGCCATCGTGTTCACCCTCATTCTCTATTTTGCGCTTGCCAAGACCCGGACAGGCAAGGCGCTTCGCGCCGCGTCGATCGATCATGAAGCGGCTATGCTTCAGGGCATTCCTTATGAACGCATAGCGCTTCAGGGATTCCTGATCGCCGCACTTCTCGCCGGTGTCGCGGGGATCCTGATTGCCCCCACTTCGGCAGTGACGACGACAATCGGTACCGATTATCTGCTGAAGGGCTTTATCGCAGTGATTATTGGCGGGCTTGGCAGTGTTCCGGGTGCCATTGTGGGGAGCCTTTTTGTCGCCTTCATCGAAGGTTTTGGCGGTTTCTATTTTGATCCTTCGGGCGCAAGCATCGCAGTCTTTGTACTGGTGATGGTGGTTCTGGTGGTTCGGCCGAAAGGATTGATGGGTAATGTCTAATCGTCGAAAGTTTCTGCTTCCGCTCGCGATTGTCGCGGTACTTCTGATCGCAATGTTTCCAACTGGCCCCTATGCGGCCAGTCTGATCAGCTGGATGGCAATCGGGGCACTGATGGCTTCGAGCATGCGCTTTGTGCTGCTCTTCGGGGAATTGAATTTCGCTGTCGCGGCCTTCGTCGGCATCGGTGCCTACACCGCCGGCATGGCAACCACCGAATACCAGATCGTTTTCCCGCTAGCGATATTGCTGGCTGGCCTCGCGGCTGCGTTTGTCAGTTTCTTCTTTGGCTTCATAACGCTCAAGGTGAAGGGACCATACTTCAAGCTTATCGGTTTTGCTTTCGCTGAAGTCGTCCGGATTTGCTACTCGCAGTCCGACACCCTTGGCGGAAATTCAGGAATCATTGGTGTCTTCCCGCCGCTGGCTCTCGATCCCTGGATGACGTTTTTTGTGGTCAGTTTTGCGGTTGTCATTCTGTTGGGCCTCTATGCTGTCGAGCGCTCCGATTTCGGCAAGCTGCTGCTTGCCATCAAGGAAAACGATGATGTGGTTCGCACCGTCGGGATCAATGTGCACTGGATCAAGATTCTTTGCTTTGTGCTGGCCTCCTTCGTGGCTGGTCTGGCCGGGTCGCTGCAGGCATTCGTCAATAATGTGATCAGCCCGGCAGATTTCGGCTTCATGCTGTCGGTCTTCGCGCTTGCCTATCTCAAGGTCGGCGGAGAAGATTCTCCCCTTGGCCCGGTGGCCGGATCCATCGTTCTTGTTGGCCTTGGCAGCATCGCGCTGACCTTCGGCGCGGGGGAACATATTTTCTACGGAGCGGCGATCGCTCTGGCGGTGCTGTTTTTCCCCAAGGGCATGATCGGGTTCGCAAAGGACACGGTGGGCAAGTGGCGGGATCGCGGTGCGACAAATACAACCGCTGTAGCTGCAACGCAAAAAGGTGAGGCATGAACATGAGCATTCAAACTCCCCTGCTTCGTGCGGCAAACCTGACATGCCGGTTTGGCGGGCTCGTCGCGGTCTCGGACCTCTCGTTTGAACTCAACCGCGGCGAAATACTCGGGCTGATAGGTCCCAATGGAGCTGGCAAGAGCACGACATTCAACCTGATCTCCGGCTTTTACAAGCCGACGTCCGGCGAAGTCTTTATTGACGGGGTCAACGTCACCGGAAAACCCGCTGAAAAAATCTGTGTCCACGGGTTGGCGCGCACATTCCAGCACAGCAGCCTGATGCGTGGGATGACAGTCAGGGACAACGTGCTGATCGGCGCGATCGGATCCCTGCGCCGGGGCTCCCACAAGGCGCGCATGGTTCGCACCGAGGAAACGGCAGAGATGCTGGGTCTTTCGGACTACCTCGACGAGGAGGCCGGCACGCTACCGCACGGTATCCAGCGGTTGGTGAGTATTGCGATTGCTTTTGCCACGCGGCCACGCCTGCTTTGCCTGGATGAGCCCCTGACCGGGCTCAACCAGACCGAAGTGATCAATACGCTCAAGGTTTTTGAGCGCATTCGCACCGAGCATGGTGCCTCCATTCTCCTGGTGGAACACAATATGAAGGCGGTGATGCAGATATGTGATCGGATCGTGGTCCTGCACCACGGAAAGAAGCTTGCCACGGGCTCACCACTTGACGTGAGACGTGACGAAAAGGTCATCGCGGCCTATCTGGGGACTCGCAATGCGTAATGAAGATGTATCACTCGGTATTGACGGGCTCTCTGCATCCTATGGCAAGGTTCCCGTTCTCCGTGACGTTTCCGTCAGCATTCGGAAGGGTGAAATTGTTACTCTGATTGGCGGTAACGGGGCTGGCAAATCGACTTTGATGAAGGCCATTTGCGGGTTAGTCAAACCGACCGGCGGAAAGGTCACACTGTTTGGCGAGGATGTGACTGGCCTGGCTCCGCACAATCTCGTTACACGCGGGCTGTCGCTGGTCCCGGAAGGGCGCCGACTGTTCGGCCCTATGAGTGTGCATGAAAATCTCGACATGGGGGCCTATGCGCGGCGGGATTCGGAAATCGCGGCCGACATCGAAATGGTGCTGGACTATTTCCCGGCCTTGAAGGGACGGTTGCACGAACCGGCAGGCGCCTTGAGCGGCGGACAGCAGCAGATGGTTGCGGTCGCGCGCGCACTGATGAGCAAGCCGAAAATCCTGCTGCTGGACGAGCCGACGATCGGTCTGGCCCCGGCGATTGTCGATACGATCGCGGAGATAGTCACGACCATCGCCAAGTCCGGCGTGGATATTCTGCTGGTCGAACAGAACGCCGAAGTAGCGCTGGCGATCGCGAAATACGCCTACATTCTGGAGAATGGGGTAATCACAGCCGAAGGACCTTCGGCGGAACTTGCCAAGAGCGAAGAAATTCAAAGGGCATATCTGGGTATCTGAGTTTCGGCGTCGCCGCACCACGCCCCTCCATATTTTGAGAAGAGACATGACATCATCACTCCAAGACACTTGGCAGCCGCGCCCCGAGGATTTGAGCAACTCCAATGTCATTGCGCTGATGCAGCGATTTGGGATTGCCGATTACGACGAATTCTATCGGTTCTCGATCGAGCACCCGGATCGCTACTGGCGTGAAGTTGTCGACTTTTTACAAATCGTATGGACGAAGGATTATGACGCCTATGTCGATCTTTCGCGTGGCAAGGAGTTCCCCGAGTGGTTTCCCGGTGGGGAGCTGAACTGGACTGATACGGTTTTCCAGTGGGCTGACGAACCACAGCTCCGGTCACGTATGGCCATTGTTGCGGAACACGAGGACGGATCGCTCACCGAACTGGCGTTTGCGGATCTGAAATCGACGGTTCGTCGCTTTGCTGCAGGGCTCAAACAGCAAGGCATCAAGCGCGGTGACCGTGTCGGTCTGTTGATGGAAAATGGCGTTGAAGCCACCGTCTCCCTGATGGCGCTTTCGTTCATGGGCGCCATTGTGGTGCCGCTGTTCAGCGGTTTTGGGGCCGATGCCATAATATCACGGCTCAGCGCAAGCGGCGCACGCGCGGTCATCGCCACCGAAGGCTTCAAACGCCGCAACCGCTATATCAATGTAAGCGCTGCCATAGCCGAAGCGATGGAGAGCCTTCCCTCGGTCGAGCTCCTGATCATGAAGCTCTCAAAGGATGGTTCAGGCCTCCCCGAAGGGGCGACTGCATGGAGCGAAATCGCTGCCACGGAAGATCCGGGTGGAGAAGCCGCGCGCATGTCTGCGAACGATCCTTTCATGGTGATCTATACCTCCGGCACCACCGGAAAGCCCAAGGGAGTTGTCCATACGCATGGCAGCTTCCCGTTGAAGATCGCCCATGATTCAGCAATCCACTTTGATACCAAGCCGGGTGACGTATTCTGTTGGCCTGCGGATATGGGCTGGATTGCCGGTGCGCTGATCATTTCCAGTTCGCTGCTAAGAGGCGCTACGCTGGTTTGCTATGATGGCGCGCCCGATTTCCCCGACTGGTCGCGGATGTCGCGGCTGATTGAGCGGCACAATGTCACCCATTATGGCTCTGCTCCGACCTTGGTCCGTGGGTTGGCAGCCAACGAGGCTGAGGCGCTTCAGGGCGATTTTTCCAGCATCAGAATGCTTATTGTCGCGGGCGAAGGGATCGCACCCGAACACTATCTCTGGCACCAGCGGACCTTTGGCCGCGGAGAGTGCCCGGTAATCAATTATACCGGAGGCACGGAGGTGTCTGGCGCGCTTCTGGGCAGCGTGATCATCAAGCCGATCGCTCCGGCAGGTTTCAATACGGCGTCGCCGGGAGTTGCCATCGACATTGTCGATCACGCGGGCAACTCGCTTGAGCGTGACGTCGGCGAACTGGCGATGCGCGAACCGTTTATCGGCATGACCCATTCGTTCTGGGAGGATGACGAACGCTACCTCGAAACCTATTGGAGCACAGTGCCTGGTACCTGGGTTCATGGAGATCTTGCAGTTCGAAGCACCGATGGCGGCTTCTTCATGCGTGGCCGGTCTGACGACACCATCAAGGTCGCCGGCAAGCGCCTTGGCCCGGCAGAGGTCGAGGAAGTCCTGCTAGAGCTTCCGGGTGTCACGGAGGTTGCCGCGATCGGTGTCGATGATCCGGTCAAAGGACAGAAGCTGGTGGTGTTCGCAATTCCCAGAAAGACGGCCGATATGGCTGCCTTGCCGCAACAGATCGCCCAGCATGTGGAAAAGCGTCTGGGCAAACCGTTCCGCCCCGGCAACGTACATCTCGTCCGCGATCTGCCGAAAACCAAGAGTTCGAAGGTGATGCGCCGATTGATCCGCAGCGCCTATTGCGGATTGCCACATGGGGACCTGTCGTCGCTCGACAACCCATCGGCATTGGATGAAATCGCCAGTGTTGTGCCGCCGGCATGACCTGCCACGCGGGCGTGATGCGGGCGGTTTTCGTCATTGCGCTTCCGGGACGGCCCGGCATGGAGCCGGTATTGCCAGATGGTGAAGCGCCAGGCTGCGCCAAATCCAGAACGTCGAATGCTTGCGCGGGAGGGAACTGATTTATGGACCTTGGACTGAAACAAAAACGGGTTCTCATAACCGGAGCGTCACAAGGGATTGGCGCCGGCCTCGCCGAAGCCTTTGCAGAGGAGGGCGCGGATCTACATCTCGTTGCGCGGTCGGCGGAACGATTGGGCGAGCTTGCGAACCGCCTGGGCGGCGATCACGGTGTCAATGTCCGGGTGCAGGCACTGGATCTGACCGCCAGCGGCTCGGTCGCCGAAGTTGTGGCCAATGCCGGCGATGTCGATATTCTCGTCAACAATGCGGGTGCAATCCCGGGTGGCGATCTCTGGAAAGTCGATGCCGAAAACTGGCGCGCTGGCTGGGAGTTGAAAGTCTTCGGCTATATCGACCTGTGCCGCGAAATTTATCCGCTGATGAAAGCCCGTGGTAGCGGTGTGATCCTGAACAATATCGGCAATGGTGGCGAAAACCCTGACTTCGACTACATCGCCGGGAGCACCGGCAATGCGGCGCTCATGGCACTCACTCGAGCTCTTGGTGGCCGCAGTCTCGACGATGGCATTCGCGTTCTCGGGATCAATCCCGGCCCAGTGGCGACCGACCGGATCAATAACATGCTGAAGACCCGCGCAGCCGCACGCCTTGGCGATGCCGAACGCTATGCAGAGTATCTGCTCAGCTATCCGCTCGGTCGCGCTGCGACCGTCCGGGAAGTGGCCGACCTGTTTGTGTATCTGGCGTCGCACCGCTCGGGATACAGTTCCGGTGCCATCTTCACCGTCGACGGCGGGATCACCTCCCGCCGGTCGATCTGAAAAAATCATCTGCCGGAGCGTTCAGCGCCATCGCACTACTGGAGTAGATTTCCGTGACCCAGACTTATTCCGACTACAAGACGATTTTGTTTGACCGCCCTGCCGAGGGTGTTTTGCGGTTGACCATGAACCGGCCCGAGAAGCTCAATGCACTGGATTGGGTCGGTCATACCGAGCTTGCGGAAGTCTGGCGGTTGATCGACGCGGATCCGGAGGTTCGTGCCGTCATTCTGGCCGGCGCCGGGCGTGCCTTTTCCGCCGGTGGCGATCTCGAGGTGGTCGACGATCTGATCAACAGTTTCGAGGCACGCAGCCGAATGTGGAAAGACGCCAAGGATCTGGTTTACAACATCATCAACTGCTCCAAGCCGATAGTCTCGGCTATCCATGGCCCCGCCGTCGGTGCGGGCCTGGTTGCGGGCATTCTGGCCGATATTTCGATTGCCGCCAAAAGCGCAAAAATTGTCGACGGCCATACCCGGCTCGGAGTTGCCGGCGGCGATCATGCCGCGATCATCTGGCCGCTGCTTTGCGGCATGGCAAAGGCCAAGTACCACCTCCTGCTGTGCGAACCGGTGAGTGGCGAGAAGGCCGAAGAGATCGGTCTGGTTTCGCTCTCGGTTGAGGATGATCAGCTTCAGGACAAGGCGCTTGAGATCGCCATCCGCTTGGCCAATGGCGCGCCTAACGCCATCCGCTGGACCAAATACGCGATGAACAACTGGCTGCGCATGGCCGGACCTGCATTCGATACCTCGCTGGCGCTCGAGATGATGGGTTTTGGTGGACCAGAAGTGGTCGAAGGACTGGCGTCGCACCGGGAGAAGCGGGAGCCGGATTTCACCAAGTTTCCTGGCTGAAGCTGAACCAAGGCGCATCTGATGTTCGAGAAATTATTTTCCCCGCTCAAAATAGGCGCGATGACGATTCCCAACCGGATTGTCATGGCGCCGCATGCCGTGGGCTTCCTTCCCGGTTACGGAGGCGCGGTCGATCGGGTGATTGACTATCACGTCGAACGCGCCAAGGGCGGGGTGGGCATGATCGTCATGTCCAATTTCCTGTTCCTGCCTTCGTGGCGGCGACTTGCGACATGGGGCGGCGAAATGGAAACATCGCCATTGGGAACGCTGGACCGGATCGACGACCCCGCCCTGATTCCCGACTACCGACGTCTGGTTTCAGGTGTCCATTCCCACGGTGCGCGCTTCATATCCCAGCTCAATGCCAGTGGCCGGCAAATCCATCCACCGGGTGTGAAAAACTATACCATTCCGCTGTACGCGCCCTCGGCCATCCCTTGTCCCAGGACGCATGAAATTCCGCGCGCGATGGAAATTGCCGACATCGAGGAATATCTCGAAGCATTCGCGACCTCTGCCTGGAATGTCGCTGAAGCCGGTGGAGATGGTGTCGAGTTGTTTGCCGCGCAGGGGTACCTGTTGCATGAATTCCTGTCGCCGAACACCAACCAGCGTACCGACCGGTATGGCGGCGATCTGGAAGGACGCATGCGGTTCCTGATGGAGAGCATTGCGGCGATCCGCAAGCGTGTTGGCTCAGGCTTTGTCATCGGCGTCAGGATGAACGCTGAAGACAGGTTGCCCGGCGGGATTGACCTGGCTGCGGCCATGGAAATAGCCAGCCGCCTGTCGGCAACCGGCGCCGTTGATTATCTTAACGTCAGCGGCCTGACCTCGGCTTCCTATCCGGGCTGGATTTCTGACATGACCGCGCCCGAGGCGCAATTCGCCGCCGGTGCCGGCGAAATTCGGAAAGTGGCCGGCGGCCTGCCCGTTTGCCTCGTTTCCCGGATTCCAACCCCGAATCTGGCGGAATCTCTGCTGCTGTCAGGGCAGACCGACATGATCGGTCTGGTGCGGCCGCTGATTTCCGATCCGGAATGGCCCAACAAGGCCCGGGCCGGATTGCTCGATGACATACGTTTGTGCACCTATTCAAACCAGGCGTGCCTGATGGGGATCGACAAGGGGCGTGGCGTTGGCTGCGTTCATAACACCGCCGTGGGCCGCGAACGTCAGCTCGGAATCGGGACCATGCGGCCGGCTGAGCGCTCCCGCAATGTTGCGGTTGTTGGCGGAGGTCCAGCCGGCATGGCTGCAGCCCGCATCGCCCATGAACGCGGACACCGGGTGACGCTGTTTGAGGCGGCGGACCGGTTGGGCGGGCAAAATCTGATGACCGCGGCGATGCGCTCGCGCCGCCAGTTTGCCGAGGTGACCCGCTGGCAGGAGCACATGCTCCGCAAGTCCCCGGTGGATATCCGGACTGGTGTCACGGCAACAGCGGCGCAACTCGAGGGATTTGAGGCGATCGTGCTGGCAACCGGATCGCAGCCGATCCGCAAGGGGCGATCCGCTTTCAGGCCGGGGTTGGAGTGTATCCAGGGTGCTGACTGGGCGGGTGTGCATACCACCTGGGATGTGTTCCGCCGGCCCGAGGATATCGGGCACCGCGTGGTGGTGATCGACGAGGACCCGCATCTGTCTGCGGCCTATGTCGCCGAACATCTGGCGGATGAGGGCCATGACGTAATGGTTGTAACGCCCTATTTGCATGCCGGATCGGCGTTGCATCCAGATCATGTTCCTGATTTTTATCGCCGTCTGCGCCCCAAGGGCGTGGATGTCCTGGCCAACATGCTCGTCGTGTCGGTCGGAAACGACGGTGTGCGTCTGGAGGACCGTTTCGACGGGAACGGGAAGCATCTGGAGGATGTCGACACGGTTATCTTCGGTGTTGGGCAGCGCGCGGATCGAGGTTTGTTTGACGAGTTGGCGGGAGCATCTGTGGAAATTCATTTGGTTGGTGATTGCAATACCCCCCGTCTGATCACCGACGCGATCCTGGATGGAGAGCGTGCCGGATGGATGCTTTAGTGAGGGAACGGACGATATGAGACTCAAGAATAAAGTCGCGCTGATCACCGGTGGTGGAGCAGGAATTGGCCGGGCATCGGCAGTGTTGTTTTCGTCCGAAGGCGCCAGGGTCGTGGTGGCCGAGCGCGATACGGCCGCGGGTGAAGATACGGTGCGTGAAATCATCGCTGCCGGCGGAGACGCCATTTTCGTGCAGACGGATGTGACCGAGGATCTTCAGGTCAAGGCGGCGGTCGAGCGCACCGTTGAAGTCTATGGCGGCATTGATGTGCTTTACAACAATGTCGGCGGATCAACCTTGCGGGACGGCCCGGTGACAACTGCGCCGTTCGAGGAATTCTGGAGCAAGATCAAGATCGATGTCTTTGGCACTTGGCTCGGATGTCACTACGCGATTCCCAAGATGATCGAGCGGGGCGGCGGGTCGGTCATCAACACCACGTCAATGGTGGCGCTTATGGGAACCCCGAGCAAGGATGCCTATACAGCCGCGAAGGGAGCCGTGGCATCGTTGACGCGGTCGATGGCCGTCGAATTCGGCAAGCACAAGATCCGGGTGAACGCCCTCGCGCCGGCGGCGACATTGACGGATCGTGTCGTGAAAATTCTTGAACAGGATGGTGTCTCTGCAAAAATTGCCGAGAATTATTTGCTTGGCTATCCGCAACCCATCGATATTGCCAATGCGGCATTGTATTTGGCCAGCGATGAATCTCGGGTCACAACCGGGCAGATACTGGCCATCGACAGCGGCATCACCATTTCCTAGCAACTGTGTTTACGCATTGAATTGAAGTCGCCGTGGATTCCTGGTTTTGAGGAGTGAATTTGCGATTGATCTCAACCTGCGTGCAATTGCGACATGCATTGATTCAGGTTCTTACAGCGCTGCGCGTCCAATCGGGCGTGCAGCGCTTTTGTTTGTGCGGCTTTCACAGCCCCTTTAGAGCCGTTCATCTTTAAATGGAATCGTTTGAGCGCCGCAATTTCGTGATCTGGCAAGAAGCGTGCGGTGACGCGGCGCCAGCACCGTTAGCCGTGCGCCACGCAGTCCCGAACGCGAAAGAACAAGCTCACACGATCGCCTCTCAACGCTGGCTCTGAGGGTGTCGGAAGCACCGCCGCGCGCCTCGCTTGGATGTCTTTTCCACGCCAGCGTCGTCAAAATCCTCGCACGATGCGCGGCATCGTGGCTGCGGTGTTTTCCTAACTGACGCGGAAAACCCATTCCATCAAACTGCTTCCATTTAAAGATCAACGACTCTAGCAGGTTGCCTAAAGCGTTTCATGTTTTGACGGACGCATATCCTGCATTTGTGAGATAGTTGGCGCATTCTTGGGGTTTGCGCTCGGCAATCTCGTAATCGCGCCCACCCGGTTCAGTTCTGAGTGGAAATCAACACATTCAGGACGAGATCACTGAATCGGCTGCTTGAAACGATTTGGCATCCACGCGAGAGATGGTTCAATTCAGATCAGCGCCGAGAGGAAGCGTTCTTTAACGAGTGGTCAGCAGGCACAAATTCGGAGTTCTTTGATTTAAAGTCGTTAGTTTGACCTGAGACTCGAGTTCCCTCCAGTAGTTTTTTCATCGTAGACAAGTCGCGACCAGCCTACGATTTTGCCTCTCGGATAAAATTGCGGATCAATGGTAACCGGATAGCAGACCGTGACCAAATAACACCCACTTCCCGCAAAGGGGCGTCCGTCAGTTCCATCTGATTGATCCGTGCACCTTGAGGCCAAGGTGCAGGCCAGTTGGGTATGATTGAAACGCCCAACCCCCGCGACACCATGATCACGATAGCCTCGAGCGAATCCAGTTCGTGTTGCTCGCATGGTCGAATTCTCTGTGCGTGAAGATACTGATCGACGATGCGTCCGCCCCAGTGGTTGCGATCATAGCGGATAAAAGGTTCCTTCCGTAGCATGACCGTGGCATCGACTTCGCCCAGCCCTGGAGGTGAAATGAATAGGTGCTGCTCTCTGCGCAGGGTTGTCCAGTTGAGTGACTTGGGCAGCAGAAAGTGTGGTTTCACGAGAATGGCGAGGTCCAGTTCACCTTGTGTTAGTCTGGTATAGAGATCTCCTGAGGTTCCGGGGACGAGATACAGGTCAATGCCCGGCTGATTACGGCGCAGCTTGAGCAGAATATCCGGCATCAACCCAGTCAGCACAGTCTGAATTACACCGATCCTGAGCCGACCGGTTCCGGTATCTGCCGACGCAACAGCCTTCATGTCCTCTTCCAGCGCCAGCATTTGTCGAGCGCTTGCCACCAGCGCATGCGCGGGAGCGGTGGGTTGCATCCTTTGCCCCACTCTTCGCAACAGTTGCTGACCAATCTCAGCTTCCAGCGCTTTGATCCGCTGGTTGACGGCCGAGGCTGTGATGTTCATTCGACGCGCGGTTTCGGCAGCCGAACCGGTCTCGATTACAGTTAGCAAGGTCTGTAGGAAACGGGTCTCCATCGACAGTTTTCCTTAATTTTGAATGCGATACTTAGCGTATTTCCTTAACATCTATAATGAGGTTTTATTGTGCCTAGTTTCCAGCGGTGGTGCGCAGCGCGGACGCTTGCGATCGACTGACACAGGATTAAGGAGTATCCAATGGATCTCGGGATCAAAGATAAAACCGCGCTGGTTTTGGGAGCTGGCGGCGGACTTGGCGGGGCCATTGCAAAATCGTTGGCGCGCGAGAGCGTACGCGTGGCGGTTTGTAACCGCTCGGTTGAGGGTGCGGAGCGTACTGTTGCCGAAATCCGTGCCGCGGGTGGCCAAGCAATCCCTGTCATCTGGGACTTGGGGGATTTGTCACAAATTAGCGCGCGAGTTTCCGAGATCGAGGCAGCCTATGGCAGCATCGACATTCTTGTGAATAACACCGGAGGGCCAAAGCCCGGCCCTGTTTCAGGGCAAGAATCTGGAGTCTGGCAAGCGAGCTTTCAGTCGATGGTGCTGTCGGTAATAGCACTGACAGACCGTGTTTTACCTGGAATGCGGGCAAAGAATTGGGGCAGGATTATTACCTCGACCTCGTCGGGCGTCATTTCGCCCATTCCAAACTTGGGTCTGTCGAATACGCTGCGTACCTCACTGGTAGGGTGGTCCAAGACGTTGTCGCGTGAGATCGGCCGCGACGGAATTACGGCAAACATCATCTTGCCGGGCCGTATCGCCACACAGCGTATCAATTTTCTTGATGATCAAAAGGCCGAGCGCGAAGGCCGCAGCCTTGAGGAGATCTCAGCCGAAAGTATCGCCATGATTCCGGTGGGCCGTTATGGTGACCCGGCCGAGTATGGTGATGCGGTCGCTTTTCTTGCCAGTGCGCGGGCAAGCTACATCACTGGCTGCACCATCCGCGTGGATGGCGGGCTGATCCCCAGTATCTGACCTGAACTGAGAGAACGGATATGACCGAGAATAAACTTCCCTATAACGAGAAAAAGGCCATCGAAGCGCTCAAGGAGATCACCACAGCCACGTTGACTACGGTGTTGTTAAAAAAAGGGCTGCGCAATGTCTGGCTGCGCGGTGCGGCGTCGATCAAAGAAGGCCAGCCCCGCCTCGTGGGGCGCGCCTTCACCTTGCGCTTTGTACCCGTGCGGGAGGACCTAGCGACGCCCGAAAGCTGGTCCTCACCGATTTCGACCCGTGCCGCCATTGAGGCAATGCCGGAAGGGGTAATCGCAGTGGTCGATGCGATGGGCGTCACCGACGCCGGCGTCTTTGGTGACATCCTCTGTGCACGCATGGCGAAACGCGGGGTGGCAGCGTTGGTAACCGATGGCGTGGTGCGTGATGTGGCCGGTGTCCTTTCTACCGGCTTGCCTGTCTGGTGTGCGGGTGTTGCGGCTCCTCCCTCCGTTGCTGGTCTCACATTCGTCAATTGGCAGGAACCCATCGCTTGCGGCGGGGTTGCGGTCTATCCGGATGATCTGGTGGTTATCGATGACGATGGGGCGGTGCTTATTCCGGCGAAAATGGTCGAGGAGGTGATCGAAATGGGCAGCGAGCAGGAGCGGTTGGAAAGTTGGATCCTGGGCGAGGTTGAGGCGGGCCATCAGCTGATGGGACTCTATCCTGCCAATGCCGAAAACAAGGCTCGTTACGAGCACTGGAAGGCAACACAGTAAGAGGGGTTCAAACGCACGTTTACTGTGTCTTCGCCATTTGGTTCGTTAAGTGATCGGTCCGTGTGGTGGGCTGCTTCCGAGGAACCTGATCATGTACGAAAGCCACCTAGCGCCGACACATTTACCGTCGAAATAGTCAACCGAGTATGTAGGCCCAATGGGAGAATATCTGGTCCTTTCTGGAATGGTTTTGGTTGCAGTAGCCATTCTGGGGGGGCTAGCGTTATCCAGAAAAGGCGCCGGGCTGGATGGATGAAAATCGACGCGACTGTCGATGCGGCTTACTATGAAGCGCGGGGCAAGAACGTCTTTGCGCTGGTTGATGTGTCCTTCTACGATGGAGACATCAGACGAACGATCAAGCGGGTTCCTACAGGTCGTATCGATGTTGAGGGTATTTCTCCCGGCGACCTCATTGCCATCCTGGTCAACCCGGCTGCCCGAGACCGTTGCGTTGTCGACAGTTAGGTATCTGTGGATCGAGACGTCAACTTCGCTGTCTTATTGCCGGCGTGGCAAATTCGAAAACCAGATTCAGTGCGTTGGCGAATTTCAAGTTCTAATCCATCACGCCAAATATCAGCAGTACCAGCGGCAAACCCATGAACTGTGTTGTCATTTGGCGCGGTGAAACTGCTGGCTGAGCGACTACGGAATCGGGATCGGCGCCGACCATCTTCTAGTGACCTAGCCTTTAGCTCGCTAAAACCGCAATTGCTGGAGCTCCAAGCTTGCTGACCGCTACCGTCCGCAACGGGCATCAAGTTGTGCAAGCGTCTGGAATTTGGTGCGCTCTACGCCATCGTTGTATTGGTGGGCAGGGGGCTTGGCGTATCCCTGGCATTGAATTGCACATGCACAGCCCGGCAGGCGGGACATTCCCTGGTAAAGCTACCGTCGCTGGATGTGTACTGGCGCGTGAGGTTGGTCTGGTTTGGATGCGAGACCAATCTCACGCGCCGGCTGTTGCGCACCCTGTTGGAAGTGTTGAATGGTTACGCTGGAGGGCGGGTTCGGTGGGCATCATCGGGGCCATACTCAGATGAGCGCCGTGGGTAATGCGGCGCTGCATCAATCATCTAGAAAGGCCGAACAGCCCAGCACCGAGAAAAATGACGACGGCAACAGTCAGCCAGACGAGGATGCCGACGCAGACCGCTGTGACGAAGTCGACGCGGGCAATTGTCCAATAGCAGGCCATCAGGAAGGCAACATAAGCCGGAATGGTTTTTATGCCCGCAAGACAAGTTTCTCGAAAGGCGACCATATCGCCCTTAGCACCAATAATAAGCAGCGCGATCAGGCCGAAGGTCGGAAACAACGGCAAAATTCCCGGAAGAACATTGCCACGTTTCGAGAGTGCTACGATGAGCGCCGTGGCAAGACCACCGACAATCCCCTTCCAAACGACGTCCATGGTCGCGCCTCCTTCATGCCTCCCTGGGCAATCGCGTCAGGAACTTGAAATCGCAGCCATGTTCAGCCTGCAATACCTCCTGCTTATAAAGCCGAGCATAGCCGCGTTCCGGCAGCGCTGCCGGCGGCGGCATGGCGGCGCGACGGCGCGCCAGTTCTGCATCGTCGACGAGCAGATCGATGCGGCGGTCGCGGATTGACAGCCGAATGCGGTCGTGATTGCGCACGAGGCTGAGTGGCCCGCCAGATGCAGAGTCCGGGCTTACGTGCAAGACAATGGTCCCGTAGGCGGTGCCGCTCATGCGTGCGTCCGAAATACGGAGCATGTCCTTGACGCCCTGTCGTGCGAGCTTGGAGGGGATCGGCAGATAGCCTGCTTCGGGCATGCGGGAAGAACTGGTCGGGCCAGCGTTCTGAAGAACCAGGATGTCGTTGGGGAGTACGTCGAGATCTGGGTCATCCACGCGCTCGGCCATATCTTCGATCGACGTGAAGACGATGGCACGGCCTTCGCTCTCGAACAGCCCCGGATCGGCTGCGGCGCGCTTGAAGATGGCCCCATTGGGCGCAAGCGATCCGAAAAGCGCAACGAGGCCGCCGACCGGCTGCAGTGGCGTTTCTAGGGCATGAACAACGTTGTGGTCGACATAGGGCGGAACGTCGTCGTTCAGCCGTTCGCCCAGGGTCGTCCCAGTGACGGTCAAGCAGTCGAGATGAAGCAACGGCTTCAGTTCGCGCAGCACGGCGCCAATACCGCCGGCAGCGAATAGGTCTTCCATGTAGTAGGCGCCCGTCGGTTTCAGGTCGACTAACACCGGCGTTGTATCGGACAGTTCATTAAGGTGATGGAGATCGACCTTGATACCTGCTCGTCCTGCGATAGCAGTTAGGTGCAGGATGGCGTTGGTGGAGCCGGAGATGGCCAGCAGCACGCGAAGTGCGTTATCAATCGATTTCGGGGTTATGATGTCGGTGGGGGTGATGCGCGACTTGACCAATTGCATTGCAGCGACGCCGGAAGCCTCGGCAGCGCGGATGCGGTCGGCGTGGACGGCAGGGATTGCGGCCGTGCCGGGCAGCATCATGCCGAGTGCTTCGGCAAGCGAGGCCATGGTGCTGGCCGTTCCCATCACCGCGCAGGTGCCCGCAGTAGTCGCTAGGCGCCCCTCGATCTCGTTAATCGTGTCTTTATCGAATTCGCCGCCGCGATACCGCGCCCAGAAACGACGACAATCGGTGCAGGCACCGAGCTTCTCGCCGCGCCAGCGTCCGGTCATCATCGGTCCGGTAACGAGTTGGACGGCGGGAACGTTGGCAGAAACTGCACCCATCAGTTGGGCTGGAACAGTCTTGTCGCATCCGCCGATCAGAACCACCGCGTCCATCGGCTGGCCGCGGACCATTTCCTCAGTATCCATGGCCATCAGGTTGCGGAAGAAGAGGCTGGTTGGATTGAGAAAGACTTCGCCAAGCGAAATGGTTGGAAACTCGAGTGGCAAGCCGCCTGCCGAAATGACGCCGCGCTTCACGGCGGCGACCAGTTCGGGGACCAGTCGATGGCAATTATTGAATTCGCTGTAGGTGGTGGCAATACCAACCACCGGACGCGCCAACATTTCGTTCGAGTGGCCCATGGAGCGCGCAAACGACATGCGCAGATAATTGGAAAAGTCCTTATCCCCGTAGCTGGTCAGGCCGCGAGAAAGACCTGTTTCCGACGGTTCGGTCATCATTGTTCGCCTCAAAATTAATGAAAATGCTGTTAGGGAGAGATTGCCGCCGATTAGTCGATCAAAGTTCCGAAGGTCCGCAAATAAGCGTTCTTCGATGGAGGGAGATGGCCACGGCACAGGTCTATCAATGCTCCACGATCCTGACGGGTGATCGCGTCGATCATCATGTGATGCTCATCGCGGGCCTTGCGGCGCTTCGCCGGACTTATCAAGACATGGAAGCGGATGCCGTGCGCCCGCTGGGCATAGGTTTTGATCGCTTCGGCGAGGTAGGCATTCCCACACAGGTCGAATAGCTTGCTGTGAAACCGCTGGTTCGAGCGAAACACCTCAACGAGATCTTCCTGTTCGATGGCGTGGTCGTGATCAGACTGGATGGCCGTTAACTCTTCGAGGTCTTCCGGCTTCACGGGGAACTCGATCTGCGCAGCAGCGGAGGTTTCAAGCATTTCACGCAAGGAATAGAGCTGCTCGACATCACGGGTCGAAAAGGCCCGTACCAGCGCGCCGCGATTGGGGATACGTTCGACGATACCCATGCGGCTCAGTTCGGTAAAGACCTGCCGTAGAATATGACGCGTCACGCCGAAGCGCGCGCAAAGCTCTTCCTCGATCAGTCGTTCGCGCGGGTGCAGTTTACCGAGGACGATGTCCTCTTCCATCGCGGCTACGACGCGATCAAGTGCCGTCCCTGTGCCCACTTGGTCGTCCTGTGCGCCCTTTGGCGCCGCCAGTGCATTTGTTGTTGCTGATGTATTCAAGGTGCTGGCTCCGACATGTTTACCTTATGAGATTGTAGTGACTGACTCAATTATCACACTCCCTTTCGCACATCCGATTTGAATTGTCGAATGGATTATCGACAATATTATTGATACAATAGTTGACAATTCAAATCCTCTGGCCCACTAGTGGTGTCAGACACGTCACGTAAATGATTTTCGATGGTCGCCTGCCGGTTGATGGGTGACGAATCGCTCAGCGGGGTTTGGGTCATGTGCTCAGAATGCTTTGTAACTGCGGCCATGAAGTCGCGCATCGCCGCCCATGGTGCGGCTTTCCGCAAGGCGACCGCCAGCCCGTTCGGCTCCGATGATGAGGTCGGTATGCTCAACCTAATGGACGCCGCCTCGCGTCAGGCGATCATGGATCGTGCCGATCCGACTAAGGTCTACGACCTTTCGGTCGACAACTTTGTCGGTATGCCTGGCTGGTTTGGCGCCGAGGATCAGCCCTATCAAATCTGGATGACACACACGCCCGAGGGCGAGAAAATTGATGACATCATGCGTGTCGGCAAGGAGGCGAACGATCTAGTTTCCTATTCGGGTGACTCTATCTCAATGTACACCCATACCGGCACCCATATCGATGCGCTGAACCACTTTGGATACGACGGCAAAATCTTCAACGGTTTCTCCGCAAAGGAACATCTGGGTAGTCGTGCCTGGCGCAAGTCCGGCGCCGACAAGCATCCGCCTGTCGTCGCACGCGGCATTATGCTGGATGTGGCTGCGCTCCTCGGTGTCGATGTGCTGCCGCCGAGTTATGGCATCGGCGAAGCGGATCTGCGCGGCTGCCTGAAGCATCAGGACGTTGAGCTACGCCCCGGTGATGTGGTGCTGATTCGCACTGGACGCATGCGGCTGTGGCCCGATCGCGACGCCTACCTTCCAAATCCTCCTGGTCTCAATCGCGAGGGCGCGGAGTTCTTGGCCAAGGCCGGCGCCATCATCATCGGAGCGGACAACCACTGCCTCGAGCAGGCTCCTTCGGCCGATCCAGAAAACTGGCAGGTGGTGCACACCTACCTGCTGGCGGAAGCCGGAGTGCCAATCTTGGAGATCGCTAACTTGGAGGATCTCGCCGATGACAAAGTTTACGAATTCGCTTTTTTTGGCGCCTGTATCCGATTTCGCGGGGCGACTGGTTCGCCGATGCGGCCCATCGCCATGCCGTTGCGCTGATCGGTTGCCTTTGCGCACGAGGCTGTACGGACGTCTGCTCCGATCGATGCCATGCAGCGGAACGCAACGTTTTCAATACGAAAATTTCGAGGTAGCGGCGTGAGCACGCGGGTTCATTTGGTGACAGGCGCAGGCGGACTGGTAGGGCGGGCGGTAACGGACCAACTGCGCGCCCGTGGGGATCGCGTTATCGGCATTGATCGGATGGCGTCTGGCGAGGGCGACGGGCGCATTATCGATTGCGACCTGCGCGACACGCATCGCCTACACCAGTTGGCGTATGCCCACGATCTGGACACGATCATCCATTGTGGGGCTCATTCCGGTCCCATGGTGGCGCGGGACAATCCGTATGATCTGGTTTCTGTCAATGTGATTGGCACCGCCAACGTGCTGGAAATTGCCCGCGTCCGCCGGCTGCGTCGCTTCGTCAACTGCTCCTCGGTTAGCGTCTATGGAGCAACGGTGGCCGGGCCTGTCGTGGAGAACGTGCCGCTTCATCCGTCCACGGTCTATGGCGCGACCAAGCTCGCTGCCGAATATCTGGTGACCGCCTATGCGAAAGAGCATCGGCTGGCCGCTGTGTCGTTGCGGCTTTCGTGGGTATACGGGCCGAACAGGACGACAAACTGCCTGCTGCGTCGCATGGTAGACGATGCGATTGAAGGAAAGCCTACCCGGGTCGATTGGGGTGCGGGGTTCCATCGTCAATATATCCATGCGGACGATGCGGCGGCGGCGTTGATCGCGGCGGTCGACGCCGCAAGCATCGACCAGCACGCTTACAATATCACCGGTGACACCTATCAGACGCTCACCGAAACGGCGGAACTGGTACGGCGCGTTTTGCCGCAAGCTGATATCCGGTTCGGCGAGGGCAACGATCCCGGTGATGACGTGCAGCACCGTTTCGACATCACGGCAGCCAGGCGAGATCTCGACTATGTGCCGGCTATCTCGCTCGAAGAGGGAATCCGGCGCTTCGCCGAAACCATTAAAGAGCAGAGGTAATACGTGGGAAACTTGGGTATCAACATTTTCTCTCTCACCGGGCGCACGGCAGTCGTGACCGGTGGAAGCCGTGGCATCGGCGCCGCCATCGTAGAACTTTTCCTTCGCTACGGCGCCAAGGTCGTTTTTTGCCACGCCCGTGACGATGCCGAGGCACAGGCCCTAACAGCGCGGCTCGCCGGCGAAGGCCTTTCCGTATCCGGCCAGGAGTGCGACGTCGCCGACGAGGCGGCGGTTGCTGCCTTCGCGCAATTCGCAAAGGCTGAACTGGGTCATGTGGATATTCTGGTCAACAGCGCCGGAGTGAGTGGCGACAAGGCTTTCGAAGCGATCACGGTCGCGGACTTCGACCACATGATTGATATCAATCTGCGCGGAACGTTTCTGATGACGCAGGCATTTTTCTCAGAGATGGTCGAGCGAAAATTCGGCAGGGTAATCAATCTTGCCTCGCAGCTCGCCTATAAGGGTGCACCGGCGATGGCGCATTATTGCGCCTCTAAGGGTGGTGTCGTTGGCTTCACCAGGGCGCTTTCCTATGACGGCGCGCCCCATGGAGTGACGGTCAATGCCATCGCGCCTGGACCGATCGAAACGGCGCAACTTGCCGGAATGACGGATGGGTGGAGGCGCTTGAAACATGCCGAGCTGCCCATAGGCCGGTTCGGGACCGTCGACGAGATTGCGCCTGTAGCACTACTACTTGCCTCGGCGGCGGGCTCATATTTCGTTGGTCAGACACTGTCGCCTAACGGCGGCGACGTGATGCTCTGACGTCATGCTGCAGCACCGCCCCCCATTCGAAAACCAAACGCTTCGGCGCATCCTACACGGCGCAGATCAACTCGCCGATCTGGTCGAGTTGACGCTGGGACCAGTCGGTCGCGCCGTGCTGATTGATCGCGGCGCGGCAATACCCCTTGTAGGTGACAACGGCTATGCGGTCGCGACACACTTCGATATTGCCGACCCGGTGGCGCAATGCGGTGTCCAGACACTTCGCCACCTTGCCTGGGAAATGTCGCGCGATTTCGGAGATGGTGCGGCAACCGCGATCGTGCTTGCCCGTGCCGTTCTGGCCGAGCTGGTCAACATGATGGACGCAGGTTACGATCCGCAGCATCTCGGCGAGGCGGTCGTTCGCCGTGCCAAGGCGATTGCAGCGCAGATCGAAGCGAGCGCAGTAACGGCAAACGATATCGGCACGTTGAAAGCGGTTGCGACGACGGCAGCGGGAGGCGATGTCGAGTTGGGCGGCGCGATCGGTGAAGCCTTTCATGCTGTCGGCAGGGCAGGCACAGTCATCGTCGAAGCTGGGCACGGCATGGGCGATGAGATCGAGACGCGGCCGGGAATGCATTTCGATTCCGGGTGGCTTTCGGAGGATTTTGTCAACGAAGACGCACTGGGCAAGGCGATCTACGATGACGCCTATATCCTCGTCGCCAGTGGTCGCATCGATCGCTTCGACGACATCCTGCCGATGTTGGAAGTCTTTTCCCAGCGCAAGAAACCGTTGATCGTCATTGCCGGTGAGGTGGCTGGTGAAGCCCTGGCGACGCTGGTACTCAACCGGCGCAAGAGCAGAGCGCTGGTTTGCGCGGTGGCGGCGCCGGGCGCTGGCGACTGGAAAACCATGAACCTGGGCGATATCGCGGCGGCCACCGGCGCTACCTTGATCGGTGACGAGACAGGTCATAGCTTGGCCCAAATCAAGCCTGCAATGGTCGGGCGCGCCCGCCGGATTGAGATCGGCAGATCCCATACGGCGATTGTCGGCGGCGGTGCCGATCCACAAACGCTTGAAGCACGCATGGCCCACATCCGGAGCGAAATCGCAAGCGCGCGGTATCTCGCCTACGATCGTGAGCAGCATGAACTGCGGCTTGCCCGTCTTTCCGGTGCAATTGCCCTCTTGCGGATCGGCGCTGCAACAAAGCCCATACATGACCAAAGGTTGGAAGTAGCCAAACGTGCGGTTGCCGCCACAAGAAGCGCTCGCGCTGCCGGCGTGGTGCAGGGTGGCGGTACAAGCTTCTTTCGAGCTGCCGTTCAGGCGGCCGCAGCAGCAAGCGGCAACGAGACCGAACTGATGGCCGCCAAAGTCCTGGCGGGTGCGTTGGGCGCGCCGATGCGGGCCATCGTCTCCAACCGAGGGCGCGACGCCGCGCACATGGTCGGCCTCGTAGCCCTCTCCTCCGATACCTCAACCGGCTATGACGCCGCCGGCGATCGAATCACGAACCTGCATGCGGCCGGTATCATCGACGCATGCGAGATCACAGTCGAGGCGCTGACGCGAGCTGTCGCTACGGCTGCCACGCTTGGCTCGGTCGCGGCAGCGACTTCGCCTCTCTCGAAACAAAACAACCGGGGTGCTGCATGATGCCAAAGCCGTCTCGTCAAACCACCTCCCTCGCGACAGGCGCGCAAAAGGAAGCTATGATGCCAGAGGCAAGAACCCAAACATTCCAGGCCGATGTCGGTTCACCAGCCGCGCCACCTATGCTCGAAATTGTAGAGGCGACGCATCGCTATGGTGATGTCGTGGCGCTCGACGGCGTGACCGTGGTTGCCCGACAGGGTGAATTCCTCACCATCCTTGGTGAAAGCGGCTCCGGCAAGACGACTCTGCTTCGCATCATTTCCGGGCTGGAGCGCCCAACCGCGGCCAGGGCGGTGCGTATCGGTGGCGCCGACGTGTCGGAGCTTGGCGCCAGCGATCGCGATTGCACAACGGTGTTCCAGCATTATGCCCTGTTCCCCCACATGTCTGTGCGTGAGAACGTGGAATATGGTCTGAAAGTGCGCGGCGTTGCGACTGATGAGCGCCGCAAGCGGGCCATGGAAGCACTTGAGCTGGTTCGTCTCATCCATACGTCGGAGCGGCGAATCCATCAATTGAGTGGTGGAGAACGTCAGCGAGTAGCGCTGGCACGTGCCTTTGTGACACGGCCTTCCATCCTGCTGCTCGATGAGCCGCTGGGGGCGCTCGACGAGAAGTTGCGCCTCGATATGCAGGAAGAGCTTATCGCCATTCAGCGCAACCTAGGCATTACTTTCGTCTACATCACCCACAGTCAGGAAGAAGCTTTGACCATGAGTGATCGCGTGCTTCTCATGAAGTCAGGCGAGATCGCCCAGGAGGGGCATCCGACCGAACTTTTTGACCGTCCGAACAGTGCTTTCGCGGCCAGGTTCATGGGCGTAGAGAATATTCTCGAAGGCGTCATCGAAAAGGTCGGCTTGCCTTACGTAACGCTCAATACGGGCGGCCATTTTATTACTGGCTTATGGTGTGGCAAATCCATGCCTCGCGTGGGGGCAAAGGTTGTGACAGGTGTTCGTGCCGAGCGTGTGCGTCTTTCGAATGCCAACGAAGCTCCTTTGTCGGCCAACGGGATTTCTTGCCGCCGCAGGGCCTCGGTTTACAAGGGCAAATACCTTGATCTGACACTGGATACGGAAATCGGTCCGATCCGGACCCGCCTCTGGGATGTCGACGCCGCGCCAACCGAACCCACCTTCATCCACTGGTCGCACGATACGTGCACCGTCATGGATCCCTGAACGGGTCCATCCACGATTCCGCGACCGTCAACAAACGGCGAGGAAGCAACCGGAAGTAAAGGGAGTAAACAAATGTCTACAGTAGAGACCAAGGACTTCGGTATGAACCGGCGTTCTTTTCTGAAATCTGCCGGCGTCAGTGTCGCCTTTGCCGGCTCCAGCCTCGGCTTCGTCAGCTCGGGAATTGCGCAGGAAACCGTGCTGCGGGCCTATGGCGTCACCACTGCGCAGATGGATGACCCCAGCCTGATCAGCAAGGCTACCGGTATCAAGCTGGAATTTACGCCGACGGATGCCGACATTGGCGTCTTTATGCGTGATGCACTCGCCAACGATATTGGCGAAACACACGACATCATGATCTTTGACGGCGGCACGCAGGATATCCTGGGGCCGCAGGGCTTCTATGCCGAGATCGACGAGACGAATCCGGCACTCGACCTTTGGGAGCGGACGCCGGATTTCTGGAAGAAATCCGACATTAGCGTCTATGACGGCAAGACCTATGGCGTGCCGATCCTCGGCAACTGCGATGCTTTTGCCTATTTCGCCGACGCCATCGGCGCCAACCCGAACGGTCAGGACGAAATCCCTTATTCAGTTCTATACGAAGACGACCGCACGCGCGGCCGCGTCGCGCTGGATAGAGTTTTCTCCCAGTCGCTCGCCTGCATGGCTAACTTCCTCAAGGTCAATGGACGCCTGCAGATCGAAGACCCGGCGAACCTGACGCCCGAGCAGGCCAAGGCCGTCGTCGACTATGCGGTCGAGCGCAAGAAGGCCGGCACATTCCGCACGCTGCACAACAGCTTTGAGGAGCAGGTACAGCTCATTCAAAGCCGCGAAGTCGATGTTCTCGAATGCTGGGAGCCTGCGGTGAAGGAAGCGGAAAAGACCATGAAGGACGAGGCTCCGATCTATGCCTACGCGGTTGAGGGCGGCAAGAAGTGGGGCCATGGCGCTTACATTCCGAAGCAGGCGCTGGAGCGCGGCAATGGCGAGGCCATCTACGAGGTCCTCAACTACTTCCTCGGCGGTGAGTTCAGGGCCTACCAAGCACGCGATCGCTCCTATGCCGGACCGAACATGGACCTGGGTGTGGAATATGCCGAAAAATCCGGGTGGAGCAGTGAGCAGGTCGAAGAACTGCGCGCAACCGATAAGAAGATCTCCCGCAAAATGTCGAACCCGAACGCCTTCTGGGCCAAGCCGACGGCACCCCATGCCGGCGTTATGGAACAGGAGTGGCAGCGCTTCCTGAGCGCCTGATCACCCTATCGTCAAAAATCCAGATCGAACCCGCCGAGATGATCCTCGGCGGGGAAAGGTTGAGGTATGACCGCACTCGCTCTCTCATCACCGCCCCGTCGCCGCTGGCGGCTACCAGGCACCGCGACAGGCTGGTTCACGGGCTGGTTCCTTTTGATGTGGATCGGCGTGGTCGTGCTGCCTCTGCTAATCATATCGACGTTCAGCTTCTTCAGCATGCACCAGTATCAGATCGTTTACGATCCGACCCTCGCCACGTGGACCAGCCTTGTCGACACGGGACGCTGGGTGGTCGTGCTGCGGACGATCCGCTTCGCCGTGTCGGTGACGTTGCTTGAAATCCTGGTGGCATTCCCGTTTGCACTCTGGTTGGCCAAGGGTTGCCGCTCCGCTGCGGTCCGCGCTGGCGTCATCACGCTTTTGACTATCCCGTTTTTCATCGACGCCTCGTCGCGCATCATCGTCTGGCGTTCGATCCTGGGCACCAACGGAGTCGTCAACAACCTCCTCGTCGGCAGCGGCCTCATCGACAAGCCGCTGGCTTGGCTTCTCTATTCGGACTTCTCCGTCAGCTTCGGCATGTTCGGCAGCTATTTCCCGACCGCCGTTTTTCCGATCTTCCTGACACTTAGCCTGATCGACGACGATCTCATCAAGGCCAGTTTCGATCTGGGCGCCAGCCGTCTGCAGACCTTGCGCCACGTCATCCTGCCTTTGGCCATGCCTGGGATTGTGGGCGGCATCGTCTTCACCTTCGTGCCCCTGATGGCGGCTTGGATCGAACCGCAATTGCTCGGCGGAGGTCAGGTGAACCTGCTCGGTCAGTCCATCCAGAGCGCGCTGAACAACCTCAACTATCCCGTTGCGGCGGCACTCTCGACCATTGTCATTGCGGTGCTCGTCCTGATGCTCGCGGTGCTGGTCGTCAGCCTGCGTGGTCGCTTCAAAATGTCGTCCCTGTTCCAGAGCGTTGATGGCTAGGAGGCCCGTAATGACTCATGTTGCACAACAATCAAACGGAACGATATCGCGTCGGCGCAAGACGCAGCGTTCGTTGCTCGACCGGATCGCCGAAGCGTCGGCTTGGAATGTGGTGGCCATTGCGCTCGGAACGATCGCGCTCGCGCTAATCTATGGGCCGTTGATCTGGCTTGGTGTGATGTCGTTCAGCGCCGAACCGTTGTCCGGAAAACCCTATCCCTTGACGTTCGCCCATTACGGCATGTTGTTTTCGAACGACAAGTGGCACGTTCCCTTTGTCAAGAGCGTCGTTCTGGGCCTTGTCGTGGCTCTGGCGTGCATGATCATCGGCACTTTCCTGGCCCGCGCGCTTGTGCGGCTGAAAAGGCCGGGAGGCGTTTTGTTTGTCGCCCTATTGCCGTTGTTCGTTCCGGGTCTGACGATCGGGGCTGCCCTGTTTATCTTCCTGCGCACGACGCTCGATCTTCGCTTGGGTATGTGGTCGCTGTTCATCGGGCACATGGTCTGGGCCTTCCCGTTCGCGTTGCTTTTGATTTTGATCGTCACCATCCGCTTCGACGTGAAGCTGATCCAGGCGGCCGAGGATCTCGGCGCAAAGCCGCTGCGGTGCTTCCTCGATATCGAGTTGCCGTTGCTCATGCCCGGCATATCGGGAGCCGGCATCTTCGGCTTCCTGTTGTCGTTCAACGAGTTGCTGCGCTCTACCTTCCTGCGGGGCAGCGAGACGACAATGCCGGTCTACAATTGGGCGATGGCGTCGGCGCAGCAGTCGCAGGTGCCGATCGTATTCTCCCTCTCGACCCTCATTCTGGCCGTAACCTTGCCCTTGATGGGCGGCCTGTTCTTCATCCTTTTTGCGCGCAAATGATCACTCAATAGTGACCTCTTCTGGCGCCAAGCGCGATTTCCTTAAAACACAATTCCGGAGGCCCAATTGACCAACACCGTAACCGTTGCCGTTGCCCAAGTTCCTGCCAAGCTTGGCGATGTCCGTGCCAATCTCAACGCCATGGACGGCTATCTGCGCGAAGCCGCCGCCAAGAAGGCGAAGCTGCTTATCCTACCTGAATGCTATCTGTCGGGTTATATGTTCGATGATCGCGCCGCTGCTGTCGCCGCGGCCATCTCCGCCAACGGTTCCGAGATTGGTGAGATTGTCGCCTTGTGCGCCAAGCACGACGTAGAGGTGGTCGTCGGCTTCCTTGAGACAAACGGGGGCAAGCTCTACAATTCGGCGGCCGTCCTGGGTGCGGCTGGCGTGATTGGCATCCATCGCAAGCGCCATCTTCCGCATCTCGGCGCCGACCGCTTCGTCGACGAGCCGCCGGGCACCGAATTGTCGCTGTTTGAGACGTGCGTAGGCAAGGTCGGCGTGGCCATCTGTTACGAGATCCGCTTCCCCGAAATCATGCGTTCGCTGGCCCTGGCTGGAGCGGACTTCATTGCTCTGCCGACCAACTGGCCTGTCCAATCGGTGCTACTGGCTGAGCAGTTCACGCGCGTGCGCGCCGCCGAGAACTTCATCTACCTGCTTGTTGCCAACCGAGCCGATACGGAAGGCGATGCCACCTTTCTCGGCCAGAGCCAGATAGTCGATCCGCTCGGAGGCGTGATCGCCAATTCCGGTCGTTCGGAAGGTCTTCTTGTTGCCAGCGTCGATGTCGCGCGCGCCCGCAACAAGACAATCACCATCAAGGCGGGAGAATTCGAGGTTTCTCCCTTCAAGGACCGCCGTCCCGCCACCTACCGGATTTCGTAAAGCGCGTCCACAGGAGCCTTCCATGCCGATTACCAACGTCAAAGCGCAAGCTGTCCATATTCCGTTGAAGACGCCGACGCGCATTTCCACGCGTATCCTCGACAAGCGCGACTTTGTCATCGTCACCGTGACCTGCGACGAGAGCGATCTCGTCGGCCAGGGTTATAGCTACTTGGGAACCGCGGGCGGCCGCGTTGCGGTGGCGGCGGTCGAAGACCTTCTGGCGCCAGTGCTTATCGGAGCTGACACCGACGATATCCTCGGCCTGTGGGACAGGATGTATCAGGAGACACTGCTGACCGGTCGGCGCGGCGTGGTGGTTCGCGCCCTGTCCGCCGTCGATATGGCGCTGTGGGACCTCGCCGCCAAGCGGCGGGGAATGCCGATTGCGGTGATGCTGGGCAGCACCGCAAGGCCCATTCCGGCATACGCATCAGGCGGTTACTATCGCCCGAGCGAAGGTTCGTGGACTGATAACGTCAGCGCCGAAATCCGCTTCAACATAGCCAACGGTTTCACCGATCACAAGATCAAGGTCGGTGGCTTGGCGATCGCCGAGGATGCCGACCGGGTACGCGCGGCCATCGACGCGATGGGCGGAGAGGGCAGGCTGGGGCTCGACGCCAACAACGCCTACCGAGATTTCAGCCACGCCCTAGAGGCAGCTCGCGCATTCGAGCGGGCAGCGGGTCACCATGGCCTGTGGTGGTTCGAGGAGCCCTTGTCACCGGAGGACTATGAAGGTCATGCCAAGCTGAGCCGGGTCCTCGATACCCGAGTGGCGACCGGCGAAATCCATCAAACGCGCTACGAGTTCCGACACCTGCTGGAGGAACGTTCGACGGACCTGCTGCAGCCCGACATCTGCGTTCTGGGCGGTGTCAGCGAATGGCTGCGCGTCGTCAAGACGGCTGAAAGCTTCGGCCTCAGCATAGCTCCTCACTGGCACGCCAACGCCCACGCGCCGCTGGCGGCTGCAGCGCCCAACTGCATCGCGGTGGAGCATTTCATCCTGGAGAAGGACATCTACAATTTCGAGGCGATCATGACGCCCGAGAGCCGCCTGAAGACAGGTCGCAATTCTGTCATCGTTAGTAACATGCCGGGGTTTGGCGTGGAGCTGGACGACGAGAAAGTGCGCTTTTACAGCAGACACCAATAAAGCGGTGATCAGTTGCAACCAAGAAGGAGTGATGATTTTGCAAGAAGCGAATGTAAGAAATGATATTACTTTGAAATTGGGAAGATTTATCGAATGAACACTGAAGAACTACACCGTTGGGATCTGGCCCATGTCGTCCACCCTTGGAGCTATGCTGGTCCGTCGCTGATGATCGCAAAGGCGAAGGGGACGAGGTACTGGGATGTTGATGGCAAGGAATATTTGGACGCACTAGGCGGTATCCAGAACTGCTCCGTCGGCCATAGCCGCCCCGAGTTGATTGAAGCTGCCAAGGCGCAGATGGAGCGCCTGGAATATGTACCCATGCATTGGAACTTCACCAACGAGCCAGCGGTTCGGCTCGCCCGGACAATCGCGGAACTGGCACCAGCTGACCTGAACCAGACCTATTTCGTCAGTAGCGGTTCAGAAGCGACCGAAAGTGCGGTCAAGCTGATGCGGCGTTATCATTACCTGCGGGGCGATACTAAACGCGCGACCATTCTCTGCCTGAAGCAGGGTTATCATGGCGCGACGATCCTCGCGACCGCTGCTACGGGTTTCGAGAATCTCCAGCAGGGTTTCGGGCCGCTTCCTGGCGGTATCAAGTTCCTCACTCCGCCGCATGTCTACCGTAGTGAGTTGTTCGGCGGCGAAGATCCAGTCGAATTCTGCATCCGACAGTTGAAGCAGGTGATCGCTGACGAGGGCGGCGATACGATCGCTGCAATAATGGCTGAACCTGTTCTGACCGTCGGTGGTGTAATCGTACCACCTGCCGAATATTGGCCGGCAGTGTCTGAAATTTGCCGCCAGCATGGTATCCTCCTCGTCGCGGATGAAGTCGTCACCGGATTTGGTCGTACGGGGGCTTGGTTCGCCGGACCAGAACTCGGCATGTTGCCAGACGCTATCGTCTTCGGAAAGGGTGTTAGCAGTGGTCATTTTCCACTCAGCGGCGTGATCATGTCCGACACGATTGCCGAAGTGATAAAGTCGGCTCCCGACGGGCTGATGCATGGCTTCACGTATTGCGGCCATCCGGTGGGCTGCGCGGTGGCGAGCCGTAACATCGAGGTGCTTCAGGAAAACAAGCTGCTTGAGAACTCCAAGGAAGTCGGCGGCTATCTGCTGGGTACTCTGAAAGAGAAGCTCAGGGATTCTCCGATCGTCGGCGACATTCGTGGCTATGGCATGCTTCTGGCGGTTGAGCTGGTCTCCGACAAGGCGACGCGTGAGCCATTGCAGTTCAAGCGACAACTGCTTGCCGACCGCATCCGAAATGAGCATGCGGTCGTTGTTCGCAGCATCGGCGCGAACATCATCATCGCACCGCCGTTGATCCTGGGCCGCTCCGAAGCCGACACTATCGCCCACGCTCTGGAGGAGGTCATAAGCACAACCAACACTGACGGAACGAGCCTATGAGACGTATAAGACGGGTCTGACGCCGGCGTTTTTACGGTCAGTGTTCAGTGGATGGACTTGAGCCATTTACATGAGTTGAGGAACGAAACGCGGTCTCTCGCCGGGCCGCGTTTCTATTCGGGCTATGTCGCAACCTTGCTGTTACGGTTTATCTGGTATTGACGTGAGACACCGTTTGGTGCCGCCTTTAAGAAGCGCTCAATCGATCAAGTACGATCGCACGATCTCTCAATATGTCTCGTGACAGCGCGCGGACAATATTAGTTAAGATGTGGGATTGTACATGGGGTTCGTCAGTAATCATTTTGATATTATTTACTATTTCAGTAATTTATATACAATTATGGCGGATAGGGTGGGGGTCTCTACCAAGCTGCCCGTAATCTATTGGTTCAAATGGAATCAAATCTCAGCTTGGGTGCGTGAATGGGTGCGCGGAAAAAGTATTTACTGAAAAGTACATCGTCAATCATTACTTCCTTAGTAATTACCCACCCCCTTGCCATGCACCACAATGTCTGAATCCATGATGATATGGATCGGACTGATTTGCAGCAGCTGAGCAAGGACGAATTGATCGAGATGGTGCTTCGGCTCCAACGGCCTTCCAAGGATTCTCGGACGTCTTCCAAGCCGCCCTCGACGGACAAGAAAGAGAAACGCGTCAACTCACGACCGGGTGGAGCCAAGCCCGGGCATGAACCCCACAATAGGGTGCTGGCGGATTTTGCCGACATGTTTCGCGATCATGAACCGACCGCCTGCAAGAGATGCGGCCATGCGTTTTCCGGTGATGATACGATGGTGCTGGCCGGGGCCTATGACGAGATCGATATTCCTGCGATCCGTCCTCATGTCACCCGGCATCGGCGTTTTTCCTGTCATTGCCCGCAATGCGGCACGACAACAAAAGCCACCGCACCTGCCGTGGCAACCGCAACGCCGTTCGGGCCAGGCATTCACGCGCTGGCGATCTACCTCAAGAGTTTCCATGCATTGTCTTACGAACGCCTGAGCGGTGTGTTCATGGATATCTTCGGCCTTAATGTGAGCGAGGGCGCGATCATGAACATGTTTTCCCGCTCCCGTCCGAGCTTCCAGGCCACAGCACAGGCCGCCAAGGCCAGCCTTCGAGCCGCCCGCGTTGTCGCCAGCGACGAAACCGGTGTGCGTATCGAGGGCACAAATGCCCAACACTGGGTTTTTCATTGCAAGGATGCTGTTGTCCACCAGCCCGATTACTCCCGTGCAGCACGGGTCGTTCACGAGACCATGGGCGGCCATGTCCCCGAGGTATGGATATCTGATCGGTATTCAGCCCAGCAATCTCACGGCCATCGACATCAAACCTGCCTTGCACATTTGGCGCGTGATACAGCCTTTGCGCTGGAACATGGCGAGGATGATCTCCCTCTTCGCTTCCAGCTTTGGTTTGGCCGTGTGTTTGATTTCGCCAGAGCCATAAGCACATTCGCTGCGTCTACCGTCGCAAGCAAGAAGCGCAAATTCGATAAACAGCTTGCCGGGCTTCTATGCGCCCCGACTTCGTGCGACCTGGCCCAAAAGCTCCAGGCCAAGATCGGGCGGGCCCGCGATCAGCTGCTGACGTTTTGCGACTATCCCGGAGAAGTCGATGTCACCAACAACACATCTGAGCGAAAGCTCCGTCCATGGGTCATTCAGCGAAAGGTGACAAACGGATATCGCGCCATGTGGGCCGCCCAAGCCGAGGCGGATGTACGCACGACCATCGACACCGCCCGCCTCAAAGGCGCAAACCCCTTCCAGGTCATCGCATCCGTCCTGGCATAGGCCGGTAGAAGAACCGGAAATCACGAATTCGGGGGTGGGTAATTACCTTCCTTATGTTCGAGAGTGGTAGTGTGTCAGCAATTGGCAAATGCTTAGATTGCTGGATATTGTCTCCAGAGGTGCACCTCCAAAAGGTGCAGCGTTTTACTTGTATGCTGAGTTGGTACTCACTGATCCAGCTTTGTAGCAACTATCTTCGCGACCAGATGGACGAGATTCCTAGCTTCAAACTGGATTTTCAATTTCTCGATACGGTGCTCGATGGATCTTTGTGAGAGGTTGAGCATTTCGGCGATTTCTTTCGCTGTATGACCCTCTATCAAGAGCTGAACGATACCCTCGTCTGTCAAGTCGATTTTCCTCCCCTGGTGATAGGGAATGGCGAATCGCCCCTCCTTAAGACTAAGGCACCATCTGGGAATGCCATCAGTCTTTTGCGGGATAATAAGCCGCTCATATCCGACTCTAATTCCAATTATTCTAGTCTTCACGAAATCAATAGAAGGCCTTTTGGAATTTAACACTATCCGGAATGCAGGAATAACATCTCTGTCAATAAATGATCTGTCAAGATCACCCAACAATGAATCCGGGTATCTGGACAAAATGGAATTTAAAACATCGCTCTTGTAAGTAAATTGCTTTACTCGCGTGAATTTCCACTCATAAGGGTTGCTTGAAATTGTTTCTATAACCGATACACCCATTTTTATACTAACATCCTTAATAATCGGTGCGTAGAGGTCTTTGGGCGTTTCAAGCGAATCGGATTGAACCCACTTATCGATAAGCCGATTACACAGTGAATTAAATGAAGCCATTTTTACGTAAGCGGTGTTCTGTCCCCACATTGCCCTGTCATCGCTGATCTGTGATCGGCTTTCCATGGATGAGCGAAGGGAGTTTCTCCATGGACACTACACTGGAGATACTCACGACTGGGAAGACCGGTCGTGAGCGACATCGCCGTTGGCCTGATGCGGTCAAGGCCAAGATCGTTTCGGAAAGTCTGCGCCCGGACGTGACGGTGAATCAGGTGGCAGAGCGCTACGGGTTGAAGCCCAACCATTTGTCTGCTTGGCGCGCGATGGCACGGCAGGGCAAATTGGTTTTGCCTGCGCCCGAAGATGCGATGGAATTCGCAGCGATGGTCGTCGAGACGCCATCTGCCGAACCGCCGGCCAAAGAAGTCAGCCGTCCCGAGATCATTGTCGGCCCTGTCACGATCCGCCTGGAGGAAGGTGCATCGACCGCTCGGGTCGTGGCTGTTGCACGTGCGCTTGCGACCTCGGCATGATCTTTCCATCAAACCGCGTGCGGATCATGGTGGCGACGAAGCCTGTGGACTTCCGCAAGGGCCATGACGGCTTGGCTGCGCTGGTGAAGAACGAGTTGCGCAAAGACCCGTTCACTGGAACGGTGTTCGTGTTCCGGTCACGCAAGGCGGATCGGTTGAAGCTGATCTACTGGGATGGCAGCGGTCTTGTGATGGCCTACAAGCGACTGGAAGATCACACCTTCACTTGGCCGGGTATCAGAGATGGCCTAATGACATTGGGCCATGCTCAGTTCGAAGCGCTGTTTGCGGGCCTCGACTGGCGACGCGTTCGTTCCGTGGAAACGAGAGCACCGGAGGCCATCGAATAGCTGCGGCACGATGACTCGGGTGGCAAATACCAAAGGCAATTCGAAGCGGGATTTAGTAGATTCCGGCCATGCTGAACGCCGCCGATCTTCCCGATGATGTTGCCGCCCTGAAGGCGATGCTGATTGCGGCGCAGGCACGCGAGGCAGGCAAGGACGCCCAGATTGTCCGCAAAGATGAGCGGATCGAACGGCTGGAGAAACTGGTTGCCGCCTTCAAGCAAGCGGCCTTCGGGCGCAAGTCCGAGAAGACCGATCCCGACCAATTCGATCTGGCACTTGAAGACCTGGAAACGGCAATGGCCGCGATCCATGCCGAGGATGAGGCGGACGCCCCCTTGGGCAAGCGGTTCATCAAGCCACGAGCGACCAATCGCGGCTCTCTTCCAAAGCATCTTCCTCGTGTCGAAGAGGTGATCGAGCCGGAAAGCCTGATCTGCGCCTGCGGCGGATGCCTGCATTGCATCGGCGACGATGTGTCCGAGAGGCTGGACGTGATCCCGGCCCAGTTCCGCGTCATCGTCACACGCCGCCCCAAATATGCCTGCCGCGCCTGCACCGACGGCGTCGTTCAGGCCCCAGCTCCTGCACGTCTGATCCAGGCTGGGTTGCCGACGGAAGCGACGGTCGCCCATGTGCTGGTCTCCAAATATGCCGATCACCTTCCTTTGTATCGGCAGGCTCAGATCATGAGCCGCCAAGATATTGATCTCGACAGGTCCACACTTGCCGATTGGGTCGGTCGCGCAGCCTTCGAATTGTGTCCCGTCTTTGATGCGCTGATCTCCGACCTGAAGCGTTCGAGCAAGCTCTTCATGGACGAGACCCGTGCCCCCGTGCTTGATCCCGGCTCCCGTAAAACCAAGACAGGATACTTCTGGGCCTTGGCTCGTGATGATCGTCCATGGGGCGGTGGTGCGCCACCAGGCGTCGCCTTCACCTACACTCCCGGTCGCGGGGGCATTCATGCCGAACGGATATTGCAGGGCTTCTCGGGCATTCTGCAGGTCGATGGCTATGCCGGATACAACAGGCTGATCGCGCCAGACCGGATTGGCCCGGACATTCGGCTTGCCTATTGTTGGGCCCACGCTCGTCGCAAGCTGGTGGAGATCACCCGCAACGGAGCAGCACCGATTGCCGAGGACGGCGTCAAACGGATCGGCGAACTCTACCGGATCGAAGCCGAATTGCGCGGCCTTCATCCGCAGGCTCGCCTCGCCGGGCGACAGGAACGATCAGCCTCGCTGGTAACCGAATTGGAAACATGGCTCGTTCATCACCGTGCCCGTGTTGCGGCCAAATCGCCGCTTGGCGAAGCCTTGAAATACATCGCCAAATACTGGGAGGGTCTGCTTCTCTTCCTCGCCGACGGCCGCATCGAAATCGACAACAACAGCGTGGAGCGAACCATCCGGCCGATAGCCCTCAATCGGAAGAACGCACTCTTCGCCGGCCATGACGCTGGAGCCGAAAACTGGGCCATCATCGCCTCGCTCGTTGAGACCTGCAAACTCAACGCCGTTGATCCGCAGGCCTATCTGACCAGGACACTTACCGCCATCGTCAACGGTCATAAACAGAGCCGGATCGATGAGCTGCTTCCTTGGAATTATCCTGCCAAGGTGTGAGCGGAACACCGCTTACATTTTTACCCGCCCCCCTAAAATCCATCTCTGGTCGGAATCAATCGATAGTTGCGCTACATGTGCAAGATCGCGCCGTAATATCAAGCATCAAATTGAACAGAAGACACACATTTGGTCGGGTGGTTTTTGTTCCCTCATAAACTCAACCGCGCTTTGACCGGGAACAAGGGAGGAGCGGAGCCAATTATCTGAACCGCCGTATTTTTACCCTCCCATACTGCTTTGTCTGTTAACCTTTTGTGAACCATATTGATCGGGGAGAGCTAAGGCTCGACTGAAGTTTTTTGCGTCCAGATTTTCATACCTTGCGTGTTCGTATGACGAGTATCCACACAAACATATCAGCGATCACAGCGCTTCACACACTGCGCTCGATTACGTCCGAGTTATCTGAGACGCAACATCGTGTCAGTTCAGGATTGCGCGTGAAGACTGCATCAGACAATTCTGCCTATTGGTCAATTTCCACGACGATGCGGTCAGACAATCTGGCGCTATCGGCTGTGACTGATGCGCTCGGATTAGGCGCGGCGAAGGTCGATGTTGCGTATACGGGTATGGAAGCTGTCATCGACATACTTGGCGATTTCAAGGCCAAGCTCGTGGCTGCGAGGGAGCCAGGTGTCGACAAGGCGAAAATCCAGAAGGAGCTTGCCGAGCTCAAGAACCAGGTGGTCAGCATCGCGACGTCCGCAAGTTTTAACGGACAGAACTGGCTCTCCACCGACATACCTGACATTTTCGACGAGACCCTCAACCGTTCGTCCGTGGTATCTTCTTTTGTTCGCGATGCTGGCGGCAATATCACCGTCAAATCACTAGAGGTCGCGTTGTCAGAAACGTCACTTTTCAACTTGAACGGGGGAGGGTTGTTGCAAGCCGACCCGCGCGATTTCAAGACTGTTGGTGGTCTGCGGTATCCCTATGCGACCTACAGCGATGGCACGCAAGCAATGAGTACCCACCCGTTCAACCAGCGAGGTTCTAGGCCCGGTTATCAGACGTTCGCCTTTTCGGGCGCTTTCACCTTCGGTGCCGCTGATACGATCTCATTCGATATCACCGTAGATGCTGACGACCCTGCCGATGTTCCCCCGCCGCACAATCCTGGCGTTTCGAAGACAGTGGTGATCGACCGTTCAACGGTCGACGCCGCCCTCGGCACCAGCGACGGCGTGATTGCAGACTACAAGCAGTATACGGCAGTGATCGCCCGTGCGATGCAGAACGGCGGCGCAAGCACCAATGCTTTTGTCACCACGTTCACGACATGGGATAATGATCTCAAGAAATACGTCGACGTCCCGGACGTGATAGGCTTCAATACGTCTGAAAACAGCGGCCTCAACGGCTCATCAATTCAAATAACCAACGTTTCCAGCACCATCGGCATGCCCGGTCTGGCAGCAACGGCAATCAGCTACGGCCCGCGCAATTCTGACATGACGCTGAATTTCGAGCCATTTACTGTCTATTCCGATACGGTGGTTAGCTTCAATCTTGCGGTCGAAAATGAAACGCCGCTGCACTACTCCTTTGACAAGGACTACGTGAACGGCCTTTTGGGGATCACGTCAGGCGAGATTTCCACATCGGCCGAAATGGCGCTTCTTCTCAATTCGTTGATCAATCGTAGCGATGTGACAATCACGGCTGCAGGTCCAGGGACTATAACCGTTGAGCCTGATCCTAACCTGCATAAGAAAGCCGGCTCAAAGAGCGGGATAGCTTTTACTGGTGTCAATGTCAGCATCGAGCCTATAGGTACTCGCAATTTCCGAGACATTGATGTCGATCAACACCCCGACATGATCGATGCGTACATTGGCTACATGGATATTGTGACCAGCAAAATCGTCGATTCCGCTGCCACGCTAGGTGCATTGCAGAAGAGGATCGAAATTCAATCCAACTTCACCATGAAACTGATGGATACGATCGACAAAGGCATTGGCCGCCTTGTTGACGCGGATATGAACGAGGAGTCGGTGCGGCTCAAAGCGTTGCAGACGCAAGAGAAGCTTGCCATTCAGGCGCTGCAGATCGCTAATGCCACACCAAAGAGCATACTCTCCCTGTTCCAGTGATAGCGGTCAAAACCGCTGGAAACCATGTAAAATCAATAGGGTGGTTGATGGCGGAGAGAGAGGGATTCTCCCCCAAAGCCCCCATTACATTGACAAAATAGGCCTAATTGAGTTTTGCCGCGCTTTCAGCGATACATTGAACGATACCTTGGTCAACATTCTACCGCAAGAACAGAAATGGATCTATGGGCCTCGAAACGCGGAAATAATTTCCGGATTCCGCCGATTATGGATAAATGGGCGCTCCCTACCGGTTTGTATTTCGGAAGAATTGGGCAGCGGCCAATATTGCAAGAAACCGAAGCCACAAGATTAGCATCTCAAGTCAACAAAAATGCCAATTGGGCGAAAACTAATCTTATTTATGTTGTACGAAAATTTGTTTTTCGCATCGCATGTAATGACATTGATGCTAGCGCATCAGAATGCGACGACGCTTACAGTCGGTGCAGATTCTGGTGCCAGAGGCACAATGTCCACGCGTTATCCAGCCATCCCGGCGCGCTCCAGAAACCTGAATAATATTCCAACACCTGCCCAGAGCAATAAGATGTTCCGAACTCCAGTTTTTCCATTTGATATTGGCGGAGCATGGCTGGGGCACTAGGACACATGTACCAATTTACCTTGCAGGAGAACGGAGTAGCTTTGGTCATTGTCAGAGACAGAGATTCACTAACGCCGGGCAATCAACATACCCAATTCATGGGTCTCTCTTGGATTGGGTATGTTTGCATAAGGACTGCACTTGGATGTCGATAAAACCAAATCAGATGGAGCACATGAGGCCTTCACTTGTCGGGCGCATTTTTACTTTGATATTTTGAACTTGGGCAGGATTGCGTATTCCGGGACGATCCGGCCACTGATTCCGATAGCATCCGGCCACCCATTCCGATTTGATCCGGCCGGGGATTCCGGGGCATCCGGCCACCCCCATTTCAACCCAGTTTAGGCTGCTGCGAGGCGATCTGTAACAGGGCTACTGTTCCGTTCCTTTGGATGGAGAGAGCCCTTTATGAAGAGATTGCCTATGCGGAAGATAAGGGAAGCCCTGCGGCTTCGGGCGGATGGATTTTCAGGCCGCCAGGTGGCGCAAAGCCTGTGCGTGGCCCGTGCGACGATTTCGGAATATTTTCGGCGCGCTGATCTGGAAGGTTTGAGCTGGCCTCTGTCTGCTGATCTGTCGGACGCCGACCTTGAGAACCGCCTGTTTCCCGTTTGCCCCGGCGATGTCCGTCGCGCGGTTCCTCAGCCTGTCTGGGCGCATGTGCATGCCGAGTTGCGGCGCAAGGGCGTGACGCTGTCGCTGCTGTGGGAGGAGTATCGCGGGGTTCATCACGATGGATACGGCTATAGCCGATACTGTGAGCTCTACACCCGCTGGGAAGGCAAGCTGTCTCCGGTGATGCGTCAGCGTCATCCTGCAGGCGAGCGGCTGTTTGTCGATTACGCGGGCCCGACAGTTGATGTTGTCTGCCCCAAAACGGGAGAGGTGCGCACCGCACAAATCTTTGTCGCGACGCTGGGAGCGTCCAATTACACCTATGTCGAAGCCAGCTGGACACAGGGCCTGCCGGACTGGGTATCCAGCCATGTGCGTGCCTTTGAGTTCTTCGGTGGCGTGCCTGCGCAGCTGGTTCCAGACAATCTCAAGGCAGGCGTCACCAAGGCCTGTTTTTATGATCCTGAGATCAATCGCACCTATGGTGATATGGCGGCACATTACGATACCGCCATCGTTCCGGCGCGGCCTGGAAAGCCGAAAGACAAGGCAAAGGTGGAAGGCGCTGTTTTGCTGGCCGAGCGCTGGATTTTGGCGCGGCTGCGCAACCAGCACTTTTTTGGCCTTGATGAGGTGAACGCTGCCATCCGGCCATTGCTGGATCAGCTCAACGGCAAAGTCAGTCGCCATCTTGGTGCAAGCCGCCGCGATCTGTTTGAACGCCTGGATCGGCCCGCTCTGAAGCCCTTGTCTATGGAGGCCTATGTTTATGCCGAATGGAAGCAGTGCCGCGCGGGCCTCGATTACCATGTCGATATTGGCCGCCATTATTACTCGGTGCCGCATCAGTTGCTGAAGCAAAAACTATGGGCAAGGATCACCGCACGCACCGTAGAGGTATACTTTAATGGGCAACGCGTTGCCTCTCACGCCAGAACCTCGGGCAATCGCCAGCACTCCACGATCCGCGATCACATGCCCGCCCATCATCGCTTCCGCGAGGATTGGACGCCACAGCGTATCCGCGGGCAAGCTGTGCGCATCGGCCCAAATGTTGAGGTCTTTGTCGATGTGATCATGCGCCAGCGCAAACATCCCGAACAAGGATACAGAACGTGCCTCGGTGTTTTACGGCTGGCCAAGACCTTCGGGCGGGAGCGCCTGGATGCCGCCTGTTTGCGTGCGCTTGAGATCAACGCCCACTCCTACACATCCCTGCATTCCATTCTGAAGAATGGTTTGGACCGTCAGCGCCGCGAACCCACCACGGACGGCCCTGCGATCACTCACCCCAATATCCGTGGTGCGGATTACTTCCATTGAAGAGGATAGAGAATGCTTGATCACCCAACGCTGGATCAGCTCAAAACACTCAGGCTCGACGGCATGGCAGAAGCCTTTGCCGAGATGCAAAAACAGGACGGCACAGCCGGGCTTAGCCACGCTGAATGGCTTGGGCTGCTCATTGATCGAGAGACCGCCAGTCGTGAGACGAGGCGATTTGAAAGCCGCATGCGTACAGCAAAACTGCGCCACGTCGGTGCCTCGCCGGAGGACGTGGATTACAAGTCGCGGCGCGGCCTCGACAAAGCCATGTTCCAGCAGATGCTGACCGGGCGCTGGATCAAGGACAAGCGCAACCTGATGATCACTGGCCCCTGCGGCGTTGGCAAAACATGGTTGGCCTGCGCTCTGGCGCAAGCCGCCTGCCGAGACGGTATCACTGTGCTGTACAAGCGCATGCCACGTCTCTTTGATGAATTGGAACTGGCCCATGGTGACGGACGCTTTCCGCGTCTGTTCAAGGCCCTTACCAAAACTCAACTGCTAATCCTGGACGACTGGGGACCGGATCGCCTCAATGCCAGTCAGCGTCGTGACCTTATGGAAATAGTCGAGGACAGATACGAGGTTGGATCAACCTTGATCACAAGCCAATTGCCCATCGACACCTGGCATGACGTGATCGGGGAACCCACCTTCGCCGATGCCATTCTCGATCGCCTCGTACACAACGCCTATCGCGTCGAACTCGACGGCCAGAGCATGAGGAAAACCAAACTCGGAACAGGTGACGAAAGCATCCAATCCTGATAACCAAATCATCAGGCCTCGCAGCCGCTATATAAGGGTGGCCGGATACCCCGGTTTAGGTGGCCGGATGTTATCGGAATGGCCGGCCGGATACTCCGGAATGCGCACAGGATCAAATGCGGCGAAGCCATATGCGAAAAATTGTGGTGATATTGGTATCAATTGTTATGGCGACGTCAGCCACTAGGAAAGTCGATGCCAATGAATGGACAACTATCTCCGGCAAAAACGCAAATGGTCTGGCATTCGCAAATATGCGGACTGAGATGCATGAATTCGCATTCGAATTTTACTGCGATGGAAATGATTGGGAAGACAATCGTCTTGGTATAAAGCTTTTCGCAATCTCGCTCCCAAGATTATATGCGCAAGATGACGCGGACGCCAGTTTATCCCTCCGCTTCATCTTGTCCGGAGGCACCTCTTATCGAGAGCGTCTGGGCGCCAACTATTTTGACGGCGGTCAGGGAGATCAGGCCTGGTTTGGTTCGATCAATGCCGGCAAATCCGAGCTTGATGCTTTAGCGGCGTCGCATCGTCTGGACATCTTGAATCAGGATGGTGAGCTTGCCTACACTTTTGGGACTAAGGGCAGGGCTATTGGAGTTGCCGCGATCCGCAAACACTGCAAACTTGGAGCGAAGTGAGTGGAAATATCCAAAATCAGACGATGTGCACAATGCCACCAACCCAATCTGATGCCGGTTTCGCGCAAGATGCAGATTTACAATTCGATTGTTCATTACAAGTGCGGAAATTGTGATGCTGAAGTCGACATCACGCCTGCTGCCAGCATAGGTGTCGCGACAACGGTTGGAATTCTGGCACTTGGGTTTTGGGGGTGGGTTCTCTTCAGAGGCAGCGGCTCTCCCGGATTTATCGCTTTATCGCTATATGGCGTAGTCGGCCTCATCTATTTCTGGTTTACGCTTACTCCACTCATGAAGCATTTCCGGAATCCGTTGCTCAAGCATGGTGAACCGGTTCAGACGCCTGTTGACCCTGCAAATGCCCACATCGCCAGAAGACCAATTCTCTGGATAGAGAGCCTTGGGTATTTTGCCGGCTTGATCGCACCACTCATCTTCATAATTTGCGTCTTGGGTGGTGCAGCGCTGATTGGTTATATCAATTTCACCTATTTCTGAGCCAAACTCAAAGTTCCAAGCACTCAGGATCCCCTACAAAATTTGACGATGGGTGCTGACTTCACCGCCGTCACGATCCGCCATTGTTTTGGAGAGTCCGGGAGACTGTTGCGGTCTTGCCTATTTCTTGCGCGCCTGCCTATACCAAAAAATGCCAACTCCAAGCGCCCAGATCAAATCAATAAACCAAACGACAATTCCGAAAAATACAAGAAAAACGGTTGCCGCGAGCACCAACGCGCAAGCCAGCAGCAGCAACTGAATGGTCCCGACAACCGGCTTCCGCATAAACAGGGTGCCGAGACCCGGTACGACCAAATTGCACAGGATTTGAAGCATGTGTGAGCCCTCTGAGATTTTCTGGTTTTAATGGTATCCAGGTTGAAGCGAATTTCTCTGATCACTTAAGACGGTGTGTCCAGCGCATCCGGTTTTCGGTCTCTTGAGCGCCACTCATTTATAACGTACTGCTGATTCATGATGGTTTGGGAATTCGGGGGTAAAGCATTGGTCGGCAGGATTATTATTGCTGACGATCACCCGCTATTCCGTGAAGGTTTGCGACGTATCATTCAGCGCGTAATTACGGCGTCTCTTGTCGAGGTGACGGACACGGAATCCTTGTTGTTAGAGGCGCAGAAAGACGAAGCTCCGATCATGATGCTGCTTGATCTGGTGTTCCCCGGCTTCAAGGGTGCGGAAACTGTTGCTGATTTGCGCAAGGCATATCCTGGGTCAGCTTTGGTTGTTATTTCAATGACTGACGACAAGACGGTTGCGGACGAAATGATCGCGGCGGGGGCAAACGGTTTCATCTCGAAATCCGTCTCCGCCGACGAAATTATGCTTTCCATCAACAAAGTCGTCGAGGGTGAAATTGTTGTCTGTCTGGATGGCGATGATTCGATCGGACAAAGCATTATCCCGAACCTCCCGCAACGGCACATCGATGTGCTCGTCGGATTGGGCCAGGGAAAAACAAACAAGGAAATTGCGCGCGAATTGGGGATTTCTCCCTTTACCGTGCGCGCACATATTTCCGCAGTGTTCAAGTCACTGGGTGTATCCACTCGCTCGGCCGCATCGGCATTGGCCGTTTTGTATGGCTTGATATAACTCATCAGCTTGCGTCGGCGTAGTTGGCTGTCATTGCCAATAGGACAGATCGCAGTTGCATTGGCGACACAGGCTTGTGGAGTGTCCAGAATCCCTCCTGTTTTGCAAATCCCTCGATCTGGTCGGTGATGGTGCCGCTGATAATTGCGGTAGGCACCGGGGCTCTCTGATTAATTTCTCTTGCAAGCTCGATGCCGTTTTTCGGGGTATTGAGGTGATAGTCCATAAGCAGCACGTCAAAGCGTGCTGGAAATTCCGACATGGGAGTCCTGGTCTCCACGTCATAGCCCCAATTCTGGAGAAGGTTCTTCATTGCCTTCATCACCTGAGGATTGTCGTCGATGATCAGCACAGTCTTGTTGGGCTTTTTGAAAACCTCACTGGAAACGGCAACAGCTTGTTCTTGAATTGGTCGGGACGAAACGCGAAGTCCCTCAATGGCGACATGGGTACCGACACCCTCTGTCGACCTGAAATCCACATCCAGACCCAGAAGGCGCGCCGTCCGCGATACAATCGACAACCCCAAACCCAGCCCATCCCTGCGGCCCGGACCGTGCGGATTGCCGCGAACAAACTCGTTAAAAATCGCTTCCTGGAGATGATCCGGCACGCCAATTCCCTGATCGAGAACATGAACACTCGCCGCGCCATTTCTGACCCTTGCACCGAGAAGTATCTTGGCTCCCGGGGCGTATTTGACAGCATTGAAAACCAGGTTCTGGAGTATCGAAGACAGAAGGGCCTTGTCGGTTTTCACACTGATCGAAGTGCCGACCAGCTTTATGGTACCACCATGCTCTTCTGCTTCAGGCAGCGCTTGCCGCACGGTTTGGCGCAGCACTTCATCCAGAGAAAAAGTTGTCAGGTCGGGTTTCAGGCCGCCGGAATCCAGTGAAGTGACATTGAGAAGGGATTTGAACAAATTGGAAAGATTGTCGATGGACAGATCAATTGTATCCAGAACATCTTCCCCGTCGGCATCGAGTTTTTGATCCCGCAAGCACTCGGTAAGAAGCCCGATGGCATGTATTGGCTGACGCAAGTCGTGATTTGCCTGCGCCAGAAACTGGGTCTTGGCGGCATTGGCTATATCCGCCTTCTTTGCAGCAGCGAGATATTTATCTGCCAGATCGAGATTTTCGAGTTTGGTCGCCAGATACTCGGACAACTCCTCGCTGGTGTCGTTGGCCAATCCACACATCATGACAGCGAAGATGAGGACGAGAACCCCCAGCAGAACAAAATCGCCGCCGATCATGAAAATCCGGATGGCGAGTAGCCCGGTAAAGGGGATTTCGTAGAAAAAGAACGAGAACTTGAATATGCCCAGGGAGCGAGCGGCAGCGGCTGAAGCCCCCGCCACGATTGCCATCTGGATGGAAAAATGCGCCGGGTTTTGAACGTCCAGCCCGAAAAAGAGAAACGTACCCCAACTGGTGCCAACAAGGGCAAAAAGCGCGTGCAGTTTGTTCTGCCAACGATCCAGATTGAGCTCCCGGCTCGTCGGGTTTTCAGCTTGTTTGCCGAGAACGTAGAGCAGAGTTGGCGTCACCAGAATTTCCCAAACGCCCCACAGTGCAAGCCAGTGCAGCGCCAGCACATCCCAGGCGAGATAGATGAGTACGCTTGCTGAAGCAATGTGGCCAAAAAAATCTTGGCGGGCGCACGCGCAAACAAGCGGGCGCGGTCCGCCTGGAAGTCAACGTCACCGGGAAACAGCGTTTTCATACGACGTCTATCCTAATAAACACGCCCTAACCTAGCCCGGCAGAAGAGCTGGCGCACTAGTACATCTGTCCCAATTGCAACAGCCCGTCTCTCGCATCTAGCTTTCAGCCACCTTGGCAATAAGCAATGATTGGAAGCGAAAATGGTTGGAAATCAAAACTCAATTAAAAAACTGACTTTCCTGGGCGGAGCATTGTTGTGCGCTTTGTCGACCGCCAGCCTGGCAGGCACAAGCGCACCCTTTTACTTCAGTGATCATGCCGGAAATGTGCAAGGCCTGTACACAGATACCCGTTGCAATGGAATACAGAGCGGTTGCGTTGGATTTGGACGGTACTGCAACACGGATTTCTATTCGAATTCATATGCACTTAAAAAGGCAAAAGAGACCTGGCAATATCGAGGATACATTGGCATTCGCCAAAACTCAGGAAATAATTCCGTGGTATGTGAACTGAAGAAATAGCAAATTTCATGAAATACCTGTTTCTAATTCTTCTGTTCATTGCATCTGGGTGTTCGTCAACGTGGGAATCCTCCAGCGCTGTCTCGACACGAGGAAGCGGTGAACAGAGAACGATTGTTGCGGCTAGCACTCAACGGGCTGAAAGCCTCAATGGCGACGAGGTGTTCCTGCTGATTTACCGCGAAGGCGGATTTGTCGGCTCCGCGACAGCATGGCCAGTTCAGTACAATGGAACCAAAATTGGCGCACTGAAAAACGGATCGTTTATAGCCATCAAGACAAATGCCGGGATAAAAACGCTCACGCCGGAATCCCATCTCGGTATCTATTCCGAAGGGGTGGAGCAATTTGAGCTGAACGCCGATGCCGGCCGCACCTATTATTTGAAGCATGGTCCGGATTCAATCTACACCTCGAAGGTCAAGATCAGGCAAGTACCGGCGGCAAAAGCCAGCGCTGAAATCGCAAAATATTCGCTTGTGAAAGTTATCAACGAATACAGAGGCTCAGTGGTCAAATCCGAAGGCAATATCAGCTCCGTCATCGGAAGGGTGTTTATTGAGCGGGGAATCAGGACATTGCCGGCCAGACCAGGCTCCCCGTTGTACGTTGGCGACAAGGTCAATGTGGAAGAGGACTCGAGAGCGAACATAATCATTCGTGGCGGGCTCATCAAGATCACCGAGAAGATGTCTTATCAAATACCAGATGCCCCAAAAGCCGCGCCGCCGCCCGGCATGGCATCAAAGGCGTGGATCAAGATCAAGAAACTGCTTGAGGGGGAGAATTTCGAACTCAAGGGGGCAACGTCGACCGGGGGTGTGCGCGGATAGAGGCAGACAGGGTGAGCGCATCTTTCCGCCTACTCAATAGCGAAACTCATTCCGACCACATCAATCCCGGATCACCTTATGGGGCAGGCCGAGCAATCTGGCGCAAGGCAAAAGCGGGCGTTCCAGGCTGCGCCATCAAAGACGTCCCTTGGCGTTTGCCGCTCCGCCGGCGCCGATGATTTGCGCAGTTTTCTCAGAGACGGGCTCCACCAAGGGAACATCACCATGCCTTCTGAACTCATGTTTACCTCAGCAATAATTGTTGCCTATCTCGCGCTGTATTGCGGCGCGCTCTTTCTGCGCAATGCTTCCGGCCGTGCGGCATTCCATTTTCTAGTCGCGTCCATGGTAGCCGTGACTGCGAGCATTTTCATAAGCAAAATGGATATGGCTATTTGTGACGGGGAATTTTGTGTCTTTCTTTTGCTCGTGTCCGCTCAACTAGTCACATCCATTCTTGTTTCCAAATACCTTGGACTTGATATATTCTTCGCTGTAATGCCCGTTACATTTGCAATAATTGCTACATCCATATTCTTCGTTGCAATAATCGTATTGGTTTTTCCATCAGTATTGTGTCTCGTATCGGCATTTGGGTTTTGGCTGTTTCCTTTCAAGGAGAACCAGCGGGCCAACCGAGAGCGCAACCAGCCTGCGACAGACAGTGAATGAATAGCCCTTGGATTCGCAGGCACGTTCTCCCTCGATTCAGAGGCATGAGAGCCATCATGAGCACAGTCATTTTGGTAACAATTTCAATCACGACAGCCTAGCTGAGCGCGACTGCCAGGTTGCGAATGGTCTTGAAGTCATTGGGCGTCAGTGCCCAATCGCTTTATGTCGGGAAAGAAGCGGCTTGGCCAAAACAGGTTCCCGCGCCGCTTTAATGGATTTCTACGCAGGCAAAATCCCTGTTAGCCAACAACATTGATGAACACCGTATAGCGTCCCGTGCCAAGCATCTTGAACACCATCACGTCAAGCAAGCCGGGAACTCGGCCCTGCGAAATCTGGCGTTTGAGTGCGGTGAGATTAATGTTGCAATAAGTTACGAGCTGACCGGTCTCCAGCAGCGCGCGGTTTGCTGGTTTACCGAAAAAACTGTCATGACTATCCATCTCGCTGCCGGTTTTGAATTTGTGAACATTGGCGCGATCCTGACGCAGGATCTGTTCCGCATTCGACAACCCCACCCCTTTGGAGTTGTAAAGATCCTGCTCCTGGATGTCGGCCAAATAGTTCACAATGAACCGGGCGCCTGGATATGTCTTGCCGGCATCATAGATGTCATAATCGACACAGCCCTGAGCAAACGCGGCACTATTGTTCACACACAGAAATATAAACGCAGCGAGCCAAAAACGCATTATGAAAGCCTCCAATAAACGAATAACATTCTGAAATACCTACAAGATTTCTGCATATTGCAAACAGACTTGTTGCGTTTTCAAAATGGAAACTGTAATTACCCACCCCCGAATTCGTGATTTCCGGTTCTTCTACCGGCCTATGCCAGGACGGATGCGATGACCTGGAAGGGGTTTGCGCCTTTGAGGCGGGCGGTGTCGATGGTCGTGCGTACATCCGCCTCTGCTTGGGCGGCCCACATGGCGCGATATCCGTTTGTCACCTTTCGCTGAATGACCCATGGACGGAGCTTTCGCTCAGATGTGTTGTTGGTGACATCGACTTCTCCGGGATAGTCGCAAAACGTCAGCAGCTGATCGCGGGCCCGCCCGATCTTGGCCTGGAGCTTTTGGGCCAGGTCGCACGAAGTCGGGGCGCATAGAAGCCCGGCAAGCTGTTTATCGAATTTGCGCTTCTTGCTTGCGACGGTAGACGCAGCGAATGTGCTTATGGCTCTGGCGAAATCAAACACACGGCCAAACCAAAGCTGGAAGCGAAGAGGGAGATCATCCTCGCCATGTTCCAGCGCAAAGGCTGTATCACGCGCCAAATGTGCAAGGCAGGTTTGATGTCGATGGCCGTGAGATTGCTGGGCTGAATACCGATCAGATATCCATACCTCGGGGACATGGCCGCCCATGGTCTCGTGAACGACCCGTGCTGCACGGGAGTAATCGGGCTGGTGGACAACAGCATCCTTGCAATGAAAAACCCAGTGTTGGGCATTTGTGCCCTCGATACGCACACCGGTTTCGTCGCTGGCGACAACGCGGGCGGCTCGAAGGCTGGCCTTGGCGGCCTGTGCTGTGGCCTGGAAGCTCGGACGGGAGCGGGAAAACATGTTCATGATCGCGCCCTCGCTCACATTAAGGCCGAAGATATCCATGAACACACCGCTCAGGCGTTCGTAAGACAATGCATGGAAACTCTTGAGGTAGATCGCCAGCGCGTGAATGCCTGGCCCGAACGGCGTTGCGGTTGCCACGGCAGGTGCGGTGGCTTTTGTTGTCGTGCCGCATTGCGGGCAATGACAGGAAAAACGCCGATGCCGGGTGACATGAGGACGGATCGCAGGAATATCGATCTCGTCATAGGCCCCGGCCAGCACCATCGTATCATCACCGGAAAACGCATGGCCGCATCTCTTGCAGGCGGTCGGTTCATGATCGCGAAACATGTCGGCAAAATCCGCCAGCACCCTATTGTGGGGTTCATGCCCGGGCTTGGCTCCACCCGGTCGTGAGTTGACGCGTTTCTCTTTCTTGTCCGTCGAGGGCGGCTTGGAAGACGTCCGAGAATCCTTGGAAGGCCGTTGGAGCCGAAGCACCATCTCGATCAATTCGTCCTTGCTCAGCTGCTGCAAATCAGTCCGATCCATATCATCATGGATTCAGACATTGTGGTGCATGGCAAGGGGGTGGGTAATTACTGGAAACTAGCGAAATTCGGGCTTGGGTGTCTACATGTACAGATGTACAGGCTAGCAAAGCAGCCGAGGCATGAATGTCGTCTTCATGCGCCGCGGACTTTGTCTGCTTTGCAACCACAGGAACCAGGCTCTGATCGCGGAAAGAGCTTTTTGGGGAGGTGGAAACCGATCTCCTTTGGTTCAATCAGCGGATGGCTCAAACTGCTCCGCGTTGGGGCGACAGTTACGCCGACCCCTTGAATACCCGGATTTCGACAGCCTCCGACAATCGCCAGCCAGACCGTAGCCGCTCATCCGGCGTCTCCGATCGAGACGGTTAAGTGCGGCGAAGCATAGATGAAAATCCCGTTCGCGAGCTTGCGACATGGTACATCTGTACCAATTGCCTGTGATCTGCTTTCGGCTCCAATGTTGACGCATGACAACCGAACATTTTTCAGGATTGATCTATGACTGACAAAAGAAGCTCTCTACAAATAGTCACTTTTCTTGCAGGAGCACTGTTGTGCCTCACTTCGGGAGCCGGTCTGGCTGAAACCAATGGATCGGGTTCCTTGCTTGACCAGGCTGAAAATCAGCGAACCATACACACAGATTTTCCGTCGATCTCAGTGATCGCCGCAGAGCCCAATCCACATCAACCGGACATCGAGATTTCGGCGCAAACGTACAAATCACGTTGGGATCAGGTCGGCGGCAGCTTTACGACAGGCTGGGTGCCAAACAATTCACAGCCGGTTTGCTACTCAAGCGCTCAATGCAACTGCAACGGCCAGGACTTGTGTGGCACGTTTTACTCCGGACAAATCAACTACTGGTGGCCGCGTGGATGTCACAAACCTCCGATGAAAATTCAATGCAGTTCGGTTCCTGACTAATAGGGATTCCTGATCGGCAGCAAGGCACGCAGAAGCGAGTTTCTGAAGCCGGATACCAGGTCCCGCGATACGACATCAAAATTTCCAAGTGCATCTGGTGTTGCCGGGAATGGCAAATTCAATTTTCGGACAGGTTTTCTCTTCAAATGCAATTCAGGTTCTTCTCATCGTCTCGTAGCTCAGCAAGGCAACTTGTGCTTTGCTTGATTGCTCTGTTCTCTGTCTGCAGTACCAATGTCGGTGCTGTGGAAGCGAAGGATGATATCCTTCAATTTTATTCCGAGCTGCGGGAAATGGCCAGTTCGCAATTGGAGTACAGGATCGAGAAAAGAAGCGGAAAATGGGTCGTCAAGGCTTCGGCTTGGGACGAGTATTTGCCGATCGAAGTTGATAAACGTAATGGTTACATCAGGATTGTGGACGAAGGGACCGGCGGCGGTGCCGAAGAAATTCAGGTGGTTCTGTGGCGGCTGGAAAATGGCGATCCACTAGTTGGAATATCCCAGTCGATATTTGATGAGGGAGTTCCGGCCACCCATGCACTCCTGTTTTTTCGCAAGCGAAAAGAAAGTTGGTTGAACGTAACGGATTCTGTCTTCGAACCCGTCAGGCCTCGTGATTTCATCAGGGTAGCTCAGACGCCTGAGGACCGGATGTCCCTGACCACGATTGGAGCCCGCGTCTATTACGAGCTCCCTAAAACGGGAACGACAATTGGCGCCTATCTGGCACTGAAAACGGAAATGATCAACGCGGTTTGCAGCGGCTCCGACATGATCGTCGTCCCCGAACCTGCAATTTATCAACACTATTGCAATGATCTGAATGGCCGGATGGCAAATGCCATGCGGTTCGATTGGAACAAGCAGGACGTCACATTTTCCCCCGGCGTTCCCGTTTATGTTGAGTTCATGCCCTGGAGCATGCCGGAAGAAGGTGATGGCGCATCTGCAGATTTGTCGCAAAACCAGATTTCATGGAAAACGAATGCCGGTAAAGACAGCCGGGGGAAAAAATATGCATATTCAAAGATAACACAGGACGACAATAGCTTTTCCCTGAGATGTTCGCAGGACTCTGACCAAACGCATGCATTGCTCATTGGGGAGAATATCCAGCTGTTGAGCAGAGAAGACGACACTGAAATGGTGCTCAATATTGTTTTCGTGTCGAGTGACAGAGTGTCTCCCAACTACCCCGTCAGAATGTGGTATTTTGGCCCCGACAGAGCGTGGACCGGTCAATTCCAACCAAGCGCGGCTTTTCTAAAGGGCTTTGCCGCTGCCGGGCATATGATGATCACCAATCAATCGGGCCAGGAAATTGCCAGTTTTTCTGCTCGCGGCACCTCTGAAGCAAAAAGGGCAATGGCAAGTCACTGCGAGAGCTATTAATCGGCTTTGTCAACAATTTTCCTTCCATCTCATTTAGAGAACCGATCGGCAGCTTCTGCCTCAAAACCTCTGTTTCATTAATGCCTGGGTTTCAATCGAGACCTGCCATAAAGACGTGAACGGAGTTGTGGACAAATGTCTGGGCCGCCGCGCAATAAAATCCGACAAATGTCAGAAATATGGACGGAACCGTCTTTCAATGGACCGGAGGTCTAGGTCGAGTTCAAACCAAGGATGCCGCTTGGCGTTTTTGGTGAGAACGATGTTGTGTCTTTGTATATTTTGGTGGCCGGATTTACGCATTGTCGAAAAATGGTTGAGCAACCGAGCGAGGGAAGGTCACCAAATTTTTTGCTAGTACATGTGTCCTAGTTGTAGCGTCTGACATTTTTTGGTTTCATCGGCACGGCTTAATGGAGTGAGGAGAGCGCATACTGGAAATAGGTGCATGCAAATTTCCATGATTGCGCCCAATCTAGAAAAGGGAAATCAAATGCAAAAAGTGATTCTTGCCGCCATTTTTTCAATAGCTTTCATTGCTGGACCAAATATTGCTCTGGCTGGTTCAAATTCGAAGATTGTGGAGATTGCAATGATGTCTCCTGCACTCATCAATCTTGAAACAGGAGAAGAAAAAACTGATGTGATTAATATCTGCAACGATGCCAAAATGGCTTGTGTTCACGGCGTAGATACTTGCTGCGGTGGCAATGCCTGCCCGGAAGAAGGCGTATGTCCATAAAACCTTGGCACAAGCGCCAAGACCACAGCTAAATATATGTCCTGCCCAGAAAACGCGGGCCATAAACATTCGATTATCCAGCGATCAGACGTCTAACTGGCGTTCCTCACCACTGAATGTTGTGTCCACATTCATGTTATCTGATGTCGCCTACGAGAGGAGATCGTCAACTACCATTGCCATCATTCAATATGTATTGCCAGCAAGCTTGTTTCAGGAAAGTTGAGCAATGCTGCTGCGATTCCTCCGCAAACGCCGTGATCGGAAGTAATGGGGGGAAAGCGAATATGATTGATTAAACGGCGTTTGAAAAACGGCACTGAACATGGCGGTTCAGGCAGGCTTCAGATGCCGCTTAGGACGGAATGGAAAGAGACCATCGGCGTAACGTGCAGCAAGTTCTTCGAAGACATCTTCGCTTTCACGAACATCAAACCCCTGAAGCTCAAGGCCATCAACTATCTCATCGCGCAACCGGTCCAGCGCCTGGCGTTGTCCTAGATGGTGCTTCTCGGCACTCATGATCATTTTCCACAGCAGCATGCGGGCCAGATCATCTCGCGACGGCCGACAGCGAAAACGGGCCTCATCTCTCACTCTCTGCTGGCGGGCACGCTGCTTGGCATTTCTGTCCCCATTTGTTTTTCTTGTCATCCTGATCTCCCTGTTCATCGTGGAAACCCAGTCTGATGGCCGGCGATGCAAGGAACAAACGCCGTTTGCCTCCCAATGTTGACAATCTGGAAGGGGGGGCCGCGGCTTGGTTTCGAGGTCACCAACCCCACTGCCACAAACGGCGTGCAAAGAGGAATCGCGGTTTCCCGGCTTCGAATCGGCAAGACCGAGTCCAGAATCGCGGCAGGATAAATTGAGCTGACTTGTTTCGAGTTGCCCGCACGTCATTGCGGATTGAGCTGGCGTCGCGATGACTTGAATCGGGTCACCTGCACGTTGCTTCAATGGATATCAAATTGCGGCGCGCTGTTTGCTGAATTCCCTGCAGCCGCCTTTGAGTGCATGGAGCGTTGGAAGCGCCAACAATCTCCAAGCACGCCGCCGCAACTTGCCGTTACCAGAATCCACGGGCCTGAATTACCGTTGGCGTCAACGGCTGATGCGGGGCTGCATCCATTTGGGTTCATCGCCCGAGACCTTTCGGATTGTCCGTGCCAGCGCATCGCTCAGGTCAACGACAGCATTGTAGTGTGCGCTCTGGGGCTTGAGGTCGCAAAGCAGAGGGACCAAGTCTTTATGCATGTCTGTCGTCCAGGCGACGAGGTCATCAATCTGTGCCGAAGTGAGTTCCGGTTTCCGCTTATGTCTTTTTGTCATAATGAGCCTTCCTGAAAGAGGGCCCGCCCTGGCTCTTGGTTAGCTGATTCACGCCTTAACGCAAATCATGACCGTGAAGGCCGCTGATCGTCTGACGTGAATCGCAGATTCCTGGGTTGGAAACGGCTGCGCTGAGATCGGATCCGCCAAGGCTGAATTTGGCAACGCAGGGACTGATTTCCGAAACGGCGAATCCTGGGTCGGAATCGCCGTTTCAGTATTGAGAATCGCAAAGGCCGACCTGGGAATCGCGGGCGCCGGGTTTGGTAACGCGGAAGCCGAATTCTGAATCGCAGTTTCAGGGCGCCGCTTTTTTGGAGCCGGTTGCGGCGGCATTCATTTCTTGAACAAGCAGTGCTCTCACTTCGCCGCCATCCAACGTCTTTGCTTCTGCAAGGCGGGTTGCCAGTGCCAACAATGCATCCTGATGCTGGGACAGCAGTTCGAGAGCCATCCTCTCTGCGGCCTCAAGCCGGTCATGAACATGCTGCGCAAGCTGTCGATCAAGGGAAAGCATGGAGGGCTGTTCTTCCAATGATCGATAGAGCAATGGCTGAACCCTGCCGAACCCGATGTTCGTTTCAGAGTCAGTCGCAAACTTGGTCGCTCGTGCAAGGTCAGACCTTTCACTACCGCCAGCGCCAACACCAGCTTCGCCAAAGATGAGCTTTTCTGCTGCTTGTCCAGCGAGTACACAAGCAATCATCTGATTGAACCAAGATTGAGTTTGGACAACACCCTGTCGCATTTCGCTTTCGACATAGCCGCCAGACCCATTTCCAACGGTCACAGTAAAGACGGTTGCGATGTCGAACGCAGTCCACGCCAGCGCGTGGCCTGCTTCGTGGACAGCGATGCGCCAGACGAGGTCTGGTGGCATAGCTGCCTGGCCCGCGGTAAGCGCTGCGTGGATGTCGCTGTAAGTGAGCTGCCTTTTTTCACGGCGAGCTTTCTGACGAGCCTCACGGATCAGACGCTCGATGTCTGCACCTGTGCTACCAGCAGCAGCCAGCGCCAAAGGCAGGAGTACCGGGTTCACATCGGGCGCTGCAGCCAAGAGATGAGAATTATCCATTGATGAGCACTCCTTCCTTGCTGTCGTGGAGTTGATCACTGCCGTTGCCGGCAATGGTGGTGTTGGTCTGTGCAAGCAAAGTCTCCGCCGAACTGTTGCGACCGGTCGACCTGCCCATCTCACTGCTGTTCAAGACCGAGTCGAGGTCACTTCCTAAGTGATGCGCAATGATTTTTACCAAGGCAGCGGTATCGGGTTGTGGGATGATGATGTGCTTTTCAAGACGGCCTGAACGCAAAAGTGCAGGATCAATCTTGTCTGGCCGGTTGGTTGCTCCAACGACAATGACGCCTTCCGTTTTTGCCGCTCCATCCAGCAATTCCAACACGCGGTTTACGAGGCTCGACCAGTAATCATCATATGGTCGGTCACTGCTGCCGCGGTTTCCGATGTTGTCGACTTCATCGATGAACAGGATGCAAGGTGCACTGCGAGTGGCATGTTTGAATGTTGCATTCATCGCTGCCAGAACATCGCCAAGATTCGACGCTTCCAGCCATCTCGCAACCGACGTCGCGATCAGCGGAACCTGAAGCGTGTTGCAGAGTGCCTTTGCGAATGTTGTCTTGCCCGTGCCGGGCGGCCCGGATAACAGCAGCCGTGAGCTGAGATCGGGCCAGCCGACTTCCTTGTTACCGAATGCTTCAAGGTCGAGCTTGAGATCAAGCGCCCATTGCTGTGCATCACCATAACCGGCCAATCTTTCAACGAAGAGGTGATCCTTTCCGGACGTCGGTTTGGCAGATTGTTTCGCCGTCTGCCCCTTGCCTGATTCTGGCGCAGTCAGTTCTTTGTCTGGCTCGATGATGTCGAAGCAGCCCGAATATTTCTCGCGCTTCTTTGCATCAGAGCGTTTTAGCAAAGCGCCTAATCGGCCCTCCTTTTCTTCGTCCTCCTTTGCTTCTGCCATGGCGCGGTTTTCGGCTTCAAGCGTCGTCAGGATTGCCATGATTTTGGTCGGTGACCGTCCAGGGCGAATTGCAATCGCGAGATCATCAATGCCGAGATGACCGGGCTCGAAATCGAGTTCCGTCATGAGGAACCAAGTCCGAGTGATCGGGATGTTGTGGCAGATTGCAAGCACATCTGCGATCAGGCTGGCATCAATTCCGCTTCCCGAGATCACCATGTCCGCGACAGCGACAAGCCGAGCCGGTAGGGGCTGATCACGCTCGTCGCAAATGATGAGCGGTTTGAACGCCGTGAGAACCCGCTTCGATACGATCGTGCGAAGTTCGTCATCATCATCATACCGCTTTAGCGAAGCGCTCCCGAAACAGCTGAAGGATTTCCGTGGCGTTGTATCCGCAAGTGCTTTGAAGCGGCCAGTCAACGTTGGGCCTTCTGCTATCGGTTCAAGCGACACATGAAACGGCAACGGCAAGCCGTCTTCGAGAAGACAGCCGAAGTGTCGTTCGAAATCCCTGACTGGGACCTGGACAGCAACAATCGATTTCCTTCGTTTCATGATCGAGAGCAGTCGGTCAAGGCCGTGCTCATCCCGCTCGATTGCCCTTGCTAGAAGTAGTGCTGCAGCAACTTCCGGAACCTTGGGTGCCGGCGCAAAGCCTGCAACAATCGAAAGAACATAACCCCTAAGTGCCGCCATTTTCTGAGAGGACAAATTGGCCGCCTTACCCTCTCCAGGAACTGGGCCACCTGATTTGGACGTCAGGTTTGCGGGCGGCTCACTTTCACCGCCAGCTTCAGGCAGCGTGTCGGAATGTCCCGAAGCGTTTCCAGCAGACTTGGCGGATGCGCCAACAGTTTCATCAGCGCCGTTTTCTTCATCCAAATTGAATGCATCGAACTCGCCAGATTCGATCCGTCTCTCGATTTGCTTCCTGTTTCGTGAGGATGCCTCCAAAAGCGATTGGACCAGTTTCCGGTCCTGATCGACATCACCGGAAATCAGCACTGCCATTTCCGCGGCGAGGTTCCAGACCACCCCGCCGTGCTCAGTTTCGGCGAGCGGCTGACTTTCGAGAATGCCAGCGTCCATGGCCTGCCCAAAGGATTTAAGCCGAGCGGCGCGCTTCAGTCGAGCAATGAGATATTTGGAGACGCGTTTGTTGATCTTGCTCATCACTTTTGCTCCTCGGCGCATGTGGAATACTCCGCGATTGTCTGGATGTTGGCTGGCAGGAACCGTCTGTTTCCATCAAGCCAGTCTTTCAGGATGAGGGCCGCGGGATGCTTGAAGCGGCACATCAGATCAAGCCGCCGCTTTAGATGTTTGGTTAGCTCGGCCTTGCCGGTATAATCTGGTCCGGCGCGGCGAAGGATGTTGCGGACAAGACCTGGAGCCATCTCATCGATCAGCTCAGGCGTCGGGTTGCCCTTCATCGTCAGGATTTCAATTCGCTGGCGATGTCGATGCAGTACGTCATCTCCCGTACTTGCGTGAAGCGGAGGTCGGAACTCGGGTGAGGGTTTGCTCTGCCGCCGCTTAGGCTTGCGCGTAAGAGGTCTTTGAGGGTGGACCGAGGTAGCGGAAGGATGCTTCCGCTGCTGCTTTGGAAACGCGATGACATTGCTTTTGGTGGTGGGATCGGATTTACGCATGACAGATTTCTCCTGCGCCGGATCGTTGGGATCGGCGGGTGTCGTGAACAAAAAAGTTGATGAGTGAGTGGAGGCAGGCGTCCGTCAGTGACGGGTAGGCGCTTGAGCAAAGCCCAGTTTGATCAGCTGCGCATTGCCGCTGACGTCCATGACGTCGGCTTCGTCAGAAGACTGATTATCCTCGTCATCAGTCTCCACCTCATAGAACGTGCCCTCGGACTTGCCCGGGGGTGCTATCGGCGAATGACAGGCCTGGGCGAAAGCCGCGCATGCCTGTTTCCAGTGTTCGTCAACACGAGAGCGAAACTCTGCCTGCAAAGATGCGATCGCTGCGCCAGCACCTTCAACTTGAACCAGGTGGTCCAGCTGCGAGAGATGCCAGATACCGCCGTTCAGGTCCGTCTTCCGACTGTCAGCAGTCAGGATAACGATCCTGACTTCCTTGACGTTCAGGCGTTGATGTTCCTTGTAGAGGAAGTCTGGCAACGAAAGACCCGCCGCTTTCATGCGGTTCTGTAGATCAACAAGCCGAACGCGGTCATATGTGTAGACACTGCGTTTCGCATCGACCACGTGCGCCGTATTCGTGCGTTGATTGAGAATGACAAAGTCCGGCGTATATGTCTTGCGGCCGCCCATGTCGGAATCGAACGTTAACGCCCTGAAATTCTCGGCGTGATTCATCTCGACGATTTGCAGCGCAGTTGGCGAAACTGGTAACCGCAGGTTCTGCGTGAGGACCTTCAGGTCCGTATTGCACCTGGCAACTGCAGCGATGCCGAGTTCGATGAGCCTGCCTTCAATTGCAGGCAGTGGACGAAGCACAGCGGCAAGGGCATCAATACCGCCAGATAGTGCTTGTGCAATGGCGTCTACCGACAGCGAGGGATCGACGAGTTCGTTGATGAACGCATCGAACTGCTGCTTCAGTTCCAGAGAATTGGCGGAATGCGCATACACGGGTGCAGTGGTTTTCTTGAGTTTGGTCATGGAAATCTCCTGTGGGGAGCGATGACGGCAGCCAGGCAGCCTCAGAGGCTCGTATGCGGAAATAATTTCCGCATTGGCTGTCCAAGATGGGGAAGCCTGAGCTTTAATGTCGGCGAGGAACTGGCGCTATCGCAGTGAAGTGAAACGATCAGCGACGAGAGAACGAGATAGGTGACCGCCATAGGTCGCCAGCCCGCGTAATGCGTTGCCGTGATCGGGCTTCAACAGGAGAGGGGTGGGATCGGTCTTCCCCATCGGGGGAGATAACGATAAAGGTCAACATAGCCTTATGCCTTCTTACCAAGGTTGCGGGTCAGGCCCTCGTTCGATGTTGACGCATCGGCGGGGGCCGTTAAGTCACTGCAGAAATTCAGTTTCTGGCGACAAACGATAAATAGTCCGGAGTTGCTTGTCCGGCAAGACAAAAAAGAACGTATCCGGAACAGAGCTCCGGAGTGGTTAACAGATGACGCGGGCGTCTTGAAAGACCAGCCAAAGAACAACTACGCAACTAGCATGTTATGCGGCTCTCTTGTCGGCTGAAACGCTTAAAGTAGTTCCAAGACGGACAGGATTTTCTTGCAGCTGCCTTTCCGATCGGCGGTTGGTAATTGTGTCTGTGATCAGGCTGACCTCTTCCTGACTGCGCTCCTGAGAAACTGATAGTCGCAATCGCTGAATAGCCGATTTCGACCCCACGGCGGCGGTGCCTCGTCCAGCTGCGGACCGACCTGTTACAGACATTGGCAATGGTCGTCAGAGCGCATACTATCTGAACGTCGATACAACAGAGGTGCCATCATGGACCGGGAACCAAACCTGATCATTTCAGGCATGTCGCGGCGGATTGTCGAAGACGGCGTTCCCTTTAAGATAGACATCTACAAGCTTGAAGGTGGAATTGGGTGGACGCTGGAAGTTGTGATCGACGACGGAACATCAATCGTCTGGGATGATTTGTTTGACGACGACAGAGCCGCTTTCGAAGAGGCTGTCACCACGATTCGAAACGAAGGTGCCATGGTTTTCGCTAACGGTGGATCAAACGTGGTCCCGTTCAGGAAATAAGTCGCGTAGTGATCAACTGACGTCCTCCACCCACTTATTGGGTGACAGTTTTGCGCCCTCAGCGCGGCCGTTCGCTTTCTTGGTCCCAGCTCCTGCAAGCAGTCATTCGCTGCACTCTGCACCGAGGTCCTAAGAGGGCGGGAAGCTGCCGTTCACTACGCTGGGAACGAATGGCCTAAATGGGGTAGGGAGGGAACTGGCCGCTAACTGACGACAGTTGACCTAAGCGGACATTCATTCGTTCCTGTTTCAATGCAGGTGGGGCCTAGATGCATGTGTAATTACCCACCCCCTTGCCATGCACCACAATGTCTGAATCCATGATGATATGGATCGGACTGATTTGCAGCAGCTGAGCAAGGACGAATTGATCGAGATGGTGCTTCGGCTCCAACGGCCTTCCAAGGATTCTCGGACGTCTTCCAAGCCGCCCTCGACGGACAAGAAAGAGAAACGCGTCAACTCACGACCGGGTGGAGCCAAGCCCGGGCATGAACCCCACAATAGGGTGCTGGCGGATTTTGCCGACATGTTTCGCGATCATGAACCGACCGCCTGCAAGAGATGCGGCCATGCGTTTTCCGGTGATGATACGATGGTGCTGGCCGGGGCCTATGACGAGATCGATATTCCTGCGATCCGTCCTCATGTCACCCGGCATCGGCGTTTTTCCTGTCATTGCCCGCAATGCGGCACGACAACAAAAGCCACCGCACCTGCCGTGGCAACCGCAACGCCGTTCGGGCCAGGCATTCACGCGCTGGCGATCTACCTCAAGAGTTTCCATGCATTGTCTTACGAACGCCTGAGCGGTGTGTTCATGGATATCTTCGGCCTTAATGTGAGCGAGGGCGCGATCATGAACATGTTTTCCCGCTCCCGTCCGAGCTTCCAGGCCACAGCACAGGCCGCCAAGGCCAGCCTTCGAGCCGCCCGCGTTGTCGCCAGCGACGAAACCGGTGTGCGTATCGAGGGCACAAATGCCCAACACTGGGTTTTTCATTGCAAGGATGCTGTTGTCCACCAGCCCGATTACTCCCGTGCAGCACGGGTCGTTCACGAGACCATGGGCGGCCATGTCCCCGAGGTATGGATATCTGATCGGTATTCAGCCCAGCAATCTCACGGCCATCGACATCAAACCTGCCTTGCACATTTGGCGCGTGATACAGCCTTTGCGCTGGAACATGGCGAGGATGATCTCCCTCTTCGCTTCCAGCTTTGGTTTGGCCGTGTGTTTGATTTCGCCAGAGCCATAAGCACATTCGCTGCGTCTACCGTCGCAAGCAAGAAGCGCAAATTCGATAAACAGCTTGCCGGGCTTCTATGCGCCCCGACTTCGTGCGACCTGGCCCAAAAGCTCCAGGCCAAGATCGGGCGGGCCCGCGATCAGCTGCTGACGTTTTGCGACTATCCCGGAGAAGTCGATGTCACCAACAACACATCTGAGCGAAAGCTCCGTCCATGGGTCATTCAGCGAAAGGTGACAAACGGATATCGCGCCATGTGGGCCGCCCAAGCCGAGGCGGATGTACGCACGACCATCGACACCGCCCGCCTCAAAGGCGCAAACCCCTTCCAGGTCATCGCATCCGTCCTGGCATAGGCCGGTAGAAGAACCGGAAATCACGAATTCGGGGGTGGGTAATTACATGCATGTTAACTAACTATGGGCACTAGCCACCACAAGATCGAGAACATCTTTGGAAAACTCAAAGACTGGCGGAATCCATACCCGCTACAACCATTGCGCTCGCCATCAGGTCAGCCAAGGCAATTGCAGCGGACATCATCGCCTAACAATATTAAAATGATGGTTAAGTTCAATATCCGTATAGTAATATAACATCTTCAGGCGCTACGTGTTCGTGGTGCCGGTGACAACAACCGAGGTCATGCGGTTGCTCCCTAAGGATTCGCCTCAACAGCCAGTGCGGGTATCGTATCAGACGTCAACACAACAGTCAGACCGCCGTCGACGACGAGATTGGTACCCGTGACATAACTGGCCTGCGAGGACGCGAGGAACAAGCAGACCTCAGCGATTTCCGACGGCTGCGCATAACGACGCAGCGGTATGCGTCTGGTCCAGCCGTGGTGGGCACCGATCGAGCGCTGCTCACGGCTCATCGGAGTCTCGACGAAACCAGGCGAGACCGCATTGACTCGGATGCCGTATGCAGCAAGCTCAGCGGCCATCTGCTCCGTCAAGCTGATGACGCCGCCTTTCGCGGCGGCGTATGCAACGTTGACCTGTGGGGAAACAGCCCGAATGCCCGCGATCGACGCAATGTTCACAATCGCTCCACCTCCCGCGCGCTTGAGCGCCGGAAGCGCTGCGCGGGCGGTCATGTAGATCCCGCTGAGGTCGACGTCGAGAACTCGCCTCCACTGTTCGCTCTCAGTCTCCTCCAGCGAGCCGCGCCCGATGATCCCTGCCGCACCAACCAGTATATCGAGGCGCCCGAACGTTGCATCGATTTGGCTAAATGCATCTAGCACTTCGTCTTCGCACGTGACGTCAACCGTGTATCCGCGGGCACGCTCGACGGGTAACGAAAGCGTGGCCAGCGCATCAGAAATCGATGCAGCGTTGACATCAAGAATCGCGATCGCCGCACCTTCCTTGGCTAGCGCCTCAGCTACAGCTAGGCCGATACCGGAAGCGCCGCCGGTGATCACAGCCACCTGTCCGTCAAACTTATTCATCGCGTTCTCCTGAAGAAAATTCGTCGGTATTTGGGGTAAAAGTCGGCGGCGCCTGGTTTGAATGCCAAGGAGGCGTCGCCCAGCCACGACACAACCGGTGCGAACTGAGCTGTCGCTTCATCGGCAGCGTTTACTTGAGCTGATCTATGATCTTTGCCCAACCATGCTCATCACTACTTACATGCATGCCTTGACTGTAAAAGCCACCTAGCACCTCAATCGGTAACAGCGCATCGAGCGGGTTGGACCGATTGCCACGCAGGGCGACAGTAACATTGCCGGTGCGCTTGAATTTCGGTTTATTATCTGGAGATGGGTCACGCGATAGAATCCGCTTCTCCAGAATACCTGGTCCTTCTGGATTTGCGACGGTATGAATCATCAAATGCGGGTTTAGCTTAACTTCCGGAAGATTCTCAATCGGTTTGCTCTTAAAATCAAAAGCTAATGTGATGAGTTCATTGCCCCCTACAACACAAGTAGCAACGGCTGACTCATCCGTCTCTTCATAGGTGGAGGACATCAACTTCTTTGGATACCCCCAAACCTCGCGTCCTGCACACACCGCAGCGAAGTGATTTTCGAACCATGTAAAAGTGTATCCGCCTACTATATCTTTATATCTAACCGGCACCGTAAACCTACAATGCATGTATCCTGCTATGTCTACTTGATGACTATTAGGAAATACAGAATTACTAGAATCTCCAAATGTAATATTAAATATATTGTCAACATATTCAAATGGAGTTGTTTTTAAAATTCGCTTCACGACATCAGCATCTGTGCGACATACAGCAACTATACCACGATAGTCATTCGAGGAATATGGATTCAACGGATCCGGATATGCTGCTGTGCCCAGGAACATATCAAAGCGATCTGTCAAGTTCTCTCTGCTCATCGGTCTTCTCCATTCTAAACTAGTCACGAAGGCTTGGACTTATGCGTTCTCTTGCTGCGGATTGATCTAGTCGATCTCCAAGCCTCATCCCCACTCACTTCCGAATAGGAATTCATATAAAAAGGCGACCGCGCTAGATGCTTCTCCAGATTGGTTTCTCGTGTCAAAACGGCGTTAGGCAGTAATTCGCTGCGTTGTCGAGAAAGCCATAGATGGAATTGCATTGACTGGCGACTGAGGATCAAGCTTGCCGCGTTCGACCATCGACTGACAAGCCAGTCGATGGTGAGTGCAAAGAGGCAACAGCCTACATCATTGATCGATATCCATGCACCATATGGGACGAGGCCATTGCGCACTGCGGCTCAAGACAACTCGCCCGAAGCGTCACGGTGCCTTATCGTATACAATACGGTCTACGGACAACGGCTCGCTGATCAACTTGTTGGCGAGCAGGAAGTCGTTAAAGCCATCGACGGCCTTTCGATCAAAGTGACTGCCGTACCCCTGAATGGTGCGCCGGACAAGTTGGTCGAACACGACTTCGGGATTGGGGACGTCGCCGAGTTTGAACCGTTGGCTGGCGATCTCCTTAACTTCATTGAGGTTCTTCGGGTCCTGAAGCCACTGGACAGCTTGCTCATGCGCGCGGACGAAGGCATCCACGGTAGCAGCGTTTTCCTGCACATACTCGCCAGGGGCATAGTAAGCAGCATAGCCGCCGTTCATAGCCTGCAGACCGGCAGGACCCTCACCCTGCGAGAGATCAGCAAAGACAACGCATGATTTGGTCGCGTCGCAAAGTGCAGGAACGGGATCCCAACTCACGATTGCATCGACCTGCTTCGCAGCCAGAGCTGCATACGCAGTAGCCGGACCGCCGACCGCTACGAAAAATGCTTCGTCAGGCTGCATGTCGGCCCCGGCCAACAGAGCCCTCGCAATCATCTCAGGCGAACCACCGCGTGCCACGACACCGATACGTTTGCCGGCAAGCGACTTCATGTTCTCCGGGTAGGATTTCCCCGCGACCGTCTCCGCGACCTCGGCAGAAGCGGACAGTGAATAGACGTTGTTGGTGAGATCCGGACCAATAATCTTGAGGTCATACCCCTTGTCCACCGCTTGCATCATCACGTCCAAAGAGCTGATGATGATATCCACCCCCTCTGTTGCCGCCGCTTGCATTGCCAATATAGCGCTTGCTAGGTAGACGGGTTGGCAATCGAGCCCCTCCTTAGCGCAGAACCCCTTGTCACGCATGACCCAGTCGACAATGTGTATGATACTGCCCGGGTACTCATGTATCTGAACGACTTTCTGCTCTTCAGCTATCGCATGTGTTGACCCGAGTGCAATGGCAGCAACAGTTGAGATGACGATTCCCAATTTGATCCGGCTCATATTTTTCCTCCCTTAATTGTAAAGAGAATATAAATCTTATTTTGTAGCTATTATTATTATTTTACTACTGTTCTATAGCTATATTCTAAGATTAATCTCTTGTATGAATTTGCACTAAACACAACTAGACGAGAAAAAAATATCTTACGCAAGTTAATAATAATTAACCGACGCTAAAGAAAAACTTACGATCAGTGATGTGATCCTGCATCCTGGTGGAAACTATGGATCCGCAAAACTTGTCAGAACACCAGCTACAGGCCAACCGTTCAAGCACGATGGAAGGTTCGGACCGAATTCCCGTCCTGCCCAGATGAGTTCACGGACGACGGCCAAATGCTCCGCGCCTCGAGATTGTCGTTCTGTACGATTTTTGCTCTGAGTGAACTTTTCACAAGCCTAGTGGTGGAGCGCCGTCTTCTAGAGGACGATTTAATCGTGCTCACGCGCATTGCCGACGAGGCTATCAAGGATTGGGTGGTGTCCGCATCTCGGTCCTTGAGGGCCACTTCCTCCACCGCAGTGGGGCAACCTTCTACCCCCTCCAAGGCGCATTAAGGCACTTTAGCGCGCTGGCCGGGGAGCAGTTTGAGGAATCTATGGACGACTACCGCTGAGGGCCTGCAATCGTTAAGCGCTGGTGAGTCAAGGTTGCAGCCGCTCTAGCTTTCCGGCGGCGTTCTCCACCTCTATTGGACCTGGTAGCGAGCAGACGAGAAGGTCCGCTTACAGGCATTTGCCAAGGCTACTTAAACGGCTGAAGTGGGGGCGCAATGCAGCCGTTAGTTGGGGACCAATCGAAGGGCAGCTAAGGGCCGTGAGTGACACCGCGCCAGTGAACGCGGAACGACTGCTTTCCCGACTTCGCTCCAACAAATTGCCTGACAGGTCGCGGCCCTGTTCCGGTCATTTGCCCTCTGAAATAAAAATCACTCAAGACCTCCGAAGCGGCCCCAATCATGACCGATTGGGTCGCTGCATCAATGCCGGAGAGTCCCGCCCCAGGCGCATAGCTGCAGCGCCGCATCTAATATTGGGCTACCCGATCGCTCTGGGCCGTAAGCTCCCAGAGGGCCGTCCACCACGCTCAATTTCGTCAAACCTATCATTGGCAACCATGTGATGCAGGCTCGTGCCGCAATTGAGAATTGCCTCGAAATGTAGATTGCCCCTTTTTGGGACGCGCATTCAGTATGCCTTTCGAGCCTCGTGGGGGAAGTCATATAACGCGGAGATGTAAATATAGAATCAATCTAAGAATGCATAAATATAGCCTTGAATTCTATTTCAATTATGAAGATGTATTTATCAATAGAATAATAAACTTGTAATATTGAAAGATATACTATATAATAGTAAAGCCTGCTTATGCGTAGATTAACAATACAGGGAGATAAAGATGGCATCTATAGACAGGAAAATACAGCGCGCAGCCGCTGTAAAGCAGACCAAAAAAACTCGGGCGGAAAACAACCGTGTCACGAAGGAGAAGGTGGCCGCTGCGCGGGCACCCAGGGAAAATGAAGAACCACTTTCACCTGACGTCCAAGCACGCTTGGCTGAAATCGTAGAACGGGTCGTCTCGCTGCATCGCAAGTCGACCGGCCAGGTATTTGAACTGGGCGAGTGCCTGGCTGAAGCAAAATCCGTGCAACCGGAAAAACGCTTCGGTCGCTGGCTGAAGGAACATTGCGGCTATACCGTACGTTCAGCCTGGAATTTCATTTCCGTGCATGAACGGCTTGCTGATCACCGTAAACGGCTTGAGAAGCACGCCGTCGCGTCGACCGCACTTATCGAGCTTGCAAAAGCAGAGCCGGATCAGATTGAATCCGTTCTCGATCTGTATGATGAAGGCAAGAGCCTCAAGCCTGCGGAAATCAAGGCGTTGATTGGCGGCAAAAAGGATGAGGCTGCAGAGGATATCGACCTAACGCAAGTGGGCGGTAGAGCAGGGCTACAGAAAATGGCCGCTGCCAAGCTCAAATCGAGCATCGCGGAGTTTCATCGATTGACCGCCGCTGTCTTGGCTGGGCTGGAAGAAGCTGTTGCGCATCACGAAAGCGGAAAGCGGATCGTCATGAGGACGCTGGCAGCTGATCTCGAAATCAATGCACGCCATGCATCCGATCTTTTCAAAGACGTTGTGGCTCCTTTGGTGCCGGTTGAGCGTATGCCGAAAGCCAATCTTGAACATGAAAGATTGGTCGTTGAGACAGGTTGGGGTGCAGTCCAGCACAGCCTATACCGTTTGGGTGGCGCTGGCTCGTGGCCTCACCGCGATGAAATGGAAAAATGGGTGATCGAAGTGGCACACCCGGCGCTACGTTTCGCAGTCCATGGCGAACCATATGTTGTCAGCCCAAAACCGGCCACTGCTCCCGTCTTGGATGTCGCAAAAGCTGACAACGACGTCACGAAAAATGATCAAATTGTGGTCGATAAGGAAACCGACGCTGATGAGACCACACCAAGCATTTCATATGCCGAATTGGATGCAACACTCGACAACCTTATGGCGGTCAACAAGGCACCCGCTGAAGTACGCATGTCGCGATAACAGGGGGCACGAGTTCGGCGGTTACGCCGCTCAATTCCTGCCCCAAACACCTACCAAAGCCCCGCTGAATTCCCCAGCGGGGCTTTGGCCTTTCCGATCAGGCATCTGCTATAGGTCTTCGGGCCGCCGCCGCGTTTTTGCTAGCTGATCAAAATCCAGGTCTCGGAACATCGAAAAATCAATCTTTGGATTGAGCGGCAAAGTAGCGAACATCTCGGCTTCGGACTCAGTCAGGGTTTTCCATCCGTACTTGTTGTGATCGTCGCCGCCGAGCGCATGCCCTGCCTGCATTCGCCGTTCACGCTCGCCGATCTTCTTGTCCTCACGTGCCTGGCTAATGTAGTCACCGCGCAGAGAATGAAAGCGTTCGCCTGGCGAATCTTTGATGCCTGCCTTGTCAAAAAGACGTCTCATGTATTTCGACGCATTTTTCGCGGGATTAGCAAGTTGCATAAGCTGTGGAAACAGGAAGTTGTCGCCCTGCTTTCGGGCCCACTCGACATAGCCGATCTCGACCAGAAAATTGTGAAGTACAAAATACCGGCCGCTTTCTGTCGTCTTGATTGGTCGTCGGACCCACTTACCTCCGACCATCGCAATCCCTTCCACTTCTGCTACCCAGATTCCGTCGAACTTCTCCGTGATGTCGGTCCCCACTAGATGCGTGAGCAGACCCAGACGGCGGCTGGTCAGCAAACCAAGCAGAGGCATCATGACATCGTCGATATACGGCGATTGAACGCCCGTGCGGAAAAGCTGCGTCAGCTTCTTCGCTGACAACGGCTCTGCGGAAACCGCATCCCGGGCAGCCTTGGGGTATTTAAGCGCAACATTTTTCACTGGGTTGTCGAAATCATGTTGCGTGGCTGCATTGCTGAAGACCGGCTTGATGACACCCATGAAACCATTCTGCAGCGTGTTCTTCGCAATCGATTTCTTGCTGAAATCCCGATTGCTGTCGATGATCTCTCTAGCTGACAGGTGAGACGGTTTATCATTATGTTTGCTCGGCCAGAACTGCATCAAATTGATGAAAGCCTGAAGATCGGTCGGCGTGTAGCGATCGATCGGGTGATCGCCAATCAGCTCCACGAATATGTTCAGACGCATCTCGGCAGTCTTGATGTCGCCGCTGGCCTCTCCCATGGCCGTGACCCGTTGCGCAAGATATTCGCTAGCAGCAATGCTGAACAACGGTTTGTCGGATGGCTCACGTTCAACAAATCGCCGATCCTTGTCGACCTCCGTTTTTACCTTCGCATTGACGAGTCCGGCCCGTGCGCTGATCTTGCCCTTGCCTATTGAGCCGCCTCCAAGTGGGGGCATGAGAAGCGACACTGGATCGTCCTTTGCTCTCTCGACCAAACGCCTTGCGAGCAATTCGGCGTTATCGCCAAGTGCCTTGTTGTAATCTTCACCCGCATCCTTGCGCGCCTTTTCCTGTGCAATCTGCACAAGCCCGCGCATCATTGCAAAATTGCCTTCCTCTTCGGCTGTTGACGGAGGAGGAGGACTGGTGATGTCGTAAAGTGCCGACTTGAGGCTCATGGTCACAGCTTGCCAAGCGCGCTTGCCTTTGGCTTCCTCATCGAGGCCATCAACATCGCCGCCCAACATGTCTTCCATCAATGGCCAGAAATCGTTCTCATCGTTGTTCGCCTTGGACATGGCAATCTCGATCCGTTCAAACTTTTCACGTGCGATCGCGGCCAGCTTGTCGGCAATCTTGCGGGCCTGAGGTTTCGGGATGACACCGAGGCCAACCCGGATAGGCCGCTTGACCTCACCGGCGATCGCTTTGGGCAGTCGCATCTGAAACATATAGGCCGAACCCGTTTTGATCAGGTAAAGACCGGGTGAGGAGCGAGGGCGACGTGTCTTGGGCTGATTTGCGGAAATAATTTCCGCGTTTTGGGATGATACCCCCGACGATACAGGCAACGATACAAATTGACTTTCTGACATTGGCAAAAGCCCTTGTTCTGGGCGGCCAGTCTCAAAAAAACCTTATCTATCAAAAACTTGGGAATGTCCGCTTTTGGTGCCCGGAGGGGCTGGCGGAGAGAGAGGGATTCGAACCCTCGAGACGGTCACCCGCCTACACACTTTCCAGGCGTGCGCCTTCGACCACTCGGCCACCTCTCCGCATATCCGGTATCGGACGAAAACCCGGCCATGCCGGCCGCTTTTGGGGCGGTCGCCGCAGCCCGGAAACAGTGCTGCGACGCACTGCAAATATCCGGTCCGGATCGGGCGGCACTATAGTCAAGACGCCTTGCTTGGCAACCGCTATTTGCGCGATTGGCAATACATTGTCGACGCGCCGCCCGCGAGCGGCGCAAACGCGGCCATTGCATGATTGTTTTTGCGCCTCTATGTCAGGGATGCGCTGGTTGAATCCAGCGCTTGAGATTGTTTGGGAGCGGAGGAAGAGATGCGGTTTGTCGCCCGGGTTTTGAGCTTGTTGCTCCTGGTGGTCGCGGTGATCGCCGGTTTGGTCGACGCGATCCAGTCGGTGGCCGCCAATCGCCCGGTGCTTACCCCGTTGCTGGAGGCCTGGACCGCAACCAGCCCGGATACGCTGGCGCTGTTGAGCGATCTGTTTGCCGACCGGCTTCCGGGCTGGGCCTGGGATCCGGCAGCGCTCTGGGTTCTGGGGCAGCCGGCATTCGCCGTGTTTCTGGCCCTGTCGCTGATTTTCTATCTCATCGGTTACCGCAGGCCCAAGGCCGCCGGGCGATTTGCGGTGTGAGGTTCTTGCCGTATCTGCGCGGGCGCCGGGCGTGATCTGCCACGGCCAGCTCACAGCTCCGGCGCACCAGTGGGGCAGGACCCGCCCCACTGTTTCATCAAGGGTGACGCCATGTTTTTAATCGACATGTTCAACCGCAAGACCGTTCTGCCCGAGCCAGCGCAGGCGCTTCCGGGCCGGCCCGAAGCTATTGAGACTGCGCCCACCCATGCTGTTGGCGGCGCTGCGCTCAAGGGCCCGTTTGCCGATGGCCTGCAGATCGCGCGGTTCGGCATGGGCAAGTTCTGGGGCGCCGAGCGGTTGTTCTGGAAGCTTCCCGGCGTATTCGTTACCGCGGCCGGCTATGCCGGCGGTTATACGCCAAACCCGACCTACCAGGAAGTCGTCACCGGCCTGACCGGCCACGCCCAGACCGTGCTGGTAGTCTTTGATCCGGATATCATCGGCTACCGGGACTTGCTCATGGTATTCTTCGAAAACCATGATCCCACCCAGGGCATGCGCCAGGGCAGCGATGTGGGAACCTTCTTTCGCTCGGTGATCCATACGGTTGACGCGGCCCAGGTGGCGGAGGCCGAAGTTGCACGCACGAATTACCAGGCAGCGCTTGTGGCGGCAGGGCATGGCGGCAAGATCACCACGGGGATCGAACCGGCGCCGGAATTCTACTATGCCGAAGCCCATCACCAGCAATATCTGGCCAAGAATCCCGGCGGCCAGAGTGGTCTCAAGCCGACCGGTGTGCGCTTTCCTACCGGTTGACGCCGTAAGCCGGCGATAGCCGCAAAAGTGACGTAAAGTCAGCCGCATTCTTGTCTTTAAGGCGGAAAATCGGCGTTGTATTTCTCCCAGAAGCCATGCAAGGTGAGGGCTTCCGGCCCAACGTGGCCGGCAATTCCGCAGGTCTGTCTCAGGTTGAGGCATGCGGGAGGACCCACAAAGATCAACAAGTAACCTACAGGGCTGCATATCATGAAACGCACGCTTTTGAGCCTCGTCGCACTGGCCGCCATGTCGGCTTCCGCCTTGGCCGCCGACATCAAGCCGGCCATCATCTACGACCTTGGCGGCAAGTTCGACAAATCCTTCAATGAGGCCGCCTATAATGGCGCCGAGAAATTCAAGGAAGAAACCGGTGTCGAATACCGGGATTTCGAGATTTCCAACGACGCCCAGCGTGAGCAGGCCTTGCGCCGCTTTGCGCGCGACGGCAACAACCCGATCGTCGTTCCCGGATTTTCTTGGTCGGCAACGCTGGAAAAGGTTGCCGCGGAATATCCTGACACCAGCTTCATCATCATCGATTCGGTGGTCGATCTGCCCAATGTCCGCTCGGTTCTCTACAAGGAGCACGAAGGCTCCTATCTGGTCGGTGTGATGGCCGCCAAGGCGTCCGAGACCGGCACGGTGAGTTTCGTCGGCGGCATGGATATCCCGTTGATCCGCAATTTTGCCTGCGGCTACAAGGGCGGCGTTATGGCCACCAATCCCGACGCCAAGGTGCTTGAAGCCATGACCGGTACGACCCCGGATGCCTGGAATGATCCGGTCAAGGGTGGCGAGATCGCCAAGTCGCAGATGGACCAGGGCTCTGACGTGATCTACGCGGCTGCCGGCGGCACCGGCATCGGTGTCATGCAGGCTGCTGCTGATGCGGGCAAGCTCGGCATCGGGGTTGATTCCAACCAGAACGGCCTGCAGCCCGGCAAGATCCTCACCTCGATGCTCAAGCGCGTCGATGTTGCCGTCTACAATGGCTTTGCTGACGTCAAGAACGACAAGTTCACCACCGGGATGGAATTCCTCGGCCTGGCCGAAGGTGGTGTCGATTACGCCATGGACGACAACAATGCGCCGCTGGTCGATGACGAGATGAAGGCAGCGGTTGAATCCGCCAAGGCCGACATCATCTCCGGCAAGATCGAAGTCCACAACTACAATGACGACAACGCCTGCCCTTATTGAGGCAAGGCCCCGGCGTCCGCGCCGGGTTGTGAAAATTGATCCGGCCGGGCCTTTGCCCGGCCGTTTTGTTGCGCGGTCGCACCCGCCCGGGCTATAGCCCGCCAGATGCATGTCGCGCCGTATTGGCGTATCCGATCGATAACGGACATGCGTTGATTGAATGCTGATACTGCGTCTCTCACGCGTCCAAATGGGATGCCCGGCGCGGTAAAAAACAACAGGGATCTTCACCAATGGCCGAAATCCGCACCCACAAGGGCGATCTCTCCGCTGATGCAATGGCGCGCTATACCGGCGACATCGCCATCGACACCGAAACGCTGGGGCTGGTGCCGCGCCGCGACCGACTATGCGTGGTGCAACTCTCGCCCGGCGACGGATCGGCTGACGTGGTCCAGATTTCCCGCGGCCAGACCAGCGCGCCCAATCTGCAAGCTCTTCTGGCCGATCCGACACGGCGCAAGCTGTTTCATTACGGCCGGTTTGACATCGCCGTGCTGTTCAACACCTTCGGGGTGACCGCCGAGCCGGTGTTCTGCACCAAGATAGCCTCTCGGCTGACACGCACCTATACCGACCGCCACGGCCTCAAGGACGCGACCAAGGAGTTGCTCGGCATCGATCTGTCCAAACAGCAGCAATCCTCTGACTGGGCCGCTGAGACGTTGACACAAGCACAACTCGATTATGCGGCGTCGGATGTGCTGCATCTGCATGCGCTGACCGAAAAACTCACCGAACGGCTGGTGCGTGATGGGCGCGAAGCCCATGCCAGGGCCTGTTTCGAATTTCTGCCGACCCGCGCCAAGCTCGATCTGTTGGGCTGGGACGAAACCGACATTTTTGCCCATAGCTGACGGGGAACGCTGAGGCATGCGAAAGCAGCGCCGCGCGAAAAATTCGCCGGGGTGTGAGCATGGCATTCCGGAGGGCCGCACGCGGGCTTTGCCTTACGGAAAGTAAGTGAAGGGTGGCGCAACCCGCGCGCGGCCCGAATTTAGCCGGATGATGTCCGCATCCGACAGACGGTTTCCTGCCCTTGCCAGATGGCCTGGACGAAGGCCGAGGGCAAGGACCCAAAAATCGCTGTCCGGCACGTCTTTCCGGTCAATCAACCAGAAATCCGCCACAGGCCCGGACCGGTGTCCCATCCCTGATCCCGCCCGAAGGCAAGACAGCGATGCGAGGCCGGCCCGGTGGCTGGCTTGGCCCGTTGATCCCGCAAGGGAGGCCGGGCTGCCAGCGGAGCCGCGATTGGTCGCCGCCTCCTCAAGAGTTTTCCGGCACGTTACCGCCAAACCCGAAAGGCATTCCTCCCGCCTGGCTCGAAGCGTTCGCGATCCATCCGGCAGCGGGAGTGGCATGAGTCTGGCATGGGAATGCGGGGGTGTGGATGAAATGGTGGGGTGTTTGTTCGTCACTGCCCTGCGGCATCGTCATACCGGACTTGATCCGGGATCCAGCAGGCGAGCGTCGGCGAGCCGGGAAACCATTGCCATATCTTGGTTTTTTGACAAAAGGCTTCTCGCGCCCGCAGAAGCGGGCGCTGCTGGATCCCGGATCAAGTCCGGGATGACGGTGGGGAGAGGGTGGCATTTTTATGCTTCGTCTTCCTCGGCCCCCGAGCCGGGGATCCATACCGTGTTCCATCAGCGCATGGCGGTAATCGGAGAGATTGCGGAATGGATCCTATGGTCGGAGCCATAGGATGACGCCGGTGGGGGTGGGTGAGCCGGAAAATCGCCGCATCCAGTATCCGTTCAACCTGCCTATTTGCCTTCGACAGAGCCCCACCCGGATCGGCCGCGCTAGCGCTTGCCTCTCCGGCCTCGCCTTAAGGCGGAGGAGCGCGCCCATCAAAAAACCCGCCGGATCGCTCCGGCGGGTTTTATTTGTCAGAAGTCAGATCCGGGAAGGATCAGTCTTCGCTGTTCTGCTTCTTCAGGGCTGCGCCCAGAATGTCGCCGAGCGAGGCGCCCGAGTCGGACGAACCGAACTGTGCGACAGCCTGCTTCTCTTCGGCGATTTCAAGCGCCTTGATCGACAGCGTGACCTTGCGGTCCTTGCGCGAGAAGTTGGTGACGCGAGCGTCGAGCGTCTGGCCAACCGAGAAACGCTCAGGGCGCTGCTCGTCGCGGTCACGTGACAGATCCGAGCGGCGGATGAACGAGGACAGGTCTTCGTGATCAACCAGGATCACTTCAAGACCGCCATCGGTAACCGCGGTCACCTTGGCAGAGACAACAGCGTTCTTGCGCAGGTCGCCCGAAGCGGCGGCGTCGCCGATCGAGTCCTTGCCAAGCTGCTTGATGCCCAGCGAGATGCGTTCCTTGTCGACATCGACGTCAAGCACGACGGCCTTGACCATGTCGCCCTTGTTGAACTCCTCGATGACCTGTTCGCCCGGACGGTTCCAGTCGAGGTCGGAGAGGTGAACCATGCCGTCGACATCGCCTTCGAGGCCGATGAACAGGCCAAATTCGGTCTTGTTCTTGACTTCGCCTTCGACTTCGGTGCCGGCAGGGTGGCTCTGTGCGAACACTTCCCAGGGATTTTCAAGCGTCTGCTTGAGGCCAAGCGAAATGCGGCGCTTGTTCGGGTCGACTTCGAGAACGACCACGTCAACTTCCTGCGTTGTCGACAGGATCTTGCCGGGATGCACGTTCTTCTTGGTCCAGGACATTTCCGAAACGTGGATCAGGCCTTCGATGCCCGGCTCCAGTTCGACGAATGCGCCGTAGTCGGTGATGTTGGTCACGGTACCGGTGATACGCTTGCCGGCCGGATACTTGACGCCGATACCATCCCACGGGTCGCTTTCCAGCTGCTTCATGCCCAGCGAGATGCGGTGTGTTTCCTGGTTGATGCGGATGATCTGGACCTTGACGGTCTGGCCGATCGACAGGATTTCCGACGGGTGGTTGACGCGGCGCCATGCCATGTCGGTCACGTGCAGCAGGCCATCGATGCCGCCAAGATCAACGAACGCACCGTAATCGGTGATGTTCTTGACCATGCCTTCAACGGTCTGGCCTTCTTCGAGGTTCTGCACGATTTCCGAACGCTGTTCGGCACGGCTCTCTTCGAGCACGGTACGGCGCGAGACCACGATGTTGCCGCGACGCTTGTCCATCTTGAGGATTTCAAACGGCTGCGGGATGTGCATCAGCGGGGAAACGTCGCGGATCGGACGGATGTCCACCTGGCTGCGCGGCAGGAAGGCCACGGCGCCATCCAGATCGACGGTGAAGCCGCCCTTGACCTGGTTGAAGATCACGCCTTCGACGCGTTCCTGGGCATTGAACTTCTCTTCCAGACGGACCCAGCTTTCCTCGCGGCGAGCCTTCTCGCGCGACAGCATGGCTTCGCCCAGCGCGTTTTCGATACGCTCGACATAGACTTCGACTTCATCGCCGACATTCAGCGTGCCGTCTTTCGCCTTGGCGCCGAATTCCTTCAGCGGCACGCGGCCTTCGACCTTGAGACCGACGTCGATGATGGCGACGTCTTTCTCGATGGCCATCACGATGCCCTTGGCGACATAGCCTTCGGCGAGGTCCTGCGTGGCAAGCGATTCAGCAAACAGGGATGCGAAATCCTCTGTCATGGTTTCGGTTTGTGACATGAATTCTCCTGGCGACCGCAAGAATAGATGGTTGAGCGGTCGGATGCGCCTGGTTCGTGTTGATCGGACCGGCGATGCCTGTCTGCCCTGAGCCATCATCAAAGAGGCAGGGCAAGTACGGCGCGGGACAGGCTCGCTGGCGTTAGTTCAGTGATCGAGCGCAGCGTCCACGAGGACACGGGCAGCTTCGAACGCGGCTTCTATACCCATTTCGGTAGTATCTAGCAAGTGCGCATCGTCGGCAGGACGCAATGGCGAGTCTTCGCGCTGGGAATCTGATAAATCCCTGCTAATGATGTCCCTCAAAATTTCTTCATAAGACACGTTGACCCCGTGCCGAATCGCCTCGTGATGTCTCCGGGCAGCTCGGGATTCCGGATTTGCTGTGACGAAAATCTTTAAATCTGCATTCGGCATAATAACCGTTCCAATGTCCCGACCATCTATGATTATGTCACTCTTATTCTTAGCAAAATTCTCAATATAAGTATTTATATATCTACGTAATAGCTTGTTCGAGGCGTATTTTGCTGCAATCTTTGCTGTTTTTTCGCTAGACAAAATCTCTTCGTCAAATTTGATTTCATCAATGTTACGCAAAGCGTCTTCAAGATCGCTGTAGTCGGAGATTACTACTTCCCCATTGCTGAGAATTAGTCCCGCCTTCCGGAAAATTTTCCCGCTATCCAAGATCGGAAAATTATAGAATGATCCTAGTAGCTTGGCTAAAGTTCCTTTTCCGGAACCAGCCGGGCCATCAATCGCAATTTTCATTTTAGACGCTCGCATAGGGGAAACGGTAGCAATGCTTAACAACAAGGACATAACGGAGCTTTTACAAAATGGCACCCCTCTAATTGAAGCGGCGGATGGTAATGCTCAAGAACGTTTAGAAGAGCTAGTTCAGCCGGCATCGATTGACCTAACTGTTGGTAAAATATTCATTCCTCCGGATCGGACTACAGGCGATGGCGTGAAGGAAATCAACGACCATTATCTGCTCGAACATGGAGCAACCGCCATGGTTCAAACAAGTGAAAAACTAAATATTCCCGCCGACATAGGTGGCTTGATGTTTCCGAAAAATGGGCAGTTTGCGCTTCGAGGGATAATGGTGACTAATTTTGGACATGTAGATCCCGGATATAAAGGGCATTTAAAGTACACGATTATTAATTTTGGTGCGGATCCCTATCGAATTGAAATAGGTCAAAGAATAACGTCTTTAACGTTATACCGGATGAATTCAAAGGCAGACCCAGACTGGAGTGTCATTTCAAAACACGATCCAGATAAAATGGAAGGGCACGCAAAGGTTTTAAGTAGGGATTTTCTGGATATAGAAAATAGAGTGGTTGAAATGGTAAAGACACATACAAAACAAGCTATTCAGCTTCATGATAGCGTTCGATCGTTTTGGGTTCCACTGATGGGTCTTGTTGCGACATTTTTAATCGCCATCGTTGCGGTATTTATGCCATTTTATATGCACTTAGATAGCAAAATAGATTCTATAGTAAAACATGATTACAACAAATACAGCGTGGCTGCTCAGGAGGATTATGAAAAATGATAATTGTTTCAGGTAATATTGCAACAGGAAAATCAACTTTATCTAGAATATTATCAAATAGTATGAACTATGATGTATTATATGAAGATGTAAGCGGAAATGAATTTATTTCAGATTTTTATGAAGATATGAGTCGTTGGGCAATGCATTCTCAATTGTATTTTTTGTATTCAAGAGCTCGAATGTTAAAGAATAAAAATAATAATACAAGAAAGGTAATTCTGGATAGATCAATATCAGAGGATTTTTTTGTATTTAGTCAAAATCTATTGAATAGGGGGTTAATGTCACCCAGGGAATTTAAATTAGTTCAAGAGTGTTATGATAACATAAAAGATATAGAGAGTGATGTGGATCTATGTGTTTATTTGTATGATGAACCTGAATATATTATGAATAAAGTAATAGAGAGAGACAATGTATATGAGAAAGGAATAGATATAAATTATATAGAATCTCTCAACAGACTGTATGAGCAATGGATGGAAACAAGGCCATACAAAAATATAATAAAATTAAGAACGAGCGATATAGATTTTAGAAAAAACGATGCCGTAGATATTATTATTAATAAAATAACAGAAAATATAAACACAATAAATATTTAGTTTTATATAGTTATTATTACTGATGAATATCGTTGTGATAACAATATATATTTGTATGTTAATTCGTATGGGGAAAAATTATTAAACTTGTCTCTACTAGATTTAATAGAATAGATTTTGAAGGATACTTCGGCATCGGCTATTGGCGATTATATAATCGTCAGTCTAGATCTGGCTATAGAGCCGCACCAGTTCGGCCATTGCCGCATCACCATCTTCGGTCAGGCCGGCATGAACGCCCTTGCGGTCGGCCTCCGAGCGGTTCTGGCTCATCTTCCATTTGCCGGTCAATGTGTCGACCGTGATGTCGATGCCGACAATCCCGCGCAATTGCGCCGCCACGTAAGCTTCCGGTGCATCATCGACCTTCCAGGGCTCGGCCCGGTTTGCCTCGTGCCGGTCGGTCAATTCGCCCACCTGTTGGCGCAGCCTGTCGCTGCCGGCCTCGATCCGCGCCGATCCACGGGCCTGCACCATGGCGTAGTTCCAGGTCGGAACCACCTTGCCGTGCTCGGATTTCGCGCGGTACCACGACGGCGTGATGTAGCTGTCGACGCCCTGGAACACCACCAGCACGCTGGCCCCGTCCTCAATATGGCGCCATTGCCCGTTGGCGCGGGACATATGCGTGCGCAGCCGGGTGATGCCGTCATCGACGGAAACCAGAAACGGCAGCGGATTGGCTTGAAGGTCATCCGCGGACGATGAAATCAGCAGCCCCAGCGGATGCGCGGTAATCAGCGCCCGCATCACGTCCTCATCGGGTTCGGCAAAATGCGGCGGCTGGTACATGGCGTCTCCTCCCGAAGGTCTACTTCCGCTCGATGCCGATCGTTACATCGCCAAGATGGGCATAGGGCGCGCGCGCAAACAGTGCCGGGTCTGAAAGCCAGGCCAGCAGCATGTCGAAGCCGTCCACGCCCCAGAATACCTCGTGGCCGGCACCGGTCGGGCACACGAAGGTCGGCACGCCGAAAACGCCGCGTCCGATCGCCTGATCGGTGTTGGCTCTGAGCGCCGCCTTGGCGGCATCATCCTGGGCCAGCGACAGCGGCACGCCGATCAGTTCGGCGAAGGCCGCGAGTTCATCGTCGGTGTCGGGTGCGCGGCCCTGCTCGAAAACGAAGCCGAACGCCGTGCGCACCATCGCCAGATCGGCATCCGCGCCAGCCAAAAGCCGCAGCGCCTTGAGCGGATTGAACGGATGGCGCGGCGGAAACCGCATCTCGACGCCATGTTGCAGCCCCAGAAAAACCGATTGCCGGTAGGTATGCAGCCGCTTGGCGGAAATTTCCGCCGGGCCACGCTGGCCCCAATGCGATAGAATCGCGCCAAGCAGCACCGGAACCGGCCTGACCGTGACATCAGCGGGCAGTTCGCCCAGTCGCGCCAGCGCCACATGCGCATAGGGCGAAATCAGGTCAAAGCAGAAATCAATCTGCCGGGTGCTCATGACTGGCTGATCTCGGCGCCGAGGCCGGTCATCATGTCCATGAATTCCGGGAAGCTGGTGGCGATGATCCCGCAATCGTCGACATAGACCGGATATTCGCTGGCGAGCCCCATCACCAGAAAGCTCATGGCGATGCGGTGATCGAGCCAGGTGTTGACCACGGCCTCCTTGGTGCGCCCGCCGAGCCCCTTGCCGTCGGGTCGGCCGCGCACCGACAGCCAGTCTTCGCCTTCGGTGCAGTCGACGCCGTTGATTTCCAGCCCGCGCGCCACGGCGGCCAGCCGGTCGCTTTCCTTGACCCGCAATTCCTCAAGCCCTGCCATCATGGTTTCGCCGTTGGCAAAACTGGCGGCAACGGCCAGCACCGGGTATTCGTCAATCATCGACGGCGCGCGTTCGGGCGGTACCGTCACACCCTTGAGTTCCGACGTCCGCACCCGCAGATCGGCCACATCCTCGCCGCCGGCCTGGCGCGGATCGAGGATCTCGATACTGGCGCCCATTTCCTGCAGGGTCAGGATCAGCCCGGTGCGGGTTTCGTTCATCAAGACGTTGCGGATCAGCACGTCCGAATCCGGCACCAGCAGCGCTGCCACCAGCGGAAACGCGGTCGACGACGGATCCCCTGGCACATCGATCGATTGCCCGGAAAGCGTGCCGCGGCCTTCAAGCCGGATGGTGCGCACGCCATCGGCGGCAGTTTCAACGTCAAGTGTCGCGCCAAAACCCTTGAGCATCTTTTCGGTGTGATCGCGGGTCATCACCGGTTCTATCACCGTGGTCACCCCGGGAACGTTGAGCCCGGCCAGCAATACTGCCGATTTGACCTGGGCTGAAGCCATCGGCACCCGGTAGCTGATCGGCGCCGGCGCGCGCGGCCCGTGCAACGTCGTCGGCAAGGTGTCGCCTGGCCCCGCTTGCACCTGCACGCCCATCAGCCGCAGCGGATCCAGCACCCGGCCCATCGGCCGTCGCGACAGCGATGCGTCGCCGATGAAGGTGCTGTCGAAATCATATACGCCAACCAGCCCCATGGTCAGCCGGCAGCCGGTGCCAGCATTGCCGAAATCCAGCGGCGCTTCCGGCGCCAGCAGGCAACCATTGCCGACGCCGCGGATGATCCAGGTGTCATCATCCTTGCGAATCGAGGCGCCCATCGCCTGCATCGCCCGGCCGGTATTGATCACATCCTCGCCTTCGAGTAGGCCGGTGATGCGGGTTTCGCCGCTTGCTAGGCCGCCAAACATGAATGATCTGTGGGAAATCGATTTGTCGCCGGGAATGCGGATATCGCCCTTGAGCGACCGGCTTCTGCGGGCGCTGGCGGGGCGGAGAGGCGTTTCTGTGTGGCCCATGGTCTGTTTCCATGCTGATTTTGGGGGTTGAGCCGGAGGCCCGGCCACTACGAGGGGCTGACTACCACAGCCTCAGGGGCTGCGTCATCCGGCTTGCTTGAAAATAACAGTGAGAATGGCTTTGACAGGCGCGTTCAACATCATTATGGGGTCCGGACTCGCCGAAACGGGAAGACGTGCGCACCAGCGTACGCTTCCGGCTAGTTCATGAGGCTTCGACAGTGGCAAAACCGGAACTTGGAACAAAACGCGTTTGCCCCGAGACTGGGCGCAAATTCTATGATCTCAATCGAGATCCCATCGTATCGCCCTATACGGGCAAGACATATCCGATCTCGTTTTTCGAGGAAACGGCCAAAACCGTAGCCGCGGCGAAAGAGGTTGAGGACGACAAAGAGGAAGAAGTCGCGGAAGTCGAAGAGGAAACGGCTGACGTGGAAATCGTGTCTCTTGAAGAGGCCGATGAGGGCACTGCAAAAACCAGCAAGTCCAGCAAATCCAGCGATCTTCCCGATATCGACGCCGATGACGACGACGACGTTGACCTCGACGACGATGATGATGACACCTTCCTCGCCGACGACGATGATGATGACGACGACGATGTCGCCGACATTATTGGCGTCAGCGATGACGACGACGATCAGTAAGCTGGCGTCTTTCGGCTCCAAAAGCCGGTTGATTGCGGAAACTGTCACCTAGAGTGATTTTTCGTCTTGATCTTGTGCGGCGGCAGACGTAAGAAGCCGCACCTGCCAGCCACGCGAATGCGGCTGGTTGTTCGTAAGGGGCCCGGTGGTATAGCCGTTCCCTTGCGTCCCGGGGCCATAGCTCAGCTGGGAGAGCGCCTGCATGGCATGCAGGAGGTCAGCGGTTCGATCCCGCTTGGCTCCACCATCCTTCTTTCACCACCTGCAATCGATGCTAACACCTTGAATGGTAAGGTGGTTTTTGGTGTTCTAAGTCCATTATTTCGGCAATACGCCAAACGCTCAGAAAACGTCAATCTCAGCACTAATTTTTGAAGAGCGGGATCGCCGGTTTGCCAGAGTTTCCAAGGGTTTGAGATGAAGTTCAGGGCGTGTTCTAACACATGCCCGATAGTGGTCTTTGGCATGGTGCCATTTTCGAGCTTATCTTGCGCCGCAAGCTTCTGCTGCTCCAGTGTCGCGATCTTTCTCTCATAGGCTTTGATCGCTGCCGGAGAGTCGCTTTCCACCAAGCGATCCAGAAAGCCATCAATCTGCGCTTCAATGGCGCTGATATCCTTTTGCAGCACCTGCCGCCACGATTTAGCCTGCGACAGCCGTTGCGCCCAAGCTCGCTCAATCATGACTTTTAGCAGCTCGACCAGTGACGGAATTGGCTGGAGGGTTTTCAGCAGTGATTCGAAGTCTCCTTCGATGGCTGAACGGCGGATCGATTTGCCGTAGTGCCCACAGCCTTTGTGGTGGCACAGATAATAGGGATGGTGCTGCTTCTTGCCCTTTGACCAGCAAGCGGTCAGCGGTTGACCGCATCCTGCACAAGCGACAAAGCCGCGCAGCGGGAAATCGATGGCGTTATCTTTACGTGCCGGTGCATAGGCACCGACCTTTAATCGCTCCTGGTTCTTGAGATAGGTCTGGTAGCTGATCAGCCCTTCATGCCGCCCTTTGCGAAGGCTGACATTCCAGTTCGGCGCTTCGACATATCCGGCATAGACGGGGCGTTCCAGCAGCTCCTTGACCCTTGAGCTATGCACCTCGCCTTTATGATCCTTCGGATAGAGCGGGTGTGCTTCAAGGAACCGTTGCAGCTCAACCTGGGACTGGAACCGTCCCGCAGCAAAGCCTTCCAGCGCCTCTTTGATGATGGAGGCGTGTGGTTCGTCCGGAACCAGTTGCTTGCCGCCATAGGATGATTTCGCGTATCGGTAGCCTATGGGCGCTTTGAAGACCCATAAGCCCTGCTCTACGCGGGCTTTCATTTTCTGGACAACCTGCCGTCCGTTTTGTTCCCGTTCCAGCTCGCCTTGCGCCGCCAGCATGGTTTCGATGAACTTGCCTTCCGGCGTGTCTTCAAAGCGGAAGTTCAGGCATTCACGGGTTGCACCGCGCGCCGCCATAATGCGGCGGAGTTTCAGATGGAACTCGGTATCGCGCGCATAGCGCTTGAGGTCGTCGAAGATGACGATGTAATTTTCATGCGGCTTGGCATCGAGATACGCCAGCAACGCCACCATGCCCGGACGATTGATAAAATCACCGCCGCCCGACACATCATCGGGAAACACCGCATCCACAACGTAGCCGCGCTGCGCTGCGAATTCGCGGCAGCGGTGCTCCTGGCTTTCCAAGCCGCTTCCATCCGCAACCTGCCTCTTGGATGAGACGCGGCAGTAGATCACTGCCTTTTGCGGTTGAATGGCTTTGACGGATTGACGATTCATGACTCCTCTCTTTCTGCCGGATGAGAGGGCGTCTCGTCGGCGCGGGGTTCTAAATTTGTTTGTGGAATATCTTTATCCAAGGATAGCAGATCATCAGGAAGCCGGAGAGCAGAATTTGCATTTTGCTCACACCCTGTCTGGACCGGCGCAATGCCAAAACCCAGATCAACGAATGACACGGCAATCGACCAAAGGGTTTCGATAAACTCGCGCTTTTGATCATCGCTGAGGTCAGACTCATCCAGATAGGTGCCGTAAAACTCCCAATCGATGGACAGAGCCGGTGCGCAATCAGTCGGCGCACCGTCAGGCTGCAAGCCCTCATCAGAATAAGTATTGGTCTTGTCAGCCATTTTTTGTCTCCTTCTCCCGAACCACAAATGGGTGGCGGGTTTGCTGCAATTCTCCTTTTCTGTCTTTCACCATGAAAGAACATATAGCGAACATACTAGGATATAAATCCTATTTCACCAAGAAGAATCTCTGTAACATTGTTGCGTTTTTCGAGTTTGTTCTTAGAACAACAGCGCAGAGACTGGACCGGCAACGACAAGGGTAATTGGGGTAATGGGGATTGAGCCAAGCAAGGGGCGGGTTTTAGAACTTCCAAAAGCGACAAAGGAAGAGATCAAGGCGATCAGCCGCGTCGTGTCCGCAATTATGGCGGCGCGTGTGATGAGCTTTGAGAAGATATATGCTGCGGCTGTGGGGTCAATGGAAGGCTATGGACTTGAAGATAAGAGCAACCTTGGAAAAGGCTCAATAGCTCAATGGAAAGCCGCAAAATTCTACCGCTGGATTGTCGAGAACCATTTAGCGCTCGGCTGTCAGATCGCACCAGAAGTCTTTGACCCGTCCTTGTTGACACGATGGTCCGATTTGGTTCGCACAAAAGCGATTTATGGGTGTTTCACACACCGCATTGTCGGCGCGCTAGGATTGACCGAGCGCAGCAGCAAACAGCCCATCGCCGAACTCCCAATCCGGTCAACAGATCAATTTTATTTCGAACTAGTGAGTAACCTGGATGGAATGGCGATCGCGCTTGAACAATCCAACGGGCAAATTTATCCGTTCTCGCTTCATGAGAACCAGGTTTCGCTTACTCTGCCGGTTAAGGTGGGATCGCAGTTCGTGCCTCGCCTACCGGGCACAGATAATGCGCCCGACCTATTGTCAGACACCGACGACCAAGGATTGCGTTGCTACTACATCCTGATTGCGACGCCCGAACTCATCGAAGAATGTTCCAAAGGTTTGAGTGAGGGGCACCCTATTTCCGCTGAGAAGCTTGACCAGATCGCCCTCGCCTTCAACGAGGCGAAACCTGGCAGCTTCGAGTTACACCGGCTCAATGTGGTATTCACGGCTTAGTGGTCCTCATATATCGAAGCCCCTTAAGTTCATCAGTTACACTCTGGCGACGACGCTCATCTAATTGAAACTGTTCCAGCCGATCTTCGTCCATCCAACCAGAACGAAGTCGGGTGTCTATTGATTTCAATTGGCTCATCGCTGAGTGGTTCATCAAGACATATTCCGACCTCGACCGACCAAGAGTCGCAGAGGCCCACTGATACAAATATCGTAGGCGCATACTGGGGACGGGGTGGCTCTTGAACCCTGCGCCAGCGTTTTTTGGCCTTGTGGACGCGAGAAGCCAGAGCATTAAATATGCGGCAAACAAGATCAATTCCACGCGTTGATCTTCAGGTATGCCTTTGGAAAAAAATCCGAAGTCACACTCTCCGGATAATTCAATTCTTAGGCACGAGTCTAGTGCCGAAATATCGGCTTCCTGCTCCAGGTAATGCAGCAAAGACGGTTCTATCTTACCTTGCCCAGAAGAGCGTTGCGTCAGGTCTAATTCATAGATGCGCGAGTTCCGGAGTTTCTTATTTTCTGTCAGGTAATCGATGTGCCCAAGAAAACAGTGTGCAAACTCATGCAAAAGGACAAACCGGAACATGACGCATGAGACATAAAGTGACAGGCGACGACGTTCCGGGTCTTCAGGAAGCTCAGGTAAATCCTCCGATATCATCCGAAACTCTTCGAGCTCATCACGGTGCTGTACTTGTTCCAAAATCGTCACAAGGAATTGACCACTGCCGTACTTACCTTGGTAAATGAAAGGCTGGCAAAAGCACAGATCGGCGTAATGAACAATTTTCTTGGCAAGCGAGTTCGATACGCCAACGAAGTGGTGCTCGCCGTTCCGTGCAGCAAATGCGTTGGGTTCGTCGTCGACCGTGATTCCCGGAGCTATTGAAAGGCCGCCCGGGTACCTCTCGCTTCTTAAAATCGGAAACTTTTCATGTAGCCCAATGAAGCTTCGCATAGACAGGTTTTCGATCCCATCATATTTTTTGTCCCAGGCGAGACACTCGAATCCAAGTGACTGGCGTGAATATCGTTCGAAGTGGTTTTGGTGATCGTCTGCAATGAGTTTCAAGATGGATCTCTTGATGGAAACAACAAAGAATCAGTCCTTGATAAAAAAGATACGCAAGATGTGTGCTGTATAACAGCACCATCATGGCAAGGGGGTCGCTGCGCACCCCCGTTGCATCCCCCGAGCCGTGACGCATTTCCGGCATTGAGCCTTCATCCGCCATCGAAACGTTCCGCCGTTTCATCACTGGTCAGGGCAGTGTCCCCGACACCCAGACCAAGGTCGTTCCGCCCTTTGGAACCCGACCCCTCCGGCGGATCAATTTCTGCCAATTTAATGCCGTCACCCGCTTTCCGATTCCGCCAGTAGTCGTTGTAGTCTGGACCCCGAGAATCTGGAGGACTGCTGGGTTCATGTATGTTGATTGGCATTGGCGCAGGCAAATCTGGTCCTACTATGATTGCCTCTCCTGGTGCCAGGGTTGGGATAAACATCGCTGCATTCTTATCCAGATCACCGCAGGCACGTTCCACAGCATTTCGGTCTTCGTCGTTAGTCAGCCGATGGACGATGAGAGTTCCAAGCTGACTTAACACGTCAGGAGGAATGTCCCTGGGTCGCTGGGTCGCCATCAGTGATGTTAAGCCGTATTTCCGCCCTTCTTTGGCAATTACTCCGAACGCTTCAAGCCTGACACTCGCGTACTCATCGCCGATGGTTCGTCCTAAGAACTGATGCGCCTCATCAAGAGCCGCTATCACAGGCTTTGAGCGAAAGACACCGCTCCTAGCTTCGCCAAGCAAATACCGACCAATAACATTGAGAAGTATCTCTCTCGTATTGTGCTCAAAATGCACACCCTTAAATGATAACCGGATGATGTCATCATCCTCTTTTTCGAAAAAATCTGTAAGTACATCAACGAGAGACTGTCCCTCTTTATCAAAAAGGCAAGATAGTTGTGGGGAGCTGACATGTGTTCGAATTCGAGCGATAAGAGTCTCGCAATGAGCCAACGATGCATCTGAGCCACCCCAGTTCTGGAAATTCGCCCCTGGACCGTTTGACCAAACGCATTCGTTGGAAACCTGTTCGGCAAGTGCTCCAATGTTAAAATCGCATAAAGGCGAGTTTATCAGCTCTTTCTGCTCCTCCAGTGCTGCAAAAAAAGGCGCGCGTGGTTGTCCAGCCTTCAACACCGCCCCGCCCGGTGTGCGACTGATACCCGCAGGCATTTTGCCGCGATAAATGCGTACCAATTTCAACGACCTTATGGCTTCTCGGAGCTTTGGACCTTGAGACTGCCCTGAGGGACGGAAGAGCGTGAAGAGGTCGTCTTCCGTCATCTGCGTGTAGGGAAAATGGACCCGCTGCGTTTTCTCTTCACCCGATTGGAACGCATAATGGCGGCTAACGGATGACAATTCTGAAAATTCGCCAGTCGGATCAAAAAGTATGCATTTTCCACCGACCTTCTTAATCTCATCCAGTAAATGTGAAATTGTCCAACTCTTTCCCCCTCCTGTCGCGCCGAAAACACCACAATGTCGCCCGAAGAGAGTTTCCGGAGGCAACTTGAGATGCACTCCATTCCCCATACTGAGCGTCCCTAGATCAATTGTGATCTGATCGTCTTTTGCCAATGCGTTAGATGCGAGCTCTCCGAAAACGTCAGGTTGCGCGAGATACACCGAATCTCCCACACGAGGATGAGCGCGAAGACCGCGGACAAGCTTCCTCTTGCGCTGGTCGACGGAGGCAAGTAACTGAATGCGGCCGATAGGGTGCGGTTCTGGGGAAGCCCCCATCGCGGGCTCCACTGTTAATCTCTCCGCGTCAGGTAACTTTACTTCAGTTATTCTCCCCAGAAGCTTCACGCTCTCGCAATCAACAAATACGAAATCCCCGACTGCTCCGCGCGCCATGGACCGTGTTTCAGGTCGTGCAGTGGCATGAGGAAGATTAGCTTGTGCAGATGACGCCGTGACAGCGGTGATGGTACCCACATAGCGGAGTGAATCGACCAAACTAGGAGCAGACATCAGTGCCCTCCACCGGAAGGCTCATGAAGTACCCTTATTCGGTCGGCGTGCCGCTCGCGCTCTGTCTGCGCGACAAGATCAGGAAGCGCCTGCGCAAGATCGTCGAAACGACCGTTCATCAGCGTAATCCGTTGATCGCCAATATCACACAAGCGTTTCAATTTACTGAAATAAGTGCTGGATTTCGGTTGCGCAGCAGCCTCTGTTGACAGCGAATGTTCAGCCTTTTCTAGCTCTTCATCTGCAAGGAAAGCCACGTCGCACACAACCAAACGAAGCGACATGTTAGCTTCAATTGCCGCAAATATGGGCCTCGTAATATGATCATCATTGAAGCCAAAACCAGATATTATTAGCGTAGTGTCCGGGGCGCGCATTTCATTTTGCAAAGCGGACATCATATCGAGATATGGAGATTCAAAGGCTTCCTGATATTTGCTATCTCGAGGATAAATTAGTGTAGCTCTCCCATCCATAGGGTCTTTTGAGCGGATCAGATCCATGCCATTGCGACGCCAATCAATGGAGCCATGCAGCTTATGTAGATGGAAGACATTCTCGATGTAATCGGGTCCGTCGGTGCCGACTTCACGGCGAACAATATCATGCGCAAAATGACCACGATCATACACCTGGGGCATTGTGTGAGAGAAACCGTCGATCACAGTGAAACGCAGCGCGCGCGCTGCGTATTCAAAACAAAGATCGTAGTTTGTCGTAAAAATTCTAGCCCGTGCCTTTCTTGCACCTCGCCGGGCGATTTTCCTGATTATTTCACGATGCGCATCTAGATCTGTTGCCTGAGAGACAAAATCAACACAGTCCGCTATTGTCTGTTCTGCAGTCGATATAAATATGCCAATATCGGACTTCTCATCAGAGTTAAACAATTCAGCATACATCTTGCACTGAGTTAGGATTTTTTCGATATTCTTATCTTTTTCGATTTCTTCCACCTTGGGAATCATTCTTTTGATGGCATCAAATGATTTGCTTGGTACGGCAGAAATGACCTTGTCCCATAGTGTTCGCATGCCAGGTGCTTGTTTATCTTCTTCACCTGAGTTTCGTGCACAGAATGATGAGCCAGCACCTGTTAAAAGGACAAGATGCGAGGCGTTGAGTGCTGAGGTCAACGCTTCCTCTATCATTCGCGCACTGCCACGCTCGATGTCGATGTCTTCGTTCCCGTGCTTCGTATCAGCGCTCTGCGTCCAGCCTTGAGAACGAACATATAACCTTATGTTATCCGCAGTTGCTTTCTTGCCGTCCCAGTAAGCCATAAGTGATCCTAACTCTCTTCTTCCAAGCTTACCCGACACATTAGATAATCAAAAGCTTCTACAAACACTTACTCACATTATTTGATCTTCATACACCGATTCCTGCCATCCTACTTTTCCAATCGTCATCAACGCTACCCCGTGACCCAACAGGTAGGGCTTTCCTGCTCTAGAAGGCGCTCCGAGCTTTGAATCTCCAGCGCTTCCGAGAGATCAACGTCCCGTCACTCAACCACACTTCGAACACCTCGCGTACGCTGGACCCTTCATTGTCCTACCTATATTGTGAGGGCATGGACACCCGAGACGCCGTTCAACGACGACGCATAATGCAAGCCGTCAGAAACAAAAACACTGCCCCGGAAATCCGTGTCCGGAGCCTGCTACACCGCATGGGATATCGATTTCGACTTCATGGCAAGGACCTACCAGGTACGCCAGACATCATTCTCCCCAAGTACCGCTCGGTGATTTTTGTCCATGGATGCTTCTGGCACGCCCATAACTGTCCGAAGGGCCGTCCTCCAAAAACCCGTCAAGACTATTGGCTTAATAAGCTTGCGATGAATGTGGAGCGAGATCGATTGAAAGAGGAGCAGCTTTACGGCAAAGGCTGGCAAGTTATGGTCGTGTGGCAGTGTGAGTTGAACGATCAAGAGGCGCTAAAAAGCCGATTGCGAGGCTTTGTGGACAAATCTCATTTTTCGATCGACAAGTCGGGCATTGCGCGCTAAAATAGCGATAAGAATCAATAATCAAGAGTAAAGATGGGATACTTATGAGACCGATAGGCATCGATTTATTTGCCGGCGCAGGTGGCTTGAGCCTGGGGTTTGAGCAGGCAGGGTTCGATGTAGCCGCAGCGGTGGAGATCGATCCAGTTCACTGCGCCATCCATAAATTCAATTTTCCTCAAACATTCGTTCTTCCGCATTCCGTTGAAGGCATGAGCGCTGCCTTCATTCGATCTTTGGCAGGGATCGGAAACAAAGACGTTGATTGCGTTTTCGGCGGCGCGCCCTGTCAGGGCTTTTCATTGATCGGACAGCGTGTCCTCGATGATCCGAGGAACAAGCTCGTTTTGGAGTTTGTGCGTCTCGTTTCCGAACTCAACGCGCGGACCTTTGTGTTTGAAAACGTCAAAGGACTTACGGTCGGACCACACAAGTCGTTTCTGAAAGAGCTCGTCGCGGCATTCGAGGATATTGGTTATCAGGTCCGCTTGCCATGGAAAGTGCTCAACGCGGGCAATTACGGGGCACCTCAATTCAGAGAACGTTTAATTTTGATCGGGGCTCGTAAAGGAGAAAACTTGCCCATATACCCAGAGCCCATCACTAATCTGGCCGGGCGTAAGCGACGGATCGAAGGGCTGAAAGATGGCCCTAATTGCAGAGACGCTTTAAGCGATCTGCCAGATGCAGACGAATTCCCAGCTTTGACCGAGTCAGATTCCGTCGACGAGCCGGACTATGGAGTGCCATCGGCATATGCCGCTGAAATGCGATGTTTAAAGAACGAGGCGTGGCACTATGGATATTCACGTGTGTGGGATCGTTCAGTATTAACATCGAGCGCGCAAACCCAACACACCGAGATCTCGCGAAGGCGTTTCGCAGGTACTGCCCCAGGTGACGTCGAACCGATTAGCCGCTTCTTTAAACTTCCAGACGATGGCGTATCGAACACACTGCGAGCAGGAACTGATGGCGCGCGTGGTGCGTTCACAAGTCCCCGCCCGATCCACTATCGCTATGATCGATGCGTGACAGTACGCGAAATGGCCCGCCTGCATGGGTTTCCCGACTGGTTTCGTTTCAACGTCACCAAATGGCACGGCGCACGTCAAATAGGTAATGCGGTGCCGCCACCAATGGCGAGAGCTGTGGCTGCGGAGGTTTTGAAAAGCCTCGGGTTCAAACCCATTCGACCAGAACAGCCTTTAGCATTAGGTGACGAAACGCTTCTTTCAATGGACTTATCGAGAGCATCCGCGCATTTCGGCGTTTCAGTTCCGTCCAGCCGTCGTGACCGGAAAAGCGGTGCGAAAAAACGAAAACAAATTGATATCGAGCGGGAACGTCTCGGTCAGGAGGCATATGGCTAAGCAGACCCTTAACCGCTATCAGGCGCTCATCGAGAAGATATTTCTTGATAGGTATCGCAGTGGCTCGACAGAAATAGAATTTGCTCGAACCGACATCGAAGACACTGCTACAGAACTAAACATAGAACTGCCGAAAAATCTCGGAGATGTTGTATATTCATTTCGCTATCGGGCTGCACTGCCTAGCGGCATCACTGATACTCAACCCGAGGGGCGCGAATGGATCATCGAGGGCGCTGGTCGGGCAAAATACCGGTTCAAATTGGTAACCGCGACCCGCGTGGGACCAAATTCGTCGCTTGTAGTAACGGATATTCCTGATGCGACGCCGGAGATTATAAGAGCATATGCGCTCGACGACGAGCAGGCGCTTCTGGCGATCGTTCGCTACAATCGATTGATCGACACTTTCTTGGGCCTAACCACCTATAGCCTCCAAAATCATTTGCGTACTACTGTCACTGGAATCGGTCAAATAGAAATCGATGAGCTTTACGTTGGTATAGACAGGCGCGGTTGTCACTATGTGATTCCCGTCCAGGCCAAAGGCGGCAAAGATCAGATCGGCATTGTTCAAACGACTCAAGACATCCGTTTTGTTGAAGAAAAATTTCAGGGAATGCGCTGCCGCGCCATTGCTGCTCAATTTATGACAGATAACATCATAGCCCTGTTTGAGCTCACTTTGCAGAATGAAGAAATTAAAGTCGTTGAAGAGCGCCATTATCGTCTGGTCCCTGTTCAGGAGCTGGATCAAAAAGCAATTCGTGACTATCGGGATTGACTTTATGTTCGGCAACCAAAGAGCGTAACTCACCAGGTTGGCTTTGTATAGCCTGAGATAAGAACGCGTTCCTATTAGGTAAAAATTACGAACTGACAGAACATAATGCCCCGATGGCAGTTCGGATGACGATCTCCCGCATGAAAATTTGGAAACTGGTGTCGCATTGAGGGGGATTACTTAGCAGCATCAGTGGATGTTAAGTTGGACTACTGGCACCATACGATGAAATTTACCGTCTTGTTCTACGCTGCAGATTTCGCTGGTTATTTCCTATGATGGGGAAGCCGAGAGGCGCCGCCTCTTCTCTCCCCAAAAGGACAATAAACACCGACCGTGGCTCACTACGCTGCGCCCGCACCACTCGGCATTGATTGTCCTTTTCCCCTCCCATCTCCGTTCTCGCCGAAGGGCAAGGTTGCATGGCGCAACCTATTCCCAAGGAGGACAAACAGATGGAAACACAAGCCAAGACAGAAACATTCACGCATGGAACGCGGTTCTATGCTCAGCCCTACGACATCATGGCGTGCGGGTTCTTTTTCGAAAGTGCGGAGGACTACACCGCCAAGCGGGATACCTGCCGCAATGCCCACGGGCAGGTGGTCGAGGAATTCGAAATTCAGTTCATTGATGGCGATGGTCTGGACGAGCAGCTTTTTGATGCGCTTTCCGCCAATCAGGCGACAATCATCCCATTTATGGATCGGCTGGAGACATGGGAGGACTGGCAGAAAAAGGATGTGATCGTCGCCGTCGGTGAATGCGGCTACAGCTTTAACTTTGAGACAGACGACCCCGACGATCTGGACGTTGATCTTTATACCGAGATGACGCTTTCCGATCTGGCTTACCAGTTTGTCGATGAAGGGCTATTCGGTGACATCCCCGCCAGCATCGCTAACTATATCGATTACGATGCCATCGCCCGCGATCTGGGCATGGATTACACCGAAATCACCATTGCAGGCGAAACCTGCGTCTATCGGTGCGGGTGATGGTCATGCAGCAGCATTCTCAAACCACGCATTGCGGCTATGGCGCCGGACATCCTTGGTATTATCTTTTGGATGGCGCGGTGCTCACGCCCAAACAGATCAAAGAGAAGGTCAGGCGCAGCGGCTACAAGGGCTATCTGGGCGAAGAGATTGCAGCTGCAGACAGAAAACCAGAGCCGCAGCGATCACAGACTTTGCGGAGTTTGCGCGCCCGCGCTGTGGATGAGTTGAAACGCGATATCAGTGGCTATCGCCGCCGCGCGCTTGACCTGCACCGTTATCGCACCGCGAACCCGCTGCCAGAGCGCCCAACATGCTGCGCTGATATTCATACCAATATCAGCCTCAAGCATAATCATCTGGTCAATGATTTCGCGCACCTGATCACCATTGATGCGCTGCTCAGCGTTCAGGCTGATCTTTTCGGGCTTTAAACCTCGTTCTCGTCGAGCGGGTTGTGCATGAAATCAGGAAATGGATCATCCCTCTTCACGCGGTCACACATATCCCAGTAAAGCCAATCCATCAGGTTTTCGGAAAGGGTTTTGTCCTCGCGATATTCGTCGCATCGCTTGATCCACGCTTCCATGTTCTCGTCATGGGTCTCAATCACCCAATCGACATAGCGCCAATAGATCGCGGGAAGAACAACGCGCTCATCCATATCAAAGGCATTTTTGACAAACCGTCCTACGGGCTGCGCACTCGGTGTCTGGGGCTGACTTGCAAGATATTTTTCAAATTCATACTGATCCATAAGCAAGGATAGCAGACCGATGACTCGCTCTGCTATCCGAACATATTCCTAGCGATCGCGCCCGTGATCTTTATCGGGCGTTCGTGGGGCAATCGGCTTGAACTCCCGCTCTGGAGGATCAAGCACGGTGTGGACTTTCTCCAAAGCCTCGCGATCTCGGGCCGTTTGCGGTGCGATGTCCCACCCACGATCATATCGGGCGGCAATCCGATCACCGTCCATGATCTCAAGTTTCGCAATCTTGCCGCCGCCGATCCCTCGTTGTGACGGCAGATCATTCACCTTGGCCGCAAAGCGATATCCGTCCATAGACAGGATTTTTCCGTCAACGGATAAATCCTTGTCGAAGTCATCTTTCTTCACCCCAAGGCTCATTGGTTTGGTCGGCACAATGGGTGCAGCCAAACCTCGCTTTGTGCCAAGTGCGCCGCGCGGTGCGAGATTGGCTGCGCTGCCGTCTGGGATATGGGTGGGTGGTTTGGGCGTACGGTCCACATTGTCCTTATCCCGTTCAGGGTTCAGTTCAAGCGGGTCTTTGATCTGGCTTTCCCTGGCGGGCGTATGGTGGCTGGCATCATGAAACGGACCTGTAGGGCGCTTTACCATTTCGCCCTCCCGCGCCAAATATGTGCAAAGCCGCCTGTGGCGGAGCCGCTTGTCTGCCAGAATTCACCCGAGACATCCTCGGGATAATGCGGCGGGTAGTGCCGGTCAAAACTGTCATCAATGGCGGCAAGAATGCCGCGCCTGGCAAACAGGCGTAGCAGCTCCAATGGACCGTTCGGGTCGTCGAGCGGCTGCTCATCTAGGGCAATCGGCAGGCCACCAAGGCGTGCAGCGCGGCACAGCGCGGGTAGGTCGAGTGTGACCAGAACAGTCACGGCGTCATTCGGGTGATCAGACATGATCATCTCCATGGGTTCGAATATCGAATGATGGGGTGAGGAGCGGCGGGGCTGCGCCCCGCCGCAAGTGTCATCGGTCAGGCTTCGCCGGAGCCGTCATCCGCGCGCTGCGCTGGGTCCTTGGCATGCAAATTGACGCCGAGGTGCTTGAGGTCAGGGTCTTCAAACCACGGCTTCTTGTCCGCGATGATCGGGTTCATATTGCCGACAAAAACAAGCTGCTTTGTCTGATCCATGCGCATCAGCTGATCGGGGTACGCGAGCTGGCGTTGCACTGCGCTCGTGGTGTCCGTGCTGGAGGTTGATGAAGAATCCGACCCACTTGCACCGAAACTCTTGCTCACCGACCTGCCGATCGCGTTGGAAAGAGACCACACGGTTTGCACCCCGCACAGGCTTGAGAAGTAGTCCGCCGTGAACTTGTCACGCGACCCGAAATACTGGATCACACCGGCATTGGCGACGAAGCTCTCCCAGCCGTCCCCATAGATGCTTTTGAGCTGGCTCAGATTCTGGCACACGACGTGAATACGAAGACCATAGCCTGCCAGCAGACCGAAGCCTTTTTCGACCATTGGCAGCCGCCCGAGCGCCGGCATCTCGTCAAGGATGAACAGCACCGGTTCTTTCGGCTGCTCCTCAATATTGCGGGCATTGAGGTTCAAAGCCTGCTCGATCAGCAGTCGCGGAAACCGCCCATGGCTATTGAGCTTCTCAGGCGGCAAGACCACATAGATCGTCATGCGTTTGGTCTTCAGATCCGCGAACGAGAAATCCGACCGTGACAGACTTTCACGAATGCCAGGGCTCTCCAGAAACTGCGTCTGGGATTGCACCGTTGCCAGCACGTTCGAGCGTGTCTTCTCATCCATTTGCAAGTACTGCCGACCGATATTGGCGACAAACGGACGCGTGCTTTTGGACATGCGCTTGAACAGCGTATTCGTATTCTCGCCATCCATCATGATAAGGTCACGAAACCGTCCCAAATCCCGTTCGCCGCGCTCATCGGGATTGGTGGCGATCTCGCCGATCAGTCCTTGCGTGAGCCCTTTGGCGGAATCGGTAAAGAACGGCTCTCTCTCGGACGATACAATCTTGGCTTCAGCCAGAACCATGCAGTCATCGACCAAAGACACATCGCCTGCATCCATCTCGTCGAGCGGATTGTAGCAAGAAGTCTCCATGCCCGTGATCCCGTCAGGATCGACGATATGAATCTCGTGACCCATGGCACGGCGATGCTCCGCCGTGATCATCGCATTCTCGCCCTTCGGATCGATGACGACGATTGATCCAGGATAGGTCAGCAGAGTGGGGATAATCACGCTTGTGCCCTTGTGCGTGCGGCTGGGAGCGCACAGAAACCCGTGCATCGTTCCGCCGTAGTGAAGAGCAGTGCTGGTCCCCAGGTGGTCACGATAACCGATGCGGACACCTTCGGGATCGAACAGACCTGCTTCATCGATTTCGGCGTCCGAGGCCCATTTACTATCCCCGAAGGTTTTGGGCGGGGTCATGAAGCGCTGCATCGCAGAGCGCGCCCAATAGCCAAGACCGATCATAAAGGCGGCAAGGCAGAGAAAGGGAGTGAGACCCCAGCCGAGCCATCCGTTATCAAGAACGGCTGTCAGCACCAGAAGCGCCATGACGGAGAAAGTAATAAACTGGCGAAACGGCGCGGCTTGCGGCGACATGAACCAGCCAATGCCAAATCCCACGCCGCCCGACAAGGCGATCAAAAAGAAGCGAACAGGCGCGAGATTGGGAGCATTATAACTGCGGCGCACCGGATTGCCCCAAAAATCACGGGCAGTCTGCGCTATGGCATCATGATCAATGCCAAAGGAAATAAGCCCGAAGGCTGCGACGCTGAGTAGCGCCAAGTGGTAAGAGCGTTTCATGGATGATTCCTCTCGAAACGGGGTTGTAGACCCGTCCCAACTACACACCATCCACCGCCAACACTCCGGCAGCCAAAAGGGTAATTCGGGTAATCGCCTGAAAAACCAAAACTGGTCGTGAGTTATAGAAACGCTTTCTATAACTCAGGGCGTGGAATCTGGGACATCAAGAATGATCGGAATCCGCCACTATGCGCGCTATGGACTGCGAGGCATGGTCGATAATGGCGAGTAGTCCTCAAGCAGGTCTGACTGCAAAGAAGCCAATTTCATAGAAATAATCCCCCTTATTTGTTAGTAAAAAACAACAAAACATTGATTTGCAAACAAATATATCGTGTATTGATCTATGATTATTGGCGATTCACACATTTGTATGGTTTTTTGATGTTAAATTGAGATGTTAAAAGGAATTTTATATTGCAAAAATTGGTACGCACGAAATCTCTTTCGTGCGATTTTTGCATTCTTAGTCCTGTCGTCTGTGACCCTTGGCGCATTGGCTCATTCTGAGCCATATCCCATGCAGAACGAACCTTCGTTTGACACTGCCGCCACCGATCAGAATACCCAAACCCTGCAGAGAACCTTTGACGCCCTCCAAGCCGTCGGCAACGCGGCCAATAGCGGCAATGCCGATGAGGAATCGCTGCGCCAAGCCTGTGGCTTTTTAGAGCAACAAAGCACGCTTGCCCTGCAAGGGATCATGAATGATCGTTTTAAAAACAGCTCTCTCCTCTCTGGCTATGCAGGCACCCGCATAGAATCACTGGCTTTGGCCCAAGGGCAATCCGCGCTTGCAGGATCACTCTCCTCAACATGCGCGGCATTGACGGGGATGGGCAGCGGCGACATCACATCGGGCATTGACCCACTCCGGCTTAAAGACATGGCTCTTGGTCTCGCCTTTAATGAAGGGGTCGGATTGCTCAAAAGCTCAGGCCTGCCCTTTACGGGTCGTTTAGAGATTAGCGGCGATCTGATGAGTCGCGGTGCCTCGGGATGGGAAGTCCTGACCGTCCAGCCATTGTGGCAGGACCCGACAGGACAAGACCATATTTTTACCCAGCTCTCGCTCAATCACACTGAAGGACGGGAGGGCTATGCCGAAGGCGACACGCTGAACGCAGGCTTGGCTTATCGCCATCTCTCTGATGATCGTTCGACGGTCTATGGTCTCAATGCTTTTTGGGATCATACCTTCGAGAGAAACCACAACCGCATGAGTATCGGCGCGGATGTGCAAACATCAGAACTCGGCGCATCGGTCAATCGCTATATCCCTCTCTCCTCATGGAAGGGCATCGACGATTACACCGAAGAGCGCGCGTCATGGGGCTGGGATCTACAACTCCAAGGACGCGTCCCCTCGCTGCCGTCATGGCAGGCGAATGTAACGGGGTTCCAATGGTCATCGAACCAGAAAATGGAAGATAAAAAAACCTACGGCTATGATGTGGGCGTGCAATGGCAGCCCGTGAATGCGTTCGTCTGGGACGCAGGGGTTCGAAACGAGCAAGACGCATCGCCGCAGTTCCACACGCAGTTCCGGTTGGTTTATAAGTTTAATGAACCGATTGAGACGATGTGGAATCGCCGCGTTCAACTCACCGATGTGAGCGAGCGCGTCTATGACAAGGTCCGCCGCGAAAACGCCGTGCGCGTAACGCAGCGCACCAAAGAATCCGCTTATGTGACCGTACAACAAACCATCGGCGCAAACACGGCAACGCTGGCCAGTGGCGCCGTTCAATCCCTGCAGACAGGGCAGCAACTGCCGCGTCCGTTTACGGTGCAAGTCTCCGCTGCGGGCGGGTCTGTTGCGCGTCTGGTCTTTCGCGATGGCGCGGTGTTGACGATTGGGGCGGGATCGACCGTGCGGGTTGAATCAACCCTCATCACGCTTCTCTCTGGCACGCTGCAATATGTGTCTGGCGCAGGGACCGTCAATCTGGCGGCACCAGGATCAACAGTGACTTTGCTCGGAACAGATGTTGACCTTTCAACTAACGGCACGACTTCAACTTTACGCGTCCGTGATGGCGGCGCTGTGATTGCGGGCACGAATGCAGGCAGTACAACACTGAACCCTGGTGAGGCGGCGGCGGCGGTGTCTGGCGTTGTGGGCGCGTCATTGGCGACCAACAATGCGACCTATATTACGCACACCGATAACATCAGCGCACAAATCGATCGCGTAGCGGCCCCACTCACAGGGGGCAAGGTCGCGCCGTACGCCAGCGAAGCGCCGCGCATGACTACCACCACGACCACGACGGGGCAGACCATCGGTCTTGCGCTTAAATTTAACAGCCCTGTGACCGTTGGCACGGGTGGCGGCACGCCGCAGCTGGTATTGAACATCAACGGCAATACGCGTCAGGCGACCTATAATGTAGGAACGGGCACAGATGAGCTCAGCTTTACTTACGTTCTGCAAGGAGGCGATGCAGGCACCAATCTGTTAACGGTGCAAAGCCTTGATCTGAATGGCGGCACGATTACAGGCAACGGCAAAAATGCCGTGATCACTATCGCCGATAAAGTTCTCAACATGGCGGGCGGCAGCGATATAGCGGCACCAATAGGATATGTGGTGGCGTTCACCACGGACCCCGTGACGGCGGCGAATGTATCAGCGGCGGCGTTCCAAATCACAGGAGCAGAGGTAGGCGCGACCTATAATTACACCATCAGCTCATCTGGCGGCGGAACAAATGTGACAGGCACGGGCACGATTACAACGGCAACGCAGGACATCACAGGCATTGATCTTGTTGGATTGGGTGATGGCACACTCACCGTTTCCCTGACGCTCACTGATACCAACAGCAATATCGGGGCGGCGGTCACCGATACGGTCACGAAAAACGCCGTCGCGCTTGCGCTTGATTTTGTGAATGGGGCCTATGCGTTGAACGGCACGTCCTACGGCTCCTTCGCCGCCATCCCCGGCGCGTCCTTTACTCGTGCCAATCCCGCAACAACCTATGCTGAAGATTCATCGGGTAACCTTGTCGCCTTCGCTGCCAACGAACCACGCATCACTGATAAAGGATTGCTTGTTGAGGGGAGCAGAACGAATTTACTTGCAAGAAGTGAGGAGTTTGACGATGGGGTATGGTTAAAAAGTAATACGCTTATATTTGCAAATTCTGCAGTAGCCCCTGACGGAACAACCACAGCAGACAAAGTTGTTTGGAGCTCGGCATCAGGTGCGCAACACTCTGTTAACAGGGCGAACAACCCAGTGTCAGTAACGAATGGAAGAACTTATGTTTATTCGGTTTGGTTAAAGGCGGCCGAGATGACAACAGCTATGGTGTTTTTTACAAACATGCTTCCCACCAATAACTACGTAACAGTGGATCTATCAAACGGTACAATCACCTCAGGAACAGCAACCATACAAAATCATGGAAATGGATGGTATCGTGTAACATCAACGGGGCTGGCAAACAATACTACAACGGTTCCGTTAGTGTGGCCTAATGGAACTGGAACAGGGGCTGGTGATGAAACATCCGGTCTTTACATCTGGGGTGCTCAACTGGAAGAAGCCTCCTTCGCCTCGTCTTATATTCCTACTGCAGGTGCGCCCGTCACGCGTGATGCAGATGGTGTTCTTGTTGATCTGGGGGCTTGGTTTAATACTGTTGAGGGAACGGTTTTGGCTGAAGGTATTTCTGTGGCAAACGGAGGAGGAAGTCAGATCTTGTTGGGTTTGGGTGACGGTTCATTTAATTCAATGTCCATCCGTCAAACGAGTGGTGCGAGCCTTTATTTTATGGGACGGGAGAGTGGCAGCCCAGCTTTTGACACTGGGAACACAGGAATTTCTCTCAATGTTTTAAATAAGGTCGCGGGTAACTATAAAGAGGGCATGCCTCGTTCATTTTCAGTCAATGGAGATATTAATACTGGCGGCGTATTTGGTGCCGGATTTGCGGATGATTATCTGCGATTTGGTATAGGGCAATTTCCAGAAACTTCCCCAAATGGTTTATGGAATGGCTATATTCAGAAAACAGAATATCATCCGATCGCGGTTTCTAACGCTCAGTTACAAAGCTTAACAGCGCCGTAAATCCAACGCAGACCCTAAAGCCTCAATCCAGTCTCTCGCGTCCGCGTTTTGCTCCGCTCCACGTCCCGCATCCGCTCCATTTGATCCGCTGTTCGCATTGACTGCGCAATGTCGCGAGCAAGGATGCGCCGATCCTGGGCATGCTTGCGACGCAGCGTGTCGATTTGCCTTTGCAGAGATTGCCGCTCTTTCATCTGCACCTTGACTAGCCCATCGCGTTGGCTTTGGTCGCGCTTGAGGGCGTCCCATGCCTCCAATTCATTCTGGGATTTGATCTTCGCTGCCGACCCAGAGAGTTTTTGCCATACACCTTTAATGCCGCCGTCAATGCGGGCTGATCGCTCCTCCGTTTCGGCTTGCCATCTTTGCGCTTGCCCACGCTTGAGCTGGGCTCGCTCTATGCGATGGTTTGCGACCATCGCGGAGCGCTTGGTTTTCAGCGGTTCAAAGTCTTTTTCGTGTTTGCGATCTACCTCATCGATATAGCAATGCAGCGTATCACTGAGTTTGGATTGGATGATGTCGCGGGTCTGATCAACGCTGTACAAGTCCTGTGGATCACCGAGTCTTGCGTTCACCTCTTTAGTCTTGATGCCCAACATTCGCGCCACTGAGAACACTTCGCCCTTTGTATCCACGGCGACAAAGCCGCGCCGATCACCACGACACAGGAAATAGCCGCGCTCTTCCAGCGCGTTCTGGAGCCCCTTGGCGCTGTCCGAGAGATTCCAAGCATCGATAAAACTCTGTTTGATTTCGCGGGGATCGAGATTGACGCGCTTGGCTTGTTGCCATTCGGCAAGTGTGAAGTTCAGAGGGGATTTGCCACCATCACGGCGCAAACCATCTGGCAGGCTCCAGCCATGATCAAGATAGATCTGGCGCGCCAGATCATTGAGCTTGAGTTTGTAATGGGGAAGATTGATCGCCTTCATTGTTTTGGCGTCAATCCGAGACCACACCACATGGGCGTGTCGTCGCCCTTCTTTCTCGTGCAGGACAATGGCGCGCGGCTGGCCGCTCAACTTCAGCTTTTCTTCGGCACGGTTTATCGCATCGACAAAATCCTGCTCCGATCCGGTGTGGTCCTTGGGTGGGCTGAGGGACAGCGAGAACAGGAACTGCTCGCACTTGGTTCCTTTGGAGATCGCGTGCGCTTCAGCAAACGCGCCGTGCAGATCACGGGCAACAAAGCCGCGCACTTCCAGCACCGTCACGTGATCATTGTCACGGTCATTCATCAGATGGGCGGATAGGTTTGAAGCCGCGCCGCGTTGGGAGCCTTTGAGGATCATAGATCAATCCTCATTCCGTGAGGCGCGGGTAAAGCTCTGGGAGACGGATTCGACGAATTCCTCATCGCTCACCTGAAACCCCAGCGCCCGCATCAGCAAAAGGCGCATGGCAAGAATGTCCTGCGTCGCGCGTCTGATTTCCACAGGTGCATCAGGATCAAAGCTGAGCAGTCCCGTCTCGGCGGCTTCGGAGAGCTTTTTCAGACTCTCGCCAATCCGAGATTGACCGAGGCAAGCCAGTACTTCCGCCAACGCAACATGATCCTTCACCGGCGCGCGGCTTCCACGATGGCGCTTTCCTCCCTCACTTTCCGCGAACAGAACCGCGCGGATATAGCTGCCCAGAGCCATCTCGCCAGCGCGGCGGGACAACTCCTGCCGCTCGCCATCGGTGAGGCGCAACGCAAATGGCGTCGTCTTTGAAGACCCACCCGTTGCCTTTGATTTTCTGGAGCCGCTCATGGTCGTGGCCCCCGAAACAACGGGTGCTGATCAATCTTTTCTCCTTCTAAAATCGTAGACCAGTCTTCCAAAACATGTAAAAGTGAGTTCGAAGTAGCTCCGTCGAGCTCCACCATTTTCTTTCCAAATCCGCGATCTCGTTGAGACCCAGGCGACATCAGCGCCCTGGATGTTTTCCGTGTGACTCACGGGAAGCATGGAAGCGGCGCCTGACCGCAATCATTCAGGGCGTCGTTCCTTCAGAAAATGAACGATGGAGCGAACCCGGACGGGCGAATTTCGCACAGCTGTTCCCGGATGCCGAAAAATCTTCAGTTTGCCAGCGGTGAAGCTCTGATGCCGGAGGGCCAACGAAATGCATGCTTTGCCGCCACAAGCAGCAGTCAAAAAATGAGTGTGCAGTGTGTGTCTGAATGCATCGGTTAATACTTTTGCAGTGTCCGCATTACATAATTGCGGTGAAAATGTAGATCACATCATCCAAAGCTGGGAATATTTGTGGGAAAATTAAAGCTGGAGCTCCACCCGGCGCTGGCAAACGAATATTCGACGCGAATGGTCGTGGCCTACAAATACGGATCGCTGGTAATTACCGCCATCGGTCTGGGCTGGGCGGTGGTTTTTGCCGCCATCGGCTGGTGGGGAGTGGTGGCGTTGGATTTCGCCATCGTCGCCAGCGGACTCGCGATTTATCTGTTGATCCGGCGCGGCCATTTCACTTTCGGACTTCTGGCAGCCCAGGCCGCCCTGATGATGATCGTCATCATCATGGGGTTGCTTCTTGATGTGCCGACGGCGGAAGCGCCACGGGTCAGTCATCTTTTCCTGCTGGTTGTGGCGGCTCTGGGCTATCTCAATTATCAGCGGGAAAAGTCGCGTACACAATTAGTGCTGATCGGCCTGTGTCTGCTGGCGTTCATCGTGCTTGCGAGTGCGCCGCTGGAATCCTCCTTCGTCGTGACGATGCCTGACGTGCTGCGAAGCGCCGGCACCTGGGTCAATACCATCATGGCCACCACCATTCTCGCAGCTTGCATCCATGCAATGCAGGCCGAGTTCAACCGCAAGGACAAGTTCAGCCGCGATCTGATGACCGCCTTGTGGAACGATGAGTTCCAGCTCGCCTATCAGCCGCAGGTCGATCTGTCGCAAAACACAATCGGCGCCGAAGCGCTTCTGCGCTGGAACAGCCCGAAACGCGGGGCGGTCTCTCCTGCCGACTTCATTCCGCAGGCGGAAGAGCTTGGCCTGATGGTGGCCATCGGCGGCTGGGTGCTCGAAAGCGGCTGCCGTACATTGGCCGAATGGGGCAAGAAGCCCTGTTATCGGCATTTGAGCCTGTCCATCAATGTCAGCGCCAGCCAGCTTATGCACAAGGACTTCGAGACATTCGTGCACGACACGCTGGTCAAAACCCGCGCGGATCCGCACCGGCTGATCCTCGAATTGACCGAAAGCGTATTGGTGGCTGACATCGAGTTGGTGGTCGCCAAGCTTGATGCGCTGCGCAAACTTGGCATCACCATCGCGCTCGATGATTTCGGAACCGGTTATTCCTCTCTGTCTTATCTGCGTCGGTTGCCTATTCAGCAGATAAAGATCGACCGTAGCTTCGTGCAGGATGCGGTCAACAGCCCAGCCAGCGCCTCGCTCGTCAAGAATGTTGTCCTCATGAGCCGCGATCTTGGACACACCGTTCTGGCCGAAGGGGTGGAAACGATGGAGCAGCATGCTCTGTTGGCTCGTTTCGGCTGCGTCGAGTTTCAGGGCTATCTCTATGGCAAGCCGGTGGCATTGGCCGCTTTCGAGCAGGGCATTGAGGCCGAGGCAAGAGACGAGGCGCCGGAGCGGCTACACAGGCGCGGGTAACCGAGGGCAATGTTTTCTGTAATCTTGTGATGACAGTGACATCGCCTATGACGAAATTGAAGCCGCGATATCACCGCACCCTCAGGCCTGTCCGCAAGTGTCGTTGCCGGTCGTCTCGCGATTGTGCGGCATGCAGGTGAACGGGTGGAATGGTTGCCGCCGACGGGCAGTATTCCGCTCCTGCCAGGACGTCTGATTTTTCGATTGCATCAAAGCGGCCCGTTGCATTTGCTCAGCACCATTTTTTCAGGGTGTTTGCGCCGGTTTCCGACTGCATGACCCGGCCTGCAGGCCACTGCCGCGCGTGCCCGAAAGGGCCGTGTGGTCAGTTTCGCGTAAGCTTCGCTAATTATCAACCTGCCGGTAATGCCGTTGCCTTGGGATAAGCCGATGCGGCAGTTGATCTGATGTGGTCGAATCACCTAAAAGCAAAAAGCGTGCCTGTGTCGGCAGTTGGGCGATTTTGGCCCTTTCAGCGCGCGCCAGTAATGAGCCGGTTGGGATCAAATCCGGCGCTGTGTATGCGTTTTTGAGTACAATATGGGAGTTTACTTGCCGTGGTACTCAAACGTATCGTTAATGCGAAGCTGTGTTTTATTGCAGTCGCCGTTTCTGCATCACCTGCAGTATCCGGCGAAATTTCTCTGAGCAATACTGCCGTGACCCGCTCGGTCGCCGTGGTTCCGGTCGATGGCGGCGTTCTGACATATCAAACGACGTCGCGTGCAACGGTAAACCTCGATAGTGCCCCTGCAGCCCCGGACATGTTGGCTACCAGCGACAATCTGGTTATCGACACCACCAACCTGATCGCTGGCGCGGCCTACTCGATTTCGTCAGGCGCGGCTGCGACCAGTGGCAATGGTCAGTGGGGCGCTGCGTTTTCGCTCACCGATGCACATGGCATTGCCGGCTTCCTGTCAAACAGGCCAACGGCGGCCAACGCGGTCAATGGCGGCACCGCTTCGGCAAGCGCCACTGGCTCGGCGCCGAGCCTTTCGGCAGCGCAATATGACGGCAACAGCCAAATCAAGTTTCTGGTTGACGGTGTGCCCGCAGTCGATCTTTCCACATCGGTTTCCGACCAGCTGACGGTCACGGTTCCGGCCAATGCGCTTCCCACCAGCAACGGTTTTGTTGAGGCGCCCGGCACCGCAACCGGGGTTCACGTCTTTGGACCACCAGCCGGTGCCTCGGTTTTTGCTGCCGATGCCAATCTTTCCGCCATCCAGGCCGATGTGTCCGACACCGGTCCGGTGATGCTTCGAATTTCGCCCGGCACTGCTCCGGTTTCGGCCACAAGCCTGTTTGATGGTCGCGCCGCGATCGGCGCCTTCGCGCTGTCGACCGCAGAGGGTATCGACACGACAGTTGATTTTTCGGGCTCGTCCCTGTCGGTCACGACCAATGCAAGCAACGCCGGCGCGTTGCTGAGCCTTGGATCTTCCAACGCCGATGCGCTGACCTCGATCCTGATCGGTACCCACAACGCTGTGCTGCAAACGGCGGGGATCTCGTCGCCAGGCATGGTCGCCGGGCTGGTGGGCCGCAATACTGTGCGCCAACGAATGACGCTGGCCGGAGCCGGTGCCGCCGTCATTACCGGCGGCGCCAACAGCTGGGGCATCGTCAATTTTGCCTCAAGCCAGCTCGGTGATGCTGCCACTGATGTCGATCTGACCGGAAATGCGAGCCGTGTTACCACGGGTGGCGCCGGATCGGGCGGCGTCGTCGTCACAGCCGATGGCATCACCGCCGCTCGCGCGGGATTGGCGCTTGCAGGTGCTGATACGTCCGTTGCCACCGGCGGCGCCGATGCGCTCGGTGCCAGCGTGATAGCCCGGAGCCAAGGTGAGGGCGCTGCCGAGATTGACCTGTCCGGTGCCCGGGCATCGATCAGCACCGCTGGAGATCGTTCGACCGGGGTTCTGGTTTCTTCCTCGGGTGCTGCCGCCAGAGCCGCGATCAGTGTAACCGGTGCGGCCAGCGGAATTGAGACTGCAGGCCAGGACGCAACAGCCGTGGTGGCCCTGGCACATGGCCAGGACAGCGCCACCGCAGCACTGGATCTCTCGGGCGCCAGCAGCCGGGTCCGCACGTTTTCTACCAACGCTTCCGGATCGATGGTCACCGCTGATGCGCGCAACGCCACCACCACACTCTCGCTGTCGGGTGATGGCGCCAGCATCGAAACCCGCGGTTTGGGCTCGGCAGGACATATCGGCAGCGCGCTCGGCGCTGCAGCGGCGGTATCCACCGCTGATTTGAGCGGCGCCGGATCGGCAATCCGCACCTATGGCGACAACTCGGTGGGTGTGGCGCTGATGGCAATCGCCACCGATCCGGACAGCGTGCAAGGCGTTGCGCTGGGCATTACCGGTCCCGGCAGCGCTATCGAGACTTTCGGTGATAACTCGGTCGGCGCAAGCTTGCTTGGGGGAAGCGCCGGCCTGACAGTCGGCCCCGACGGACGGTTGGCGACGACCGGCGCGCTCTCGCATGCGGGTCTGTTCCTCGCCGATCAGGCCACAGTCGACATCAGCACCGGCGGGAGCGTTACGACCAATGCTGCGGATGCGTCCGGGCTGGTCTTCAGCAACCCGGCAAGCCGCAACAGGGTTGTCAACAACGGCCAGATAACGACCGGCGGGACCGGTATCGCCTCGGCGGGAACGCTCGTTCTGGCAAACACTGGCGCCATCAGGTCAGCTTCATCGGACGCGGTAAATCTGGCTTCTGGCCAAATCTTCAATTCCGGGCTTGTGACAGGTCTGCGTGGCATCGTCCGCGATGTGGCCGCCAGCGGTCCGGTCGTCATCGAAAACCGTGGCCCGGTTCGTGCCAACGCCGGACCTGGCGGCGTTGGCATCGAATTGGGTGGCGCCTACGACGATGAGCTTGCGGTTTCTCCTACCGGTATCATCGAGGGGACGATTGAACTGGGTGGCGGCAACGATCGGTTCGTGGCGCTGCCGGGCACGAATCTGGATTTCTGGTTCGAAACAGCTCCGGAAACGGTGGAAGCGCGAAGCGGTGTGCAATTGCCCCGACCCGATCCGCGTCATGTTGTGATCACCGACCCCGCTCATTTGACCAATGTTGCGGCCCAGTCCGGCCTGTTCGCCGCAAGAATGGCGGCGCGGCAATCCTCAGCCCTCGGCGTCGCCGCGCCGGCCGACCATTGTGGGGTAGAAATCTCGGCGCAGGCCAGCGCCCGCTACAGCCGGACCGGCGACGCGGGTGACCGGGCGGAAACCACATCGCGTGGCAGCGGGCTGTTGGCCGGGGTTGACCCCGAAGCATGTGCGGACGGCGGGTTGACGTTTTTTGCGGGGCTCGTTGCCTTGAACAAGGAAGCCGGCGCGGGTTCGCAATCGCAGAACCAGACCCTGTTTGGCGGCGGCCGGTATTCCACCAGCACGGAAAGCGGCCTGGCCATCGATTTTCTCGGAGGCATCGGCGTCATGGCCGGTGACAGCACCAGGCGTGTTCTCAACAACCGGGTTGTTGGCGGGGTTGAGCATGCGGTCGGCGACTATACCGAGTGGCTCACATTCGCCTCGCTGATGATCTCACGGCCGATGCAGGCAGACACTTTCGAGTACAGGCCCTTCATCCGCTCGGCGCTCGGTTATAGCGGCGGCTACCAGATGCAGGAATCCGGGATCACCAATCCGCTGCTGTTCGATCTGCGCAACAGCCTGGCCTACGAGGTGGATGCCGGCATCAGCGTGCATCTCGATCCCCGGGAAACCGACTTCGGCTCGGTTGGCTTTTCCTACTCGGCTGCACTCTCGGTTTCGGGATCTGACACTGCCGGCGCCGTGTTCATGAACGACGGCGCCAGTGCGGTATTCTCCAAAAACTCTGCCGAAGTAGGCGGCGTGATTGGGGCTGGTCTTGATATTAACTTCACCAATATTTCAGCCCGTCTGCAGATTGATTCACTGCTGGCCATCCGGCAACACGGAATCCAAGAATTCGAGATCACTTCCAAGTTTGCCTATAGTTTCTGAGACAAGGAATCTACCGCCGTTAACCACTCGCTAACCTTTGCTTGACATCGCGCTAAATTAGCATAACATTAATAACGTGTTAAGCGTAAGGAGTTGGGTATGTTCAGAGTAATAGCGGTCACGATTGGCGTTCTACTGTCAGTCGCTGTCGTCCAAGCAAGCGCAGCGACCAAATCTGTCAGGCATCCGACGATCACCATGAAGGCTGGCAATAGAGCCGGACTCCAAAACGTCTTCGCCTGGGATGCAAAATGCCGAACTGTCCGCGTCAGGGTGGCGGCACACAAGCCCAAAAAGGGCAAAGTATACCTTGTTAAATCAAAATTTGCTGTACCTGCAAGCCTGAGCCAGAAATGTGCCGGGCGGAAGGTCAGGGGATACAAGGTTGTGTTCAAGGCGGACAAGAACGCCAAGGGAACGACGCTGGTTACGTACCAGGTAAGTTCCGGGAATGTGAAAAATACAACTTTCAAATTCCGTAGAACGCTCAAGATAAAATAGAATATATCTGATTTAAGACTTCCAGTGCATGGTAATCTATCTGTTACCTTGGTGGATAGCTGTGTCCTGAAAGAAGAAGGAAGTGTTGACACTAAGTTCCCGAACATGAGTTCGGGGTAATCAGGGAGAGTGAAATGAAAATAAGAACAACTGCAATCACAATCAGTGCCTTGCTTCTGGGAGCAGGGATGGCCAGCGCACAAACCGTATCGCTCGGTGGTGGTGTTGGCGGCGGTCTCGCATTCGTTGCTGCTGGTGCCGGTGTTGCCGTCGCTGACACGTCAAACCTGGCCACCGGTGCAGGCGCCGCGTCAACAGTTGGCGTACCGTCGTCGGCTGCAACAGCGACGTCCAACAACAACTCGCAGGCCGGTACCGCCGGTAACGCCGTTGCCGCGGCTGCCGGTGGTTCGGTCGGCCTCGGCTGGGGTAGCGCTGCAGGGACGGCCCGGTCGGGTGCTGTGGCCGGCGGTCTTTCCGGCGCTGGCAGCATTTCCGCCGGTAACGCCGCAGGCGTAGCCTCAGGCACGTCCACGGGTGTGGCAGGCGCTGCCAATACCGGTGGTGCAGGCACGTCGGTTGCCGGTGGTTCGGGTGGCGGCACAGCTTCGGCTGCCGCAGGTCCCGGCGGTGCAGCTGCTTCCGCTGGAGGCGGTATCGGCGGCGGAGCGGCCGCTACCTACTAAACAAGGTGCGCCTATCGAACTTCCGGTTGCCTCTCGAGGCGACCGGATACGATACAATCTTGTAGGGGCTGATCTTTCGAGCTTGGCCTTGGGAAGGAGTTCGACATGAGCAACAAATACCCACGATACGCAAAGATGATGGGTAAGAATGCCATGGCAGTATCCCTTGCGGCGTTCGCGATGTCGGTCAGCCTGGTTGTTCCTGAAATCCTGGTCGTCTCAGCTGCCCAGGCGGGGCCTACCTGCGGACGCTTAGGTCAGAGCCTGCGCACTGATTGCATATGGCTGCCGGGCGGGGAGTCCCATGGGACCTCCAATTCTGGCGGTGGTGCCAGCAGTGGTGGCGGCAGCGGTGGAGGCGGCGGCGGCAGCAGTGGCGGCGGTGGCGGCAGTGGCGGTGGTTCCGGTGGATCATCATCCGGTATTCCCGGCAGCAGCGTCAGCCTGTCCGGTTCGGTGTCGCTGAGCGGCAGTGTTTCGGCCGGTGGACGTTCCATCAGCGTCAACCGCTCGGTGTCTGTTGATGGCAAAGTCCATGTGGGCGCAACGACCGCGCCTAACGCTGCATCCGGCTTCGGCGCGGGATACGGCATGAGTTCTGCAGGCTCGGTTGGTGATTCAACCGCATCCGGCAGCGGCGAGGGATCGGGTGACAGCATGAGCGAATCTGCTGACTCGGACTCGAGTGCTGAATCCAGCACCGGTGAAGGCGACGGCGGTTCGGTTGGTACCGGAGCCGGCGTTGGCACCAGTGGCAGCGTGGATTGACAACGGCGCCCGGTGCATTACCGGGCTGCCATTCAACACGCTTTGAAGGCTGGAATCTGGCGCATAGAGATTACCGCCTGAATCTACCCATTTGTGCGCGACATGCTCAAGTGTAACCCATCCGGTAATGACGGCGGTGCCGCTGACCCGGATGGGCCACGGCATGTGGGTCGGCGGCGCCGGGAACCAGCGATGGCCCGCAGCACCGCGCATCCAAATGGATGTGCAAAGGACGTCGCAGACGCATGAAATGATGAATCTGCGTTTTCGCTCAAATTAATCCATTTGAACGTGACCTACATTAAACCAGTAGGCCGATGGCCGCACCGCAAACGCGTCTTTCAGAGATCGTCCCGAGCCCCAATTAAAGCTGCAGTGCTCGCTTTGCGGGCAGCAATCGGCAAGTTTTTGATAACCAAGCGATTCAAAATCCCGAGCCGGCGCGCTTCAACTGCGTGCAATTCGACCTCCTTTTACCTGATCTGAACAGTTTCTCTGCCAAAGCTCGGTTTCGGGAAAGGCAGGGATACAACCATGGATGCTATGAGCGACAACCGCCAAGTGCCGCTGTGCATAGATCTTGATGGAACACTGATCGCCACGGATACGCTCTGGGAAGGGTTGATTTCCGTGTTGCTCAGGCGTCCGTGGCTGATTTTCTCCGCCATCGCCTGGGCGATTGCCGGCAAGGCTGTGCTCAAGCGCCAGGTGGCTGCGCGCCTCGGGCATCAGGGCAGCGACTGGCCCTACCGTACCGAAGTCATCGAGCGGATCAATTTGGCTCGCAAGTCCGGCCAACCAGTCTGGCTGGTAACCGGGGCGGCCCAGTCCACCGCCACCGCGATCGCCGATCATTTGGGTCTGTTTGACCGCGTGCTGCATTCCACCGATCAGGAAAACCTGACCGCGCTTCGCAAGCGTGACCGTTTGCTGGCGCTGTGCGGTGATGGCGGTTTTGATTATGTCGGCAACAGCCGTGATGACCTGGCCGTGTTCGACGCCGCCCGGCGCGCGATCATCGTCGCTCCGGATGCGGCAGCCAAACGCTGGGCTGCCCGGCACGAGTCCGAACTGCTGCCGCTGGCAAAAGTCTCGCCATTGGCGATCCTCAAGTCGATCCGCGTCCATCAATGGCTCAAGAACGTGTTGATCGCGGTGCCGGTGGTGCTCAATCATGAATTGGCCGATACCGGCCTGATCCTGGCAGCTGTCGCCGCCTTCTTCTCCTTCAGTTTCCTCGCCTCGGCGGTCTATATCGTCAACGACATTTCCGATCTTACCAATGACCGGCAGCATCCGCGCAAGCGCCTGCGGCCGCTGGCAAGCGGCGCCGTCTCGCTGCCGGTGATCAGCGTTTGCGCGGTGCTCCTGCTTTTGGCTTCGGTCGGGCTCGCAAGTCTGCTGCCGCCGCTGTTCTGGGCGGTCCTCGCCGTCTATGCGGCAATCACCACCACCTACACTTTCGTGCTCAAGCGCAAACTGCTGGTCGATGTTTTCACCTTGGCGGCGCTTTACACCGTGCGGATCATCGCCGGCGCCGCAGCAACCGGAACCGAATTGTCATTCTGGCTGCTGGCGTTCTCGATTTTCTTTTTCCTGAGCCTGGCGCTGGTCAAGCGTTTTGTCGAACTCGACGAACTTGCCGATGACGATGCTACCCAACTGATGGGGCGTTCCTATGTTGGCGGCGACAAGGACATGATTGCCCAGGCAGGGGTCGCCTCGGCGTTTTCGGCGGCGATGGTTCTGGCGCTCTATGTTGACAGCAAGGAAGTGGCCTCGATGTATGCGCAACCCTGGCTGCTGTGGCCTTTGTGCCCGCTGATCCTCTACATGCTGCTCAGGATCTGGATCCTCGCTCGCCGCTCGCAAATGCACGAAGATCCGGTGGTGTTCATCATGCGCGATTGGCGCAGCCAGCTGGCGACGTTATCGGGCGCGGCGCTGGTCATCCTCGCCACCGTGCAAGTCTGATCGCGCGATGGGATCGAAATGAGCGCGCAGCACAACAGTTGGGGCCGGGTCACGCGGCGGCAACGCGGTACGGCCAGGCTCGAGGACCTTGCCGACAGTGCGGCTGATGGTCTGTTGCCGTTCGGCAATGGCCGCTCCTATGGCGACAGTTGCCACAATGATCGGGGCCGGTTGATCGCCATGCGTCCGGGCGCGGCCATTCGCGCGTTCGATCCCGAGACCGGTGTACTGACGGCGGATGCCGGCGTGCTGTTGTCGGATATTCTGGCGCTGGTCATGCCGCAGGGCTATTTTCTGGAAGTCACGCCGGGAACCGCGCAGGTGACGCTCGGCGGCGCCATCGCCAATGATGTGCATGGCAAGAACCATCACCGCCGCGGCACATTCGGCCGCTCGGTGCTGTCCTTCACCCTGCTTTCAAGCGACGGTAGCCGCACGCTCTGCTCGACTTCCGACAACCAGTCCTTGTTTGCCGCGACCATCGGCGGCATGGGGCTGACCGGCGTCATCGAGGCCGCCACAATCCGGCTGATGCCGGTGCCCTCGGCCAATGTCCGGCAGACCGCGTTTCGGTTTACCTCGATTGACGGCTATTTCGACGCGATCGACGAGATTGATGCGCGTCATGAATATTCTGTCGCCTGGATTGACCAACTGGCGCGCGGCGGCAGTCTGGGACGCGGCGCGCTGATGGCCGGCGATCACGCCGAGCACGGTGGTCCGGCTCGTGCACCCTCCGCGCCGCGGCTGGCGGTGCCGTTTTCGCCGCCGGTCAATCTGCTCAACCGGCTGACGCTGAAAGCCTTCAACGCGCTCTATTACGCCCGCGCCCCGAAAACACCGGAGACAGTAATTGTCCCCTGGGCTTCCTATTTCCATCCGCTTGACGCGATTACCGGTTGGAACCAGCTTTACGGGCCGCGCGGTCTGTTCCAGCATCAGAGCGTCTATCCCTTTGAGACCGGTCGTGAGACCACCATCGCGCTGATCGAATGTGCCCAGGCTCATGGTGCTGCTTCGTTCCTGACGGTGCTCAAGCGCTTTGGCGATGTTCCATCCCCGGGGCTGCTCTCGTTTCCACGGCCGGGATTTACGCTGACACTTGATTTCGCCAACAGCGGCGAACGCACGCTGAAAATGCTCAATGCGCTTGATGCGATCGTGTTGAAAGCGGGCGGGGCGCTCAATCCCTACAAGGATCAGCGTATGGGGCCGGAAATGTTTGCCGCCTCGTTTCCGAACTGGCGGGAACTGGAAGCCATGCGTGATCCGGCCCTGATGTCTGACCTGTGGCGCCGCACCGCGATGGTGCTGGACCGCGATCAGCCGGCAACCAGAAGCATGTCCACGGCCGCCCGGCTCTGAGCCAAGGTGTGGACGCTCGCCATCAGGCTTGCAACCCTCACCGCCGCTCAGTATCTGAAGGGTGACAAAGGCCCGATGCCGGAACTGGCGTGGGCGCAGGAGCGAACCAAAGGTCTGCCAATCATGCCCCGCATCTCCATTCTCGGCACCGGTGCCTGGGGAACTGCGCTGGCCGCCGCATTTGTCGGCCAGGGTCACCCGGTTCGCCTTTGGGGCCGCAACAGCGCAATCTGCCAGGAAATATCCAGCCACCACACCAACCGCGCCTATCTCGGCGAGGCGCGCCTGCCTGCGGCCCTCAAGGCCAGTACGGACCTGGGCGCGGTGCTGGCCGACGCCGAAATCGTGCTTGTGGTTGCCCCCGCCCAGTCTACCGGGGATCTGGCCGCCCGAATTTCGGCACTGGTTCCCGACAAAGCGGTGCTGATTGCCTGCGCCAAGGGCATCGACAATCGCACCGGCCAGATGCAGAGCGAATTGATTGCCGCGCAACTGCCGCATCACCCGGTTGGCGTTCTCTCTGGTCCGAGTTTTGCTGCCGATGTAGTGCGTGGCCTGCCCACGGCGGTAACCCTTGCCATGCCCGATCTTGAATCCGCGCAGCAATTGGCGCGGTCGCTGTCAGGGGGCGCGGTGCGGATCTACGCCTCCGACGATGTTACCGGTGTGCAAATCGGCGGATCGCTCAAGAACGTGATGGCGATCGCCGTCGGCATCTGCCGCGGCGGCGGCATGGGTGCCAGCGCAGAAGCAGCGCTGATCACACGCGGCTATGCCGAACTGGTACGGCTTGGCGTGGCCATGGGCGCGCGTGCGGACACGCTGATGGGGCTCTCGGGACTGGGCGATCTGGTGCTCACCTGCTCGTCGGAACTGTCGCGCAATTTTGCCTATGGCATCGCCGTCGGCAGCGGCCGCGATGTCTCCGGCCTGAAGCTTGCCGAGGGGGTGTACACCGTCTCGATTGCCAACCGGATCGCCGAAGATCACGGCATTGCCTGCCCGGTCATGCAGACCGCAGGTCTGGTTTTGTCGGGGAAGATGTCGGCGGCCGAGGCACGCACCACATTGATGGCGCGCCCGATCAAGACTGAAAGCGCCCAGCAACAGCGCTGATACCGCAGCTTGCTCTCGTCGCCTTCAGTGCTGCGGTCAGCGGGGAGGCATGAAATATTTCATTGGTTCCGCTCGGGCATGAGAGGAATTTTCATATTTTTCGCGTCAACTGACGCAAACCAGTGCATGTCGCGCTCATCTGATTCCATGTGAACGATGATTTACATGCGCTGTTCAAGCTGTTTCAGCGTCTTTGGCGCATCCGGATGGATGCGCGGCGCTAGAGGTCAACCGCCGAAAGGCCGCGCCAAGCGGAGCATTCCATGGGCTCAAACCACACCATTACGCCCGTCATTCTGTGCGGCGGCGCCGGATCCCGGCTTTGGCCGATGTCGCGCGATTCTAAGCCCAAACAGTTCCATCGTCTCGTCAACGACAAGACCCTGCTGACCAATACGCTCGAGCGTGTCGACCACAAGGGCGAGGGTCTGCGCTACCTGCCGACCCGGGTTGTCGGCGGCGTCGGCTTTGAATCGCTGCTGGTCGAACAGGGTGAAACCAGCAGCGTCGAGGTCGAGCGTTATGTGCTCGAGCCGCTGATCCGCGACACCGCACCGGCGATTGCTGCCGCGATTGCCGATCTGGCTGAAACCGACCCGGAGCGGATGGTGCTGGTGCTGCCCTCCGATCACCAGATTTCCGATGTGGCGGCGTTTTTCGATGTCGTCCGCACCGGCGCCGAGGCGTTGGCCGCGCGCGGCGGCATCATGACCATCGGCATCGCGCCTACTCGACCCGAAACACAATATGGCTATATCGAGCGCGGCGACGGCGATGGCCCGGTCTTTGATGTCTCGCGGTTTCGCGAAAAGCCGGATCTGGAAACGGCAGAGACCTTTCTGCGCTCCGGACGGTTCTTCTGGAATGCCGGCATCTTCATGTTCCGCGCCGGCGAAATGGGCGCCGAACTCGGCCGCCAGCAGCCCGAGGTCTGGTCCCAGGCCCGACAGGCCGTCGAACGCGCCGAAATTGCCGGCAAATGCTACCGGCTCGACAGCGACGCCTTTGCCGCCAGCCCAAAAATCTCGATCGATTATGCGGTGATGGAAAACGCCAGCCGCATCAGCGTCGTTGCCGCGTCGTTTGACTGGAACGATCTCGGATCATGGAACCAATTGCACGATGGCTCGCCGCTCGACGAGGCCGGCAATGCCCGTTTCGGCGATGTGCTGGCGATCGATGTTCACGACAGCTACCTGCGCTCTGAAGACCGGCTGCTGGCGGTGGCGGGGCTCGACAACATCATCGTCGTCTCCCAGCCCGACGCGCTGCTGATCGTCCATCGCGACAAGGCGCATCTGGTCAAGGACATCGCCACCCAGGTCAAGCAATCTGGCGAATGGCCGCCGCTGGCTGTGGCCCATTCCGGCCGGCCGGTACCCTCGCCGCGGGTAATCCGCAAATGGCTGTTCGACACAGCCCTGCCGCTATGGGCCGGTGTCGGCGTCGACCGGGTGCATGGGGGCGTACATGAAGCGCTCAACCATGACGGCACCCCCGCCGATCTGGATTACAAGCGGTTTCGGGTGCTGGCACGACAGATCTATTGTTTCGCCAATGCCGAATTGCTCGGCTGGGATGGCGGCGCGCACGAGGTGCTGCGCCATTGTTTTGACACGCTGGTGGAGACCGGCTGGCATGCCGATGGCGGCTGGATCCATCTCTGGAACGCCGACGGCACGGTCAAGGATCCGCAGCGCGACACCTATGACCAGTGTTTCGTGCTGCTGGCGCTGGCCTGGTTGTGGAAGGCGACGAAATGGCCCGAAGCGCGGGTTTGGGCCGAACGCACCATCGCCTATATGGACGATCACCTGATCGACCATGCCCATGGCGGGTTTTATGAATCGAGCCTGCGACTGGATTACCGCCGCGCCAACCCGCACATGCATTATCTCGAGGCGATGCAGGCGTGGTATGAAGTCACCGGCGAACGCGCGTTTCTCGATCGCGCCCAGACGGCGGTCGACCTGTTCACCTCGGTGTTCTTCAATGCCGAGAGCTGGAGCGTCACCGAGCATTTCGAGCGCGACTGGTCGGTGCGTACTGACAAGCCGGCCCGCATCGAGCCGGGACATCATTACGAATGGGTGTGGCTGCTGCTGCGTCAGGCGCGGTTTGCCGATCAGCCGCAACTCAAGGAATATTGCCGCAAGCTTTATGCCACCAGCCACGCCTTCGGCCATGCCCGAGGGACTGACGCGGTGTGCGATTCGATGGCGCCGGACGGTTCCGCGATGGTAGGCACCGCGCGGCTGTGGTGCCAGACCGAGGCGCTGAAGGCCGGGCTTTTAAGCCGCGCCGAAGGCTTGCCCGGCGACGAGACGCTGTTCATCCGGATGCTCGATGTGATCTTCAACCGCTACCTGATCACACCTGTGGCCGGTGGCTGGTACGATCAGATCGACCCCAACGGGCGGGTGATATCCAAGGATATGCCGACCAGCACCTTCTATCATGTGTTCTGTGCGCTGGTTGAGTATCTCCGGCACGAAGAAATGCTGGGCTGAATCGTCCGCAAGACGGCCAGCATCAACGCGACATCCAGGGAGTAGCAAATGGCGGCGAAATTTGGCACCAGCGGTCTGCGCGGCCTTGTCGGCGACCTCACCGACGGAACCGCCGCAGCCCATGCGCGGGCCTTTGCACGGCACTTGCGGCAGACCGGGATGGCGGCTTCGGGCGCCCCGATATTCCTCGGTCAGGACATGCGCGCCTCGAGTCCCGAAATTGCCGCGCAATGCGCCGCGGCCCTGCTTGCCGAAGATCTCCACCCGGTTGATTGCGGCGTCACCCCGACGCCCGCGCTGGCGCTTCACGCCATGAGCCAGGGCGCTGCGGCGCTGATGGTCACCGGCTCACACATTCCCGATGATCGCAATGGCGTCAAGTTCTACCGGCCCGATGGCGAGATCGACAAGGATGACGAGGCGGCGATCTCGCGGCTTGCGTCCGAGCTGGCCGGGCCATTGCCGGCGGCCGGCGCGCTCGATACGGATTCCGGAGCCGCCACCCACGGCTTTATCGCGCGCTATCGCGGTTTTATACCAGAGGGGGCCTTCGAGGGGCTGCGCGTCGGGGTCTATGAACAAAGTTCTGCCGCTCGCGAGGTCCTTGCGACGGTGCTCGAACAGGCCGGCGCCACGGTGGTCAGGCTTGGCCGGTCCGAGACCTTCATCCCGGTCGATACCGAGGCGGTGTCGGAAGAAACCCACAGGCTGGCAGCGAGCTGGGTCAAGTCCGAAAGGCTCGATGCGCTGGTGTCTGCCGATGGCGATGGCGACCGGCCCTTGCTGGTCGACGAGACCGGAACGGTGCTGCGTGGCGACGCGCTGGGGCTGATTGTTGCCCGTTATCTCGATGCCGACGCCGTTATCACGCCGGTCACCTCCAATTCCGGCATCGAGCAGCGCTGCCGGGCCGAGGTTCACCGCACAAAAGTGGGCTCGCCCTATGTCATCGCCGCAATGGCTGAAGCTCAGCGCGGCGGCAAGGCCCGGGTGATCGGCTTTGAAGCCAATGGCGGCGTGCTCACCGGCAACCGCATCCGCACGGGCGCAGCCGATCTGGCACCGCTGCCGACCCGCGACAGCGTCCTGCCATTGCTTTGCGCTCTGGCCGCCGCGCGCGCTGCCGGCCAGAGCGTCTCGGCCCACGTGGCTCAGTTCGAACTGCCGGTTGCCATCAGCGACAGGATCGAGAATTTTCCCACCGATGTTAGCCAGGCGCTGGTGGCTCGACTATCAGGCGATGAACAAGCCTGTGCGGCGTTTTTCGCAGCACTCGGACCGGTCGCGGATATCGACCGTACCGATGGTCTCAGGATCACGCTCCAAAACGGAGATATCGTCCACCTGCGCCCCTCCGGCAACGCACCGGAAATGCGGATCTACAGCGAGGCGACGAGTGAAACCAGAGCGCGGGCGCTGATTGCGCAGGTAAGGCAGCAGGTTCGCAACAGCACCGGCGGCTGATGCGCCAAGAGCGCTCATACGGTCAGATGCTTGCGGATTTCCGGGTCATCAAGGGTCTCGGGGGCCCCTGAATGGACCACCTTGCCGCGATCCATGATGTAGATGTGATCGCCGATCTCGCGGCAGAAATCGAGATATTGCTCGACCAGCAAAATGGCGATGCCCTTGTTGCGCAGCACCGTGAGCGCCCGGCCGATATCCTTGATCACCGAGGGCTGAATGCCCTCGGTGGGTTCGTCAAGCACCAAAAGCTTGGGACGGATCACCAGCGCCCGGCCGATGGCCAGTTGCTGCTGCTGGCCGCCGGAAAGGTCACCACCACGCCGCCCGAGCATTTCCTTGAGCACCGGAAACAGCTCGAAAACCTCGTCGGGTATGGTTCTCTTGCCGCGCGGCAGCGCTGAAAACCCGGTCTGCAGGTTCTCCTTGACCGTCAAGAGTGGAAAGATCTCGCGGCCCTGCGGCACGAAGCCGATCCCGGCGCGGGCGCGGTCGTAGACTTTCCTGGCGGTGAAGGTCTCGCCATCAAACCTTATGTCACCGAAGCTCAGCGGATGGTGCCCGATCAGCGATCTCAGCAGGCTGGTCTTGCCGACCCCGTTGCGTCCCAGAATGCAGGTGATCCTGTCGCTGGCAATCTCCAGGCTGACACCCCTCAGCGCTTCGGCGGCGCCATAATGAAGTCCGGCATTTTCGATCTGCAACATCTGTCGTTCACCTCCCCAGATAGACATCGACGACGCGCTGGTCGGCGCTGACGTGATCGAGCGAGCCTTCGGCCAGCACCGAGCCCTCGTGCAGGCAGGTAACCTTGACGCCGAGGTCGCGAATGAAATCCATGTCGTGCTCGACGACGATCACCGTGTGGGTTTGGGCGATTTCCCGCAACAGCCGCGCGGTTTCGGCTGTTTCCGCATCGGTCATGCCGGCAACCGGCTCGTCGACCAGCAGCAGTTTGGGATCCTGGGCCAGCAGCATGCCTATTTCCAGCCATTGCTTCTGTCCGTGCGACAGGTTTTCGGCCAGATCGTGCCGGCGGGCTTCCAGCCGGATGGTCACGAGAATGTTGTCGATGCGATCGCTTTCGTCAGTCTTCCGGGAGCCAAACAGCAGACCCTTGATCCTGAGCCCGCCGGACATGGCCAAAAGCAGGTTGGTTTCCACCGAGTGGTTCTCGAACACCGTCGGTTTCTGGAATTTGCGGCCGATGCCCATGGTGGCGATCGACGATTCATCATGCTTGGTCAGATCGATCTTGCCGTCGAAAAAGACGGTGCCTTCATCGGGACGGGTCTTGCCGGTGATGATGTCCATCATGGTGGTCTTGCCTGCGCCATTGGGACCGATGATCGCCCGCATTTCGCCGGGGCCGACGGCCAGCGACAATTCGTTGATCGCCCGGAATCCGTCAAAACTGACCGAGACATTGTCGAGATAAAGCATCGAGGACGTCAGCCGCGCGCTCATGGCCTACTCCGCTGCTTGGGGTTGGGGGGCGGGCAAGGGGGCAGCGCCCTGGCTTGGTCTGCTTTGCTGCCGCTGCCGCGCCCATTGAGACAGCGTACCGACCAGCCCCTTGGGCAGGAACAAGGTGGTCAGCACGAACAGCGCGCCGAGCACGAACAACCAGTATTCCGGCAGCAAGCCGGTGAACCAGCTCTTGCCGCCATTGACCAGGAACGCGCCGATGGCCGGGCCGACGATGGTGCCGCGCCCGCCGACCGCGGTCCAGATGACGATCTCGATCGAGTTGGCCGGAGCGAACTCGCCCGGGTTGATGATGCCGACCTGCGGCACGTAAAGCGCACCGGCGATGCCGGCCATCATCGCCGACAGCGTCCAGACGAACAGCTTGATGTTTTCCGGCCGAAACCCCAAAAACCTGGTCCGGCTTTCCGCATCACGGATCGCCACCAGCACCTTGCCAAAACGCGATGCCGAGATCGCTGCCACCAGCATCAGGAACAGGCACAGGAACAGCGCGCTGAGGCCAAACAAAGCAGCACGGGTCTCGCGCGCCTGGATGTCGAAGCCCAGAATGTCCTTGAAGTCGGTCAGCCCGTTATTGCCACCAAACCCCATGTCGTTGCGGAAAAACGCCAGCAGCAGCGCATAGGTCATGGCCTGGGTGATGATAGACAGATAGACCCCGGAAACCCGTGACCGGAAGGCAAACCAGCCGAAGATGAAGGCGAGCAGGCCGGGCACAGCCATCACCATCAGCGCGGCAAACCAGAACTGGTCGAAGCCGGTCCAGAACCAGGGCAGTTGCTGGTAGTCCAGAAACACCATGAAATCGGGCAGCACCGGGTGACCATAGACGCCACGGGTGCCGATCTGGCGCATCAGATACATGCCCATGGCGTAGCCGCCGAGTGCGAAAAACGCGCCATGACCGAGCGAGAGGATGCCGCAATAGCCCCAGACCAGATTGAGCGAGACCGCAAGCATCGCGTAACACAGGAATTTGCCCAGGAGCGCGACGATATGATTTGGCACGTGCAGCGGCGAGCCCGGCGCGGTCGCAAGGTTGGCAAGCACGATCAGTACGGCGGCAAGGGCGATCAGGGTCACCGCGATCCATGTACCGCGGCCGATCAGGGCGGGGTGTATCTGCGTGCTCATGTCTCCACCGCCCTTCCCTTGAGCGCGAACAATCCGCGCGGTCGTTTCTGGATGAACAGGATGATGAGGACGAGAACCAGGATCTTGCCGAGCACGGCGCCGGTATAGGGTTCGAGAAACTTGTTGGCGATGCCGAGCGTCATGGCGCCGACCAGGGTCCCCCAAAGATTGCCGACGCCGCCAAAGACCACGACCAGGAAGGAATCGATGATGTAGCTCTGGCCCAGGTTGGGCGAGACGTTATCGATCTGCGACAGCGCCACGCCAGCAATACCGGCAATGCCGGAGCCGAGCCCGAAGGTCATGGCGTCGACCCACGAAGTCTTGATCCCCATCGCGCCAGCCATTCGCCGGTTCTGGGTCACGGCCCGCATTTCCAGCCCCAGTGCCGAGCGGTTGATGATCAGATAGAGCGCAGCAAACACCACCGCCGCGAACACCACGATCCACAACCGGTTCCAGGTGATCGACATCTGGCCGATCTCGAAGGCACCGGACATCCACGAGGGATTGCCGACTTCGCGGTTGGTGGGCCCGAACAGGGTGCGCACGCTCTGCTGCAGGATCAGCGACACGCCCCAGGTGGCGAGCAATGTCTCCAGCGGCCGGCCGTAGAGAAACCGGATCAGCCCGCGTTCCATGATCACGCCGATGGTGCCGCTGACAAGAAAGGCCAGCGGAACGGCAACCAGCAGCGAATAGTCAAACAGCCCCGGCGCGGTGGTGCGGAACACTTCCTGCACCGCGAAGGTGGTGTAAGCGCCCAGCATCACCATCTCGCCATGGGCCATGTTGATCACCCCCATGACGCCGAAGGTGATGGCAAGACCGATGGCGGCCAGGAGCAGCACCGATCCGAGCGAAATCCCGTACCAGATGTTTTGCGCTGCCGACCAGGCGGCGAGGCTTTCCTCGACCTTGGCAATGCCGGCATCGAGTTTTGTCTTCAATTCGCCATCGGCAGCATTGGCATAGGCCGACAGCAGCGCCAGTGCCGCGCGGTCACCCCGGGCTGCAATGATGTCGATGGCTTGGGATTTTTCAGCAAGCGGCGCATCGGTGGCGAGCAATGCCGAGGCGCGTGCTTCAATGAAGGCTGAGCGCACATTGGCATCGGTTTCGGTTTGCAGCGCTTCATCGAGCGCTTCAAGCGCGGAGGCATCCGATTGCTCGAAGATCGTCCGGGCGGCAGTCAGACGAACGTCGGCGGATTTGGCCTTTAGTGTCAGCCCCGAAAGTGCCGCGGCAATCTTGCGCCGGAGCGAATTCTTGATCTTGATTTTCTTCAAACCGGACGCCTCCACGGGGCCGTCCGTGAGCGCTTCGCCGCTTACGGCATCGCGCAGCACAAGGTTCGGCGCCTCGCCCTCGACCACCAGTACCCGGCCATCGGTGGCGCGCGCCATCAAGGTGCCATCTGAAAGGCTGCGCAATGCCAGAGCGGCGCGCGGATCGCCGGTCGCTGCAAGGCGCTCGATGACGGCTTCGACCTGGCTGAATTTCTTGGCCCTGGCAAAATCGGCGATGATGTGCTCAAGCGAGGGGGCTTGCGCGCCGGCCTTGGTCACAAGCGTCAGCAACATGGTGGTGATCAGAAAAAGGGTGCGCAGCATGGTGTGATGATTTTCCGGGAATGGGGTGGCGACAGGGTTGGACCGGTGATGTCCGTTGCCGCGTCCAAGGGGTACGGCCGCCCGCGGGGGGCAGGCGGCCGCAGTCGTTCTTAGTTGCTGACCGTGCCGACGCAGGTCTCGGTTTCGGTGTTGTAGTTTCCGCATTTCAGGTCGACCCAGTCGGCCTTCAGCACGGCCGATTCCGGCAGGTAGTCGGACCATGCGTCGCCCGGCACCAGATCGTCGGTCCGCGAGACCACCTCGAACTGGCCGTCGGCCTGGATTTCACCGATCAGCACCGGCTTGGTGATGTGGTGGTTGGCCAGCATCTTCGACATGCCGCCGGTCAGGTTGGGAACCTCGACGCCGACGATGGCGTCAATGACCGCATCAGGATCGGTGGAGCCGGCCTTCTCGACCGCCTTGATCCACATGTTGAAGCCGATGTAATGGGCTTCCATCGGGTCATTGGTAACGCGCTCTGCGCTGGTGAAGGCTTTCCACTTTTCGATGAACGCCGCATTTTCCGGCGTATCGACCGACTGGAAATAGTTCCAGGCGGCCAGGTGGCCGACCAGCGGTGCGGTATCGAAGCCGGCCAGTTCTTCCTCGCCGACCGAGAATGCGACGACCGGAATGTCGGAGGCCTTTACGCCCTGATTGCCGAGTTCCTTGTAGAACGGCACATTGGCGTCGCCATTGACGGTGGAAACAACGGCGGTCTTCTTGCCGGCCGAGCCGAAGCTCTTGATGTCGGAGGCGATCGTCTGCCAGTCGGAATGGCCGAACGGCGTGTAGTTGATCATGATGTCCTCTTCAGCCACGCCCTTGGATTTGAGGTAGGCTTCGAGGATCTTGTTGGTCGTGCGCGGATACACATAGTCGGTTCCCGCCAGCACCCAGCGCTCGACCTCTTCTTCTTCCATCAGGTAATCGACGGCGGGAATGGCCTGCTGGTTCGGTGCGGCGCCGGTGTAGAACACGTTGCGCTCGCTCTCCTCGCCCTCATACTGAACCGGGTAGAACAGGACGTTGTTGAGTTCCTTGAATACCGGCAGCACCGATTTGCGCGACACCGAGGTCCAGCAACCGAACACGGCCGATACCTTGTCGGCCGAGATCAGCTCGCGGGCTTTTTCCGCAAACAGCGGCCAGTCGGAGGCCGGGTCGACGACGACGGCTTCCAGTTGCTTGCCGAGCAGACCGCCCTTGGCGTTCTGCTCCTCGATCAGCATCAGCATGGCGTCCTTGAGGGTCGATTCTGAAATCGCCATCGTGCCAGACAGCGAATGCAGGATGCCGACCTTGATCGTCTCATCGGCCGCGAATGCGGCGGGCAGGCTGATTGCAGTTGCCAAAGTTGCGGCCGAAGCGAGCAGCATGGCCCGGCGAGTAAATTTCGTCATGAAAGTCTCCGTCAGTTGCAGTTGCACCGACGAAAGCAACGCAATGTGTGTGCCAGATTCCTTTCAGGCTGCCATCACGCAGTATAGGCTTATGTAATTGTTCACCGAATCCGCTTGGATTGGCTGGGGCACCGATCCGCGCGAGCACGTCTGGCCGCGGTTGATGATTGGCAAAAAAGATGAAAAATTAAGCAAAATAGACAAATGCCCTAATATTGAACTGTCGATCAACTTCCCTGTTGTCAGGCCCGTGAATGGCCTCATCGAGACCATTTGATGGACACATGAGGTGTCTCACGAACGGGCGTTATCATGCTGTCAGCCCTTTCAGGTATCGGGTACCAAGCATTTTTGGGGTGTGAAGGTGTAATGCAATTCCTGATTGAGAGGGTGGTGCGACAACCAGACTCGCTCTGAGGCTGTATTTGGATTGATTTACAGTCTGAAACATGATCTCCTCCGTTTCGGGAGAAGGTACGTGTTGAATCAGCAATCTTTTTCGATGAGCGCAATTGATGAAGCCGATCAATCGCGGGTCCATGTCTACCGGCTTCTGGCGCGGTTGTTGCGCGAGCCGCCCGACGCTCCCCTTCTCGCTATTCTCTCCCAGATGACCGCTGACGATTCCGAACTCGGTCGCGCCATCTCCGATCTCGCCCATTCCGCCGCCGTGACAGATCTGGCTGCCAGCCGCGATGAATACAATGTGCTTTTCATCGGCCTGGGCAGGGGTGTCCTGACCCCGTTTGGTTCCTATTACCTCACCGGATTTTTGCACGAAAAGCCGCTGGCGCGCCTGCGTAACGACATGCGGCCACTGGGTATTGCCCGCAGCGATGACGTCAAAGACCCTGAAGACCATGTTGCCGCGCTGATGGAGATGATGGCCGGATTGATCGATGGCAGCTTCGGCGCCGTTCAACCGGGATCAGCGCAACGGGCCTTTTTTGACGCCCATATTGCCAGTTGGACGCCTCATTTTTTCAAGGATCTCGAGAGCTGTGCCTCGGCCGGTTTTTACAAGCCTGTCGGCCGTATCGGACGCCTGTTCATGGCGATCGAGCAGGAAGCTTTCGAAATGTAAGCCGCATTTTTGCGGGAGTTTTTTTCAGCGCGTATTGCAGTCCGGATGAGACACCCGGCCAGACTGCTGCAGTTGGTTCCAGGTGTCGAGGAGTGGAGACCATCATGAAAGCAAAGGTAGAAGATGCCGCGACAGACCGTCGCGGGTTTCTGAAGTTCGCTGGGCTTGGCACGATTGCCAGCGGAGCGGCTCTGGTCACAGGCACGGCAGCTGAGGCAGTCGAAATCGCCGGACCGCAGACTGCCGCCGGGTACAAGGAGACCGATCACGTCAAGGCCTACTATGCCAGCACTCGGTTCTAAGGATCGGCTCTGGTCACCGTATTAGACGGGACAAACACAAGGAGAGTTAGCATGCTCAGGAAGAAGACAAATGGGGTTGCGAGAGGCCCCCGGATGTCCTCGACGATAGCAGAGCTCGGGGCTACGGCAATTGACCGCCGTACATTCCTCAAGCGCTCGGGCCTCACCATTGGTGGGGCGGCAGCCATTACCTCGCTTTCGGGCGGAATGGTGAAGCGAGCCGAAGCTCAGACAGCCGCAGGCACCCGGAAAGTCGAAACCAAGAAATCGGTCTGCACGCATTGCGCCGTGGGTTGCACGGTGATTGCCGAGATCGAAAACGGTGTCTGGACGCGTCAAGCGCCCGGCTATGATTCTCCGTTCAACCTGGGCGCCCATTGTGCCAAGGGAGCGGCCGTCCGCGAGCATGCCCACGGCGATCGCCGCCTGAAATATCCGATGAAGCTGGTCGGTGGCAAATGGCAACGCGTCTCCTGGGACGAGGCCATCAACGAGATCGGCGACAAGATGCTCGAGGTGCGCGAGACCTCCGGACCGGATTCGGTCTATTGGCTCGGCTCGGCCAAGCATTCCAATGAGCAGGCCTATCTGATCCGCAAGTTTGCGGCCTACTGGGGGACGAATAACATCGACCACCAGGCGCGCATTTGCCATTCGACCACGGTGTCTGGTGTTGCCAACACCTGGGGCTATGGCGCGATGACCAATTCCTACAACGACATCCACAAGTCGCAGTCGATGATCCTGATCGGATCCAATCCGGCGGAAGCGCACCCCGTGTCGTTGTTGCACCTTCTCAAGTGCAAGGAAGAAAACAACGCGCCGCTGATCGTTTGCGATCCGCGCTTTACGCGCACGGCAGCCCATGCCGATGAATTTGTGCGGTTCCGTCCGGGCACCGATGTGGCGCTGATCTGGGGGATTCTCTACCACATTTTCGAAAACGGTTGGGAAGACAAGGAATATATCCGGACCCGCGTCTGGGGCATGGATCAGATCCGTGACGAGGTCAAGAAGTGGAACCCGGCCGAGGTTGAGCGTGTGACCGGAGTGCCCGGATCGCAAATGGAGCGGGTCGCCCGCACGCTGGCCAACAACAAGCCAGGCACGTTGATCTGGTGCATGGGTGGCACGCAGCACTCGAACGGGTCTTCCAATACCCGCGCCTATTCGATCTTGCAGTTGGCGCTGGGCAATGTTGGAAAGTCTGGCGGCGGCGCCAACATTTTCCGCGGCCATGACAACGTGCAGGGCGCCACCGATTTGGGTGTGCTGGCCGACACGTTGCCGGGATATTACGGACTGACAGCGGGCGCCTACGCCCATTGGGCGCGCGTCTGGGACGAAGACCTTGACTGGCTCAAGGGACGTTTTGCCACGATGAAAGGCAAGGACGGCAAGAACAAGTTAATGATGTACGAGACCGGCATTCCGGTGTCGCGCTGGATTGATGGTGTTCTGGAAGCCAAGGAAAACATTGAGCAACCCGACAACACCAAGGTCATGGTGTTTTGGGGCCATGCGCCGAACTCGCAAACCCGTCTGCCGGAGATGCAGAAGGCGATGGGGATGCTGGAACTTCTGGTAGTCGTCGATCCCTATCCGACGATGACCGCGGTGCTTCAGGACCGTCAGGATGGCGTCTACCTGTTGCCGGCATCGACGCAGTTCGAGACCTCCGGCTCGGTGACGGCATCCAACCGCTCGATCCAGTGGCGCGAGACAGTGATTGACCCGTTGTTTGAATCACTGCCCGACCACACCATCATGTACAAGTTCGCCAAGAAATTTGGCTTCGAGGACAGGATGTTCCGCAACATTGAGGTCAATGGTGAGGAACCGCTGGTCGAGGATATCACCCGCGAGTGGAACCGTGGCATGTGGACCATCGGCATGACCGGGCAATCGCCCGAGCGCATGAAGTCGCACATGCAACATCAGTACACGTTCGACAAGACCAGCTTGCGTGGTGTTGGCGGACCGCATGATGGCGAATTCTACGGCATGCCATGGCCTTGCTGGGGCACGCCCGAGCTGAAGCATCCCGGCTCGGCAGTGCTGTACGATGTGTCGACACCGGTGGCCAAGGGCGGGATGGGTTTCCGTGCTCGCTTCGGCGTTGAACGCAACGGCGACAATCTGCTGGCGGAAAACAGCTGGCCGGTTGGCTCCGAGATCGAGGACGGCTATCCCGAATTCACGATGGCCATGCTCAAGGGTCTTGGATGGGACAAGGATCTGACCCCCTATGAACGACGCATGATCGAGTATGTCGCAGGCATCCTTGATAAGCGGCCTTCGGAGGAGGAGGTCGGGGAGACATCCGATCAGGGTGACATTCCCTCCGACTATGACCAGAAGATCGAAGGCGTGAACTGGAAAATCGATCTTTCCGGAGGTATCCAGCGCGTCGCGATCAAGCACGGCTGCGCCCCCTACGGCAACGCCAAGGCGCGCGCCGTGGTCTGGACCTTCCCCGATCCGGTGCCGCTGCATCGTGAACCGCTTTATGCGCCCGACCGCGAGATTGTGGCCGACTATCCGACCATCGAGGACAAGACCTTCTGGCGCCTGCCAACGGCCTTCAAATCGATCCAGGATGTCGATTTTGCCAAGGACTATCCGATGATCATGACATCGGGTCGCCTGGTTGAATACGAAGGCGGCGGCGACGAAACCCGCTCCAATCCGTGGCTGGCCGAGTTGCAGCAGGACATGTTTGTCGAGATCAATACTTTTGATGCCAACAATCTGGGCATCAGGGATCGTGAGACGGTCTGGCTACATAGCCCGTCGGGGGCCAAGATCAAGATCATGGCCATGGTCACCGAACGGGTGGGTCGGGGCGTCGTCTTCTGTCCCTTCCATTTTGGCGGCCAGTTCCAGGGCGTCGATCTGAGGGACAAATATCCTGAAGGCGCCGATCCGATCGTGCTTGGGGAGGCCTCCAACACTGCCCAGACCTATGGCTACGACATGGTCACACAGATGCAGGAAACAAAAACCACACTTTGCCGCGTCGAGCGGGCATAGGGAGGACACACTATGGCTAGAATGAAATTCCTCTGCGACGCCGAGCGCTGTATTGAATGCAATGCCTGTGTCACGGCTTGCAAGAACGAGAACGAAGTTCCCTGGGGCGTCAACCGGCGTCGGGTCGTCACCATCAATGACGGCAAGCCCGGGGAACGGTCGATTTCGGTGGCCTGCATGCACTGTTCGGATGCGCCGTGCATGGCGGTCTGCCCTGTCGATTGCTTCTACCAGACGGCAGATGGCATCGTCTTGCACGACAAGGATCTGTGCATCGGCTGTGGGTATTGCTTCTATGCGTGCCCGTTCGGTGCGCCGCAATATCCGCAAGCCTCCAACTTCGGATCACGCGGCAAGATGGACAAGTGTACGTTCTGTGCCGGCGGTCCAGAGCTCGACAACTCCGCTGCCGAGTTCCAGAAATATGGACGCAACCGCATTGCCGAAGGCAAGCTGCCGCTTTGCGCCGAGATGTGCTCGACCAAGGCGCTGCTGGCCGGCGACGGTGATACGGTGTCGTCCATTTATCGCGAGCGCATCGTCGCCCGTGGCTTCGGCGCAGGCGCCTGGGGCTGGGGTACGGCCTACGATCAGAAGAGTGGCGGTTGACCGACATGTGTTGATCCCAGACGGATTGGCAGGCGGGCACAGGTCCGCCTGCCAATTTCCGTTAGACAGTATCCGGATACCGGGAGTTCACCGATGAATAGTCTGAAGACCCGATTCGCGTCCATGCAGCCAATGACGGTTGCAGTCGTGTTTGCCGTTGTCGCCCTTGTCGGTCTGTGGCTACCGCTCCAGGCCCACGCCCAGAGCACAGTCCGCCCGCCGGAAAATGCAACGACGGCCATTGCGCCGCCCGGCCCTGGCATGCAGGGCAACGTGCAGGCAAATCAATCAGATGCGGAAATCTGGCATGACATCCGGCTAGGTGAGATCGGCGGGTCGTCGACTCCGAATCCGTCCGGTGGCCAGATGATTCAGTCTCAAGGTGAGGACTGGCGGCTGTATCGCCAGGGTCCGACCCACGATTACCTCGGCTATGCGATGCTTGGAACGCTGATCCTGCTGGCGCTGTTTTTGGCGATACGTGGTCGCATCAAGGTCGAACATGGTATGTCCGGCATCAGGATCAAGCGCTTTTCCACCCTGGAGCGGATGAGCCACTGGCTGATGGCGCTATCATTCATCATTTTGGGGATCAGCGGCCTCAACGTTACCTTCGGACGCTCGCTGATCCTGCCGCTCGTTGGCAAGGATATTTTTGGTCCGATGTCGGGCTATCTCAAAGCCGCTCACAATTACACCGCCTTCGCCTTCATGCTTGGGTTGGCCATCGCCTTCGTGCTTTGGGTCGTGCACAACATTCCCGATCGCACCGATCTCAACTGGCTGGCAAAGGGAGGTGGGCTTTTGAGCAAATCGAGCCACCCCCGGCGAAAAAATTCAACGCCGGCCAGAAGGTCATCTTCTGGGGGGTGATGTTGCTCGGTCTGTCATTGTCGGTCTCGGGCTGGGCGTTGCTGTTTCCGTTCGAACACAGTCTGTTTTCCGATACGTTTGCGCTTTTCAGTTATGTCGGTATCGATGTGGCCCATATTCTGGGTCTGCCTGAGGCGCCTTACAGCGCCATTCAGGAGCAGCAGCTCAACAGCGCCTGGCATGGCATCATCGCGGTGGTGATGATCTGCCTGATCTTTGCCCATATCTATATCGGTACCATCGGTATGGAGGGCGCCTTTGACGCAATGGGCTCGGGCGAAGTTGACTTGAACTGGGCCAAAGAACACCATTCGATATGGGTTGATGAGGTCATGTCGGAGAATACCGACAAGACCGGCAAGGCCGAGGTGGCGGCTGCCGCACCGGCCGAGTGATGATGGGAAGGAACCGGATATGAAAGCATTTCTTCTCAGCATCGCGGTATTGTTGCTGGTCGTGATCGGTGCCCGGTACGGGCTCAAGCCGCTGTGGGACACGCCGTCGGCCGCGATTTATTCGACTGGGAATGTGCGCTTGAATTGAAGCAGGCACGGAAAATGAGAGTGATACGATGAGTGACGAAGCCTTTAACCTGTCGATGCGGAAATTCCTCAAGCAAGTCGGCGTAACTTCACAGCAGCAGATCGAAGAACTGGTGCGCTCCGGGGCTGTCGGTGCCGGTTCGTTGAAACTCAAGGTCGTGTTGACAGCCGAAGGTACCGACCTGAAGCATGTTGTCACCGGCGAAGTCGAGTTGCCCTGATCGTCAGCATGCTGCCCACACCGGAATTCCCGCCGCTGTTGACCGGGCATGCGGTGCCCACTCATGAAGACCCGTTACAGGTTGCATTTGAAGGGGCAAGGCTTGGCCGCTTCAGTGCCGGTGATCTCTGCTGGTCGCTGGCAGAAACGCATGCGCGTGCCGCGATCATACTGGAACCCGAATGTTGCCTCGCCAAAGCCTTGCCGATGGCGCCGCTGATGATGGTTGCCATTGGCGATGCGCTGGGTGCGATCGGGCCGCCAAATCTGGCCTTGATGTACCATTGGCCAACCACATTGCTGGTTAATGGCGGCGAAGTCGGCGAGGTTTTCTTGCGCGGTCCTGAAGCAGCCGGGCTTGCAGACATTCCTGAATTTATCGTGCTCGGGTTCTCTGTGACGATGAGTGTGCCGGCCGAGATCTTTGACGCGCCGGGACTTGTTCGCAATACAACCGCACTGTTCGAGGAAGGGTGCGGTGATCTCGACCGGACGCAGGTCATCGAGGCGGTAGCGCGCCATTTCCTGTCATGGGTCGATACCTGGGAGCACGACGGTTTTGCGCCCGTCCACACGCATTTTCTGGGCCGCATGCAACCGGCGGACATGCTCACGGTGCAAATTGGCACAGTGGCACACGAAGGCCGGATGGTCGGCATAGATGAAGATGGCGGCTTGCTGCTCGATGGTGCCGACGGTGTTAGCGGCTTGTCGCTGGCTCAGGGATTGGGGATGGCTGGGTGATGCAGGTAAAAGACAGGGCGCAGGGTGTGATCTGGAAATCCGCCGGCCAACATTTGACGCACAGGCTGGACAATGGATGGCTTGCCGTCAGCGGTGATTTTCTGCGTGCCTATTACACTCGTCCGGAAATTCATCCTGTCGAGGAAAGCTGTGCTGTCGAGCACGCTCTGTTCGAGCGGTTGATGCAGGACCCGTTTGCGGCGATTGGCGCTGACGAACTTGCCGCGATTGCCGATCCAGATGCTGCAGCCAATTATGCGTTGGTGTTGCGGTTTCGCAATCACCTGGTCGCCAGGGGATCGATCGAAGCGGCCTATGCTTCCTTGTTCGCGCCCGGTGCACCGCAGATCCCGCCCGTGTTCATAAGCCAGATGGCGCACCTGATCATGGGCAACATATTGATGGGCGAACGCGACGCGAAAGTCGCACGCGCTGCCGAGTTGTTTTTCCGCGAGCAGACCGCAACTACGTCAAACGAGCGAATGATGTTGGCCGATACCGAAGTGGTCGAAACGCGCGCCCAGCAGACAGCTCTTCTTGCCCTGTCGGACCCCAGCCGCACTGAAGTTGCCCTCGACATACTCGACACCGATAATGCGGATGAGTATTGGGCGCGCGCCGATCATTTCGATCTGGCTCTGGATTTCCGTTTCTCCGAACCGGGACAGGATGCCTTTGCCCGGTTGATCGAGCGCTGGACCAAACACTTCCTTGACTTGCGTGTTCGTGTGCAGCCGTTGCAATCGTTCAAGAACGAACGCTGGTCCTGGCATGTCGGGCTGGATGCCGAAGCCAACCGCATCCTGAACGCGCTTTATAAAGGTGAATATTTGCCCGAGGAGGGCCAGGGGAGCATTGCCGCGCTGTTCCGGATGGAGTTTCTCGATTATGATCGGGTGCTGGACAAGATGCGCCGCAAGCCGGCCTTTCTCGGGCTGGCCATCGATGCGCATGACCGCATCCGGATGAAACCGCAAAACCTGCTGATCAACCTGCCTCTGAAGCCTGCTCATCAGTAGCCGGCGACGAACTATTTGGCGTCGATAGAGATTGCCGTGATCTTGCCAACGCCGTTGTCACCCGCGGAATCATATTCGATGGTGACATGATCGCCAGCCCTCAACCCTTCCGGAACCAGATCACCGGCGGGTGTCATATCCCACACCGTCTTGTCATCGAGAATGAGAACGTGATCGACCCGGTCGAAGGCAACTACGACGCCGCTGGTCGAATCAGCCAGGGCAGGCGTTGCCAGCATTGATCCAAGAATTAAGGCTGCAGGAAATAAGCGCATGACATCCTCCGCACGGCTTGACCAACGATGAATGTGCGCCTGTCCTGTCATTCCCGCAAGCGGGAAGATGCGGTATTGCCAAAGCCCTTCGCCGCTGCGGCTGCCGCGAATTTCTACTCCCTGGAGAGGAAGTCATCGACCGTCAAACCTTGGCGGTCAGCCTCCAGATAATCGTCTGTGGTGCGGGTGCGGCGCTGATGGGCAATGGCGAATGGATCGGCACCATCGCGCGACAATTCTTCAAGCCGGCAACTCTCGCACATGTGGATCAAGGCTCGGCGCTCGTCGGTGCTGAACATCCAGTTGCCCTGGAGGCGTTGCTCCACTGCGCGCAGCATTCCACCGGCAGCAAAGGCCTTTCCGCAAGAGGTGCAGCAAGCGGGTTCTTCCTCATGCAATGTCACCGGTTGCATGACACCGGGAGCGAGGTTGAAGCGGCGCTGCAGGGAGATCGCTGATTCAGGGCATGTTGCCTCGCAAATCCCGCATTGCACGCAGGCCGATTCCACGAACCGCAATTGCGGCGTGTCGGGTGTGTCCCGCAGCGCATCGGCAGGGCAGCACGACACGCAAGCCATGCACAATGTGCACGCGGTCGTATCAACCAGCACCGTTCCATAGGGCGCACTTTCCGGCAGCGCGACGAGAGGCGATGCAGGTTTACCGTTATCCGCCAGAACCAGCAGCGCGGCGCGGGCCACTTCCCGTTTCCCGCCCAGGGGAACCGGGGCTGCACGCGAGATTTCCGGCAGATCGGGCAGCGCATAAAGTGCTGCTTCCACCTGGTCAGGATCGGATTCGAGCAAGGTCAGGACCCGGCCAGTCGCGTGGCCGAAGCCATTGAGCAGGGCGTCCGTCAACCTGGTTTCCTCTGCAACCGCACCGAATTCATCAGCTTTTCTAGGGTCACCCAGCACGACAATCTGGCGAAAACCAGCGGCCAGCGCCGCGCTCATCAGGTCGTGGCCGACACCGCTCGTTGCATACATTTCCATCGGGATGACGCGTGCCGGCAGGCCGCGGCCAAAGCGTGCCATCGCCCCGATCAACGGGGTGCCGTGGCTGGCGTCATGCAGCAACAGAACCGGCGCCTGACCGCCTGCGGCCAGGAATGTGCGGGCAAGCGTTTGAAGTCGGGAGATCTGGTCCGCCCGCGGCGGATAGGCATAGGCGACAGCCCCGGTCGGGCAGTGGGCAGCGCAATTGCCACAGCCGCCGCAAATACCGGGGTCGACGACAATCACATCGCCCTGTCCGGTGATCGCGCCGGCCGGGCACTGGTCGATGCACTTTGTGCAACCAGTCTTTCTCGAGCGCTCATGGGCGCAGATCGACGCGTCATAGGTGACATAGAGCGGTTTTTCGAAACTGCCTGCGTAATCGGCTGCCTCAAGTACCGCTTCCAATACCGCCACCGGGTTGCCGGGGTCAGCGCGGAAATACCCATCACGGCCATGCGAGCGTGTGAACAGCGCGGTGCCGCCGGACATGTCGAAGACAACACTGCAACTGGTTTTTGCGCCGTCGCGGGGCATCGTGAATTCCGGCCGTGCGCGCGAAGATGGCAGCATCGCCGCATAGCCGTCGACAACCAGTTCGAAAGCGCCCAGCGAGCCGGTGGCCGAAGCCACACGACCGGCAAAGATCGGAAACTGGAATTCTGACGGCAAGACCAGATCATCGGTCTGGGTCAACAGCAGCGTCACCGACAATGTCCGGTTGAGCCGTTGTGCGGTATCGAACGCTGCCTGACCGCTGCCGATTACGAGGCAAAGCCCGTCACTTTCAAAGGTTCTCAAGCGGGCCGGCGTGACCGGTAGTTTCGCTGCGGCCAGCAGCGCCGCCATTTTCGGCGCCGTCGATGTCTTGTCGGCGGTCCAACCGGCCATTTCGCGAATATTGACGAATGAAACGGCCTCGTGCCCGGCTTCGGCGGCAATCTCTTCAAACAGCGGGCGTTCCTGGGTGCAGGCAATACAGATCGAGCCTTCCGTCGCCAGGGCAGCTTCAATCACATGCATTTCGCTGCGGCAAAGGTGATGATGTGCGGAGACTATCGCATGCCCGTTCGCCAGTTTTTCGGGATCCAGCGACATCGTCTTCTCGCAGTCGCATACAAAAAGTCGGGTTGTATCTAAAACCATCGGACTGCCCTTGTTGTCGTCTGCAAACACCTTATACTTTCAACGACAAGAGGCAACCATGATTGCCTCACCACCGTGGAGGGTTCGGCTGGAGTGTCGCGGGAACTGACCATTATGCTCGGAGTGATTGCAGAAAAACGGCAGTCAATTTCGCGGTGGGCCAAGGATTACTGGATACCTGTCGGCGTGATGCTGGCGCCGGCGGAGCTCAGTGCTGGCGACGTCCTGGTTAGCGATGACCGGATGACGCGTTACTATATGGGCCGGGTCGATTTAACCTGTTATGCCGCCGATACGGAGGCTTATGTCGAGAACTTCAACAGTGGCACGCCGGCGCTCTACGTGGTGTTGCGGCGCGACAGCGAAAACAAGCATCCGCTTGACTGGTACGTCCAGAGCGTCACGGCATCACCGCACGCAGCGCAAGATTACGAAGTAGGCAGCGAAGACATTATCGAACGCTTGCCTATGCCGCCCGAGATTGCCGAATCCATTCTCGAGTTTCTGGATGCCTACCATGTCGAAACGCCGTTTATAAAACGTCGGCGCGACAAGCTCGATCTCGAGGAACAGAAATTCGGCAAGCAACCGATCTTTCTGTCCCGGAAGCGGTCCGATAATGGGGATCTCGATGGTTGACGACGAAAACAAAGACGGATTTTTGTCCCGCTGGTCGAGACGAAAACAAGCGTCTCAGGCAGTTGTCGAGAGTGAGCAAGAGGCCGGGATTGAGGCCGTTGATGTCGCGGAACTCGAGGCTGAACAAGCCAGGCTGGCAGCCGAGATCGAGGAGGCCGAGGTCAATCGGAGTGCTGCCGAAGCCGTCGATCTGGATCAGGTCGAATATGGGTTTGATTTTTCAATCTTCCTCAAGCGCGGCGTGCCAGATCCGTTGCGCAAGAAGGCACTGCAGAAATTCTTCAATTCAAACCCGGTGCTGGCCAATCTCGACGGGTTGAACGATTACGATGAGGACTTCAATAACCCGCTTCACATGGTCTACAAATCGACTTGGGACGTCGCGCGCGGGTTTTTGACCCAAAGCGAGCAGCTCTTGCAGCAGACAACCGGTCGGCTGACGATCGATGAGCCACTCGACGAAGAACCCTTGGAAGACACGCCGGACGAAACTGCAGAATCGGCAGGCGACGCTGCAGAGCTGCCCGACGATGGGATGGACCCCCCGGAAGACGCGGCGGAACTGACCGCCGAAGAGCAGACCGGCGATCCGGGGCTCGAACTGCAGGAGGAGGTTGATGTCGCCGGCCACGAGCCAGATGTCGATGGCACGTCGGATCCGGAGCCGCCGCAACAAAAGCGGATTTCAATCCGGCAACGGCTGAACGGGTGAAGCGCGTGTCAGACGGAGGGATCGGCCAGATGATTGCGCAACATCTCTGTATAGGCGGCGGTCATTTCGGTGACGAAGGCCTCGTGATTGGGAACGTCCAACACATTCTTGGCAACGAAGGCATTGTAGCGCGCGGCGCCATACAGGAATGCCATATGGATGTCGGTGGCGAGAAGCTTGGAATTGGCGGTGTTGGCTACCCGGATGAACCGGTCGGCCAGCCGGACAAATTTTTCCGTTTCGGAGCTTTCGTTAGCGCGTGCCTTGCGGGGTTTGTTGTTGTCCATAAAGGGGTCTCCTCGTCGCTCGAATGGGGCCGGCGCGCATTCACCGGAACCATGACGAGAACTGCGACAACCTGGGTGCACTATCGATCATGGAGTTCGCTGTGACAATCGCCATCGCCCAGATTCTGGATCAGCTGAAACGCGTCAAGGGGCCCGAATTGACCGGCAATATCGTGGATCTCGGTCTGGTTTCCGAGATCGTGGCCCAAGGCGATCAGATCAGTTTTTCAATCAGCGTGCCGCCTCAGCTTGTCGGTCAACTGGAACCGTTGCGTGCCGCGGCGGAGAGGGCAGCCTTGGCGACGCCCGGCGTTGCCAGGGCGCAGGTGACACTAACAACCGATCAGGCGGTCGCCGACCCAGCGCCACAGCCGGTACGATCGGCTCCGACAGCCTCCCAGGCTGATGCTCTTCCGCCACCCATGCAAAAGCGCACGGCACCCGCAGCGCCGGTGCCCGGAGCCAAGGCGCCCGTGCCCGGAATCGACGCCATCATCGCGGTTGCCTCCGGCAAGGGCGGCGTCGGCAAATCCACGACATCGGTCAACATCGCGCTCGCTCTTCAGGCCAGCGGGCTGCGGGTCGGCATACTCGATGCGGATATATACGGCCCATCGATGCCGCGCCTGCTTGGCCTGTCGGGCCGAACCCAGAGCGGCGACGACCGCATGCTGATCCCGCATGAAGCCTACGGCCTCAAGGTGATGTCGATGGGATCGATTGTCGACGAGGAAACCGCCACCGCCTGGCGCGGGCCGATGGTGATGCAGGCCCTGACGCAGATGCTGCGCCAAGTGGCATGGGGCGAACTCGATGTCCTGATCGTCGACATGCCGCCGGGAACCGGTGACGCGCAATTGACCCTGTCCCAGAATGTGCCGCTGGCCGGTGCTGTCATCGTCTCCACGCCGCAGGATCTGGCGTTGATCGATGCCCGCAAGGGATTGAAGATGTTCCGCAAGGTCGATGTGCCGATTTTGGGCATAGTCGAGAACATGAGCTATTTCCTCTGCCCCGATTGCGGTGGCCAACAGGCCGTCTTCGGCCATGGTGGAGCACGCAGCGAAGCCGAGCGCATCGGCGTTCTGTTCCTGGGCGAAGTGCCGTTGGTCATGGCAATCCGGGAAACATCGGACGGCGGCAAACCGATCGTCGTTGCGGATCCCGATGGCGAGCAGGCGCGAATCTACCAGAACATTGCACAGGGGATGTGGACCCGCCTGAGCGAAGAACGAATGTTGGCGGGAGGTCGGGGCTAGGCATGCAGGATTTCGCGGGGGCATTCGGGCTGGCTTTTGGACTGATCGCGTCGGGTGATGCGGATCTGTTCGAAATCGTCGGCCTTTCGATGCGCGTCAGCCTGACAGCGCTGCTGCTTTCGTGCCTTATCGGTTTTCCTTTTGGTGCGCTTCTGGTGGTGCGACGGTTTTTCGGCCGCGGGATTGTCATTGCCTTGGTCAATTCGATGATGGGGTTTCCCCCGGTGGTGATCGGACTGCTGGTCTATCTGACCCTGTCGCGTGCCGGGCCGATGGGTTGGCTCGGCCTGCTTTACACCCCGACAGCAATGATCATTGCCCAGACCTTGCTGATCGCGCCGATTGTCGCGGCGCTGTCGCGGCAGGTCCTTGAGGCGCTGCAGGCAGAGTATGAAGAGCAGTTTCGCTCGCTCGGAATCTCGCGCTGGAGCGCCGTGTTGGCGCTTATCGTCGACGGGCGTTACGGGTTGCTCACTGTCGCGTTGGCCGGTTTTGGTCGCGCGGTGGCCGAAGTTGGAGCGGTGATCATTGTTGGCGGCAATATCGACCATCTGACCCGGGTCATGACCACGGCCATTGCACTGGAAACCTCCAAGGGCGATCTCGGAATGGCGCTGGCGCTCGGCATCATCCTGATGAGTATCGCGATATCGGTCAATCTGGCTGCGAGCGCCCTGCGGGCGGTCGCGGAGAGGCAGGCCTATGCCTGATGCTGCTTCCGTGATCCCGCCAAAACCCGGCGAAGCGGGGCCAAGGACGCCCCGCGACAGGATTTTGCCGGGCGCGCTCAGGATCGAACGGCTGGTGCTTGAGGCTGCAGGAAAAACCCTCGTCAATGTCGAAAAACTTACCCTCGATCCGCATTCGGTAACCGTCATCATGGGCCCCAACGGGGCCGGAAAAAGTCTCTTGCTGCGGTTGGTGCACGGGCTGATCGCGCCGACACGCGGATGGATCAGCTGGGGTGAGGTGGCCTCTGGCGAAGCCACGCGTTCGACCCAGGCGATGGTATTCCAGAAGCCGGTGCTGCTGCGCCGCTCGGTGGCTGCCAATATCGATTTCGTGCTGCGCCGTCGCGCCGGAACCAAAGCAGAGCGCCGGGTGCGGCGCGACGAATTGCTGGCCCGCGTCGGACTGGCGGACCGGGCCGAGCAACCGGCACGGCTGTTGTCGGGGGGCGAACAGCAACGGCTGGCACTGGCGCGGGCATTGGCGACCAGGCCGAAGGTGCTTTTGCTCGACGAGGCGACGGCCAGTCTTGATCCCGCATCGGTTCAGATGATTGAGCAGATTGTGCTGGCAAGCAGCACTGAGCAGACAAAAATTATATTCGTCACCCATGATCTTGGTCAGGCGCGGCGTCTGGCCGACGATGTGGCGTTTCTGCACCATGGGCAATTGACCGAACACCGCCCGGCAGAAGCATTTTTTGCACAGCCGACATCCGAGGCTGCAAAGGCCTATCTGTCGGGCCGAATTGTTCTTTGACGGAAAACTGAACCAACTGAGGAGAAACAAAATGACAACAAGAACCACCCTGTTCGGAGCCGCGCTGCTCTCCGTTCTGGCGACGGCGGCGTCTGCCGAAGATCCGTCAATACTGGTTCAGTCGACGACATCGACGCAGAATTCTGGCTTTTATGATTACATCCTGCCGATCTACAAGGAAGAGACCGGCGTCACCGTCAATGTGGTCGCTGTCGGCACCGGACAAGCCATCAAGAACGCGCAGAATTGCGATGCCGATGTGCTGCTGGTTCACGCCAAACCGGCAGAAGAGAAATTTGTCGCCGACGGCTTCGGTGTTGCCCGCTCCGATCTCATGTACAACGACTTTATCATTGTCGGCTCTGCAGCGGATCCGGCAGCGATTGCCGGCGGCAAGGATGCCGTATCGGCCTTCAAGGCGATTGCCGAAAAGCAGGCGCTGTTTGCCTCACGCGGCGATGATTCCGGCACCAACAAGGCTGAACTCAGGCTGTGGGATCAGGCCGGGGTCGACATCAAGTCGGTGTCGGGTGACTGGTATCGCTCCACCGGTTCCGGCATGGGGGCGACCCTGAACGCCAGTGTCGGCATGGGCGCCTACACGATGTCTGACCGCGCGACCTGGATCAGCTACGGCAACAAGGGCGACTACCAGATCGTGGTCGAGGGCGATCCGGTGTTGTTCAACCAGTACGGCATCATTCTGGTCAATCCGGAAAAGTGCCCCAGCGTCAAGGCGGATCTGGGTCAGCAGTTCATCGACTGGATGACTTCGCCGCACGGTCAGGAACTGATCGCAGCCAACACGCTGGATGGCAAGCAGTTGTTCTTCCCCAACGCCAATCCCTGATCAGCTGTCGATTCCAAACTCTGAAAAGGGCAGGAATGACACCATCCCGCCGCGGGCCACCGACGTCACGCTTTCTGTGATCTCGATCAGGCCCGTGGCCTTTCGTAGTCCCGAAATCAGGCCCGATCCGTCGCGTGCGAATTTGTGCGCGACGGGTCGCCCGTCATCTCCCGGTTCAAGCCAGCCGCGCCAGAATTCGCGGCGGCCGGGCTTCTTGCCGGGAACATCGAAGCTGGCCGCCACCGGAAATCGGACCGGTTCACGGTAGCTGCCGCCACCAAGAATCGTCAGCGCCGGCCGGACATAGAGCAGGAAGCAAACGAAGGCTGCGACCGGATTGCCGGGCAGACCCAGAAAAACGCAATCTTCAATTTGTCCAAAGCTCATCGGCCGGCCCGGCTTGACCGCGATCTGCCAGAGATGGCGCGTGCCCAGCGTGTCGATGGCATTGATGATGTGATCTTCGTCGCCGCGCGAGGCGCCGCCGCTGGTCAGAATCACGTCATGGGTCTTGGCGACATCCGCAAGGGTAGCTTCAATCAGCGCTGCGTTGTCGGGCAGAATGCCGAGATCGGTGACCTCGCAGGGCATTGTACCCAACAGGGCGTGCAGCATTGAGCGGTTGGAATCGTAGACCTGGCCCTGGGCAATTTCCGCACCCGGCTCGAGCAACTCGTCGCCGTTTGACAGGATCGCCACCCGGACCGGTGCGCGCACCTTGACCCGCGCCAGGCCGAAGGACGCAAGGGCTGCCATGTCTTGCGGGCGAAGCCGGGCAGCGCTTTGCAGCACAGCACTGCCTGCCGCTACATCCTCGCCGGCGCGGCGGGCATTGCTGCCGCGCTTGAGATCAAGCGGGACGGTGACCCGGTCGCCTTCGACCGTGCAGTCTTCCTGCATGGCGACCGTATCGGCACCATCGGGTATGGACGCGCCGGTGAAGATGCGGGCCGCTTGTCCGGGCTCGAGGCGATGGCTGCTCAAATCGCCGGCGGCGATGCGTGTGACCACCGGCATCGGGCCTGCGGCGGGCGCGGCAAAGGCGTAGCCGTCGACAGCGGAATTGTCATGCAGCGGCACATTGCGCGGGGCGATGATATCGGCCGCAAGCCAGCGCCTTGAGGTTTTGGCGAGCGGCAGTTCCTCCACCCCGGCGACCGCCGACAATCTGCCGGTAAGAATCGCCAGGCATTCCTCGTGGCTCAGTCGGTCCTTGTCGGTCAGGAAGCAATCCTTCAACAGCTTGCGCGAGGTCATGCAGCAGTCTCTCCCAATCCGGTCTTGAGCGCGATCATATCGGCAATGCCACTGATGTCATCGAGCGCGAACACCGGAATTGTCGCGTCGGGAACCAGATGATCGGCAGCGACGGCGCAAATGTTGGCATCATCATCGGCCAGCGACGTCCGGTCCGCTGCCGCAAGCCTGCGCGCCTCGATTTTTGGGTGGCTTTCGCGCTTGTAGCCTTCGATCAGCACCAGATCACACGGCGACAGCCTGGCCAGGATGTCCTGCAGTGAGGGCTCGTCCGCATCGCCGAGTTCGTGCATGATCGCCCATCTGTGGCCTGACACAATCGCCACTTCCCCTGCACCCGCCAGGCGATGGCGGTGACTATCGGTGCCTTCCTGGTCGACGTCAAACAAGTGATGCGCATGCTTGACGGTGGCAATGCGAAAGCCGCGGCGCGTGAATTCCTCAACCAGCCGGCAGGTCAGTGTGGTCTTGCCCGAGTTCTTCCATCCGGTGATACCGAAGACGCGCTGGATCATGCAGGCGCCCCGGCGAGATGGCGTTCCGCCTCGGCCAGTTCTTCGGGCGTATTGGCATTGAAGAACGGATCCGGCATTCCGTCTCCGTCCGCCTCGAAATCGCAAAACGCAAAATCGTGCCGGTGGACCCAGGCCAGCACCTTCATCGTGTCGCTGGTGACCAGCCACTCAGCCAGATCGTCGCGCAATGCCACCGGCCACAGTCCGAAAACTGAATGCCGGTTGCCACCCGAGCGGGCGATGACAATGCGCTCCGGGCCGCTTAGCTCCGAGAACCGGTCTACCAGATCGAGCGGCAGGAACGGCGTATCTGTCGCGGCACTGACGATGTGGGTGATGCCCGGCAGCTTTGCCGCCCATTCAAGCCCGGTCAGCACGCCGGCAAGCGGGCCGACATGACCGCCGATCGTGTCGGGCAGTACCGGCAGACCAAATTGAAGATAGGGTTCCGGGTCTGAATTGGCATTGATCGCGAGCTGATCCACCTGCGGCGCAATCCGGTCGATCACCCGCGAGATCATCGATTGTCCGGCGAGCATTTGCAGCGCCTTTTCGCCGCCGCCCATCCGCCGCGACAACCCGCCTGCCAACACCAGCCCGGCGATTTTGCTGCTCATGAATCATCCCCCGAAGCGCCCTTGCGGCGATGCCGCGGCGCTTCACCAGCGGCTTCAGCTGGATCACCATCAAATTCGATCCGCTCCAGACCTGCGAGCGCCAGAAACCTTTTGCCGCGCGCCCGGCCGATCAGTGTTAAACCGGCCTTTTGTGCAAGCTCCACGCCCCAGGCCGTGAAACCCGAGCGGGACACGAGGATGGGAATACCCATCATCACGGTCTTGATCACCATCTCCGAGGTCAGCCGTCCGGTGGTGTAGAAAACCTTGTCGTCAGCCGAGACCTTGTTCATGAACATCCAGCCGGCGATCTTGTCGACCGCATTGTGCCTGCCGACATCCTCCATATAGACCAGCGGCACGTCGCCCTGGCACAGCACGCAGCCGTGGATCGCGCCGGCTTCCAGATAAAGGCTCGGCGCAGAGTTGATCTTGTGGGTCAGCGCATAGAGATCCGAGGTTTTTAGCCGCGCATCCGGCGCCAGATGGATGTCGGAGAAATTCTCCATCACATCGCCAAACACGGTTCCCTGGGCGCAGCCCGAGGTGCGCACTTTCTTCTGCAACTTGGTCTCGTAATCGGTCTCGCGTTTGGTGCGCACCACCACCACTTCGAGATCGTCGTCATAATCGATCGCGGTGATCTCGTCGTCGGCCTGCAGCATGTTCTGGTTCAAGAGATAACCGACAGCCATCAGGTCCGGATGATCGCCGATCGTCATCATGGTGACGATTTCCTGGCGGTTGAGATAAAGCGTCAGCGCCTTTTCCGTGACCACCCGTGTAGTCACCTTTGCGCCCAGATGATCGACGCCGGTGACCTCGGCCGAAAGCCGCGGGTCGGAGGGATCGGTCTTGAGCAGAAAACCGTCGTCAGACGGGGGCAGGGCTATCGTCACGGGAACAACTTTCACTTCGAGTCCATCAATGGCCGATGCTAGTGAGATTTGGCTCAAACGCAACTCGCTCCGGCATTGAGTGCAATCAAATTGAACCGCTCTAACCGCGCTTGCGGATACGGTAGCGCATCTCAGGTCCAGTGGTAACGGTGGAGAGCAATTCGTGCCCGGATTCGCTGCAGAAAAACGGCACGTCGATGGCAGAAAGCGGATCGTCGCAAACCAGGCAAAGCACGGCGCCCACCGGCATTTCGCCCAGACGCTTGCGCGCCTTGAGAACCGGCAGCGGGCATTCCAGCCCAAGGGTCAGAAGTTCGACATCAAAATCCATATGCATTACTTAATATGAAATGCGTTCGACTGGAACAGGTTGATTGAGAGTGATGTCAGGTTAATTCCTGACGAGTGCATATCCGGTATGCGCGGAGTTATCAGGCAGCATTTCCGGCCACGTCCTTCCAATGTGCGATCGCCCTGAGTCGATGCAGATGGACTTCGTTGGCCGAGTATTTCTGGTGGGTTGGGACAAACAGATTTCGGACAGCGGAGAAGACATTGACGAAACGTTGCAAAGCGCCCGGCGAGTGGAACCGCTGCATCACTCGCTCCCGTTTCCGCAGAGGAAGATGAGAGTTCTCGGCGCGATTGTTCGACCCTTTGTGTGATTGATGCTCGACGGTGGACATGACTTGACGCCGCATGGCTGCGTAAGAACGAAGTTCGTCGGTGACAATACGCTTCGGCATGGATTTCTGCTTCTTCATCAGCCGGATCAGAAGGCGTTTCGCAGCCCTTTGTGTTTCGGCGTATCTGGGCGATCTCGTCGAGAACGTAGCCGTCCTGATCGACTGCGCGCCAGAGCCAGTATTTCCGGCCGCCGATCGTCACGACCACCTTGTCCAGATGCCGGATGTCGCTCGGGTTTGGCGGCTTCCGACGCAAGCAGTTAGCATAGTACGGGCCGCATTTCTTCGCCCAACAACGGATAGTCTCATAGGAAACGATGAGGCCGCGCTCCAATAGCATTTCCTCCACCAGGCGCAGGCTCAACGGAAATCGCAAGGATAGCCAAACCGTATGGGCTATCACAGCGGGTGGAAAACGATGGCGTTTGCAACTAACAGGGTTCATGTTCATGACGGCCAGATAGCCGCAAAAACTTTCAACTGCAGTTCACCTGACATCACCCTTCAGCCCCATTAGAGCATCCGCCAATCGTCAAGGTCGAGACAACGTCACATCGCCGCTTCGCAGCAATATGCCGCGGAGTAGCGTCGAGAGATTGTACTGTCGTCAGGTCTCCACGCTCGGATAGTCTTGATCCCGCCAATGTTGCAGCTTGGCCGCGAATTCGCGTTGGAATGAAAGCGGACCGGATTTCGCCATGTAGGGCTCCTCATAGATGCCGATAAACATGGTCAGGTTGAGGAAAAAATGCGCGCCCATTTCGAACAGGGCGAGTTAACCTGACATCATGCCCCTGCACTGGCATTGACTCATTGAGATCAACATTGAGACAATGGAACTCGCCTCCAGACCCTTCCCAAACCGATTGATCTGCCCGGGGAGAGTTGATGGGCGGGCTTGCAGGATAGCATTATGCATCGATGGTTGATTCCGACAGCGGCGGCTTTCGCACTTGTCTTCACAGTAGGCGTCGTTTTTTTAGCGTTGAAGCCGAACAATGAAGTGGGGACATCAGGGTATCAGGTTCGCCATTGGTCAATTCAGCTCCAGGGCATCAAGCCTGAACTGATCGAGAGTCGAAATGACGATTTGACCGTCATTGATTATTCTGCCGATGGCCACGCGGAAACCATCTTCACTTCGGCAGATTTGGCGCGCATCAAGACGCGCCCCGATGGTGGGCAAAAACTCGTTCTTGCCTATCTCAGTATCGGGGAATCGGAATCCTACCGGCATTATTGGGATCCGGTATGGAGCATCCGCAGGCCAGATTGGATGGGAGCCGAAAACCCTCGCTGGCCAGGAAATTTTTCTGTCGATTATTGGACGCGAGAGTGGCGAAGTGTCCTTTACGGGGATCCCGATGCCTATTTGGACCGGATTCTTGCCGCAGGATTTGACGGGGTCTATCTCGATACAATCAGCGAGTTCACACGTGCTGAAGGTAAAGATCGCCCGAGAGCCGCAAAAGCCATGATTGATCTCATTGTGGATCTGGCAGCTTATGCGCGCGAGCGTCGGCCAAATTTTCTGGTGATCGCGCAAAATCCCGGATCGCTTGCGCGGAGTGAGAGAATGCGATCGGTGATCGATGCAATCGCTCAGGAAGACCTCCTATATGGTGTTGATGGCGACGGCAAAGAAAACTCAGAGAACTATTTCAAACGGGTCTCGGCAAGTTTGAACGTGGCGTATCAGGCCGGCCTGCCGATTCTCGTTGTTGAGTACCTGCCTGTCGGTGAGAAACGCATGGAAGCGGCCAAACGGCTTGGTCAATTAGGCTATGTTGCCACTTTTGCTACTCGCAAACTCGATCAACCAAGCGACAGCGATCCGGTCTCAGCTCAGGTCTCGTTTGGCATTCGGGCGGCCAATGCACCTCGCTGAGAAACAGACTGTTCGCTCTGGTCTGATTGTTCTTCTGAAGGGCGGAATACGGCGTCCATGAAAGTGTGGTACGTCACATCAGTGAGCGCCCGCTGCATCGCCCACCAGGCTATCAACGCTGAGATGGAAGCGGCGACCAGGTAATTGGTTCCGAGAAAACGCTCTCCGAACAGAACAACGGCTGCAGCCGATACGCCATTTGCCACCAGGAATATTCCTTGCAGTATTGCAAATTCCAAACGTCTATCGATCATGAGTACGATCCCGGAGCATGCGATAAACACGAAGTGGCAGGCAACCCCCGCAAGCGCAATGCGGTAAACCGAAATCTGCCGGTAGGTCATCCCGAGTTGTTCGGCAAAGAGCGGTGCACAGATTGCAACTGCGAGACACAGCACTGTCTCTGCGCGAAATATGATGCCCAGGCGTCGATGTACCTGCTCAGCAAGGGTTTCACCTAGCTGATCGATCTCCGCAAGAGTGGCATGCGAAAGAATGGACGCGACAAACTGTCTGAGATTACGGACAAGACCTGTTTCCAGATGGACCAGAAAAGCAGCCAATCCCGGTATCAGCATAAGCTGCGCCCAGAAAAGCGGCGTGTCGTAAAGTGCTGAATTGGGGAGGCCTTCAACGGTCTTGGTGCCGAATTTCGAGGTCCATATCACCCATCTGTCGACCCAAAGACCGGCCGCACCGATGGCTGCTGCTACACCCAACAGTGCAAGAGCTCCGGATTTCGTGGACTTTCGATGACGAAGATATGCCGTTGAAGATACAGGAAATGGGAAGATGCTCATTGCCCGTTCCAGCAATATGCAGACCGTGACCATCTGGCCTCCCGTAAAGCAAAGAAGTGCCAAGGGTAAGCTGGCGTCAGACACGAGAGCGATTGATGCCCCGGTGACGGAGACCAACCCACCTGCCAGGTAAGCAAGGATGACTGGTCGAAACCTCATGACACTGCCACAGACCACCATCAGTGGCCATTGAATGGAAACGGTGAGTGTGGTGGCGATGTAAGCAGCGCCCATTGCAAGGGATTGCGGAATGACGATAATCCAGATCACCATCGAAAGCGCTAATGTCGTCATGGCAGACCAAAGAATCGACTTAAGAAGTATGAACGGAACGGCTTCCAGTTTTCCGCTGTAAAGACTGTCCGATATACGTTTTGTCGCCATCAGCGTTGGAGCCGCAGAAGCGACCATCGCAATCATGAAAGCATAGACGATGCTGAGCCTGAGAGAAGTCAGGAAGTCGGAGCTGTCAAACCAGGATGCCGGAATGGCCAGAAGCGCCAGACTTGCAACGGTGACCAGCCAGGCACCGGATGTGGCGATTGCCCCGCCGAGCAGAGCAGATGCGCCGGACAAGGCGGTCCCTCTACGGTCCAGCTGTTGCAATGCAAAACCTATTCCCGCCATGGCTTCACGTCTTCCTCATGATCCAGCAGCTCTGAATACAGCGCGCCATAGGCGCGTAGGCACACGTCTTCACGGTAGTTTCTGCTGACCCGTTGTCGCGCGGCGGTTCCCATTTCCTGCCTTAACTCGGGAGAGCGCAGCAAGGCTGCTACTGCGTCGGCGATCGCAGCGGGCGAGACCGGATCAACGACAATGCCGCCAGGCGGCAGATCGCTACATTGGCCACCAGGTCCGGTAAGCAGGATCTCTCGGCATGCCCCAACGTCTGTAACGACACTTGGCACACCGGCCGCACAGGCTTCGAGCAGTGCGAGCGGCTGTCCTTCGCTGATGCTTGTCAAGACGTGCACATCAGTCTCCATCAGCAGGGGCTCGACAGGTACATTGCCGGCAAAAGTGATGATCGTTTCCAACCGCTTCTTTTCCACGAGACGCTGACAGATCTTTGCATAATTGGGGTTTTCATTCATCGGTCCGGCGATGGTTGCGGACAGATCCGGAAACTCGATGATGATAAGCGCGACAGCTTCGATAAAGCTGCAAATGTCTTTGATCGGGACAACTCGCCCGATGAGGGCGATGCGCGGCGGTGCCGGTTCGAGCGGCACCCGTCGGGCGTCGAAACGCTCCATTCTCACCCCATTGGGAATGATGCGAGTTTGCTCGGGCGATGCGCCCGCCTCGATCTGATGGCGGCGATTGGTTTCGAAAAGAGTTGTGACGCAATCAGCGCTTTGATACGCGAGCCTCGCAAATGCGTCGAAAGCTTCTCCCCAGACGCGGCTGATCGTAGGGCGCGTTTCCGTCAATGTGTATCCCGTATCGATGCGGGTGCCGACCGGCGGCTGGGTCAGGAGTTCCATCCACCGCTCTCTCGCGTAAAGGCCGTGCTCGGTCACGACCACCTTGCGATCGAAGCGGATTTTGCAGATTGCGGCGAGAAGGCCGGCATAGCCAGTCGTTGTGGCATGATAAATGGCAGCGTCAGGCAATTTGGCTTCGATCAGACCGACAAGTCCTTCGTGCAAGGCGCGCCACGTCCAGAAATATCCCAGAAATGAACCCTCCGGACAGGCTTCTGAATACATCTGCCGGACAGTGTCAAACGCGAGGCGCGAGTTGAGAAGACTATCCGGCGAGTATGCGCCACCGGCGTCCATCAAACGTATCAGTTGCTCAAGAGCAGCTCTGTCGCCATGTTTGGAAATTGCAGTTAAAAGGACTGCGATATCACTGTTGCTGGTTCCACTTCTTCGTTTGAATGATTGTTTTGGTCGGCGCCGAAGAGGAAGAATCTGCTGGCTCGCGAGATTGACTGGCGGGGCATAACGGGTCGGAAGTTGTCGCTCGTCGGCCTGTATGCTGACGAGATGAAACCGCTTTTCCGGGTGCATCTCCATGAGACTCTGGGTCCACGCAGACACGCCACCGAGCACGAACGGATAACTGCCTTCAGTGATCAGGCAAACGTCGTCGGCCAGGCTGAAACTTGGATCGCAGCCGTCGATCAGGGATTGCTGGCGACCATATGTGTCTCCATGTCCAATCTTCCCGCCAGGAGCATTCATGATGTACCTGGCGTACGGGCGGGGCCGCGAAATTCAGGAAGGAGTTCGCTGGCGACTGCGGCAGCATGAGACCGTATCGAGGGATCTGAGCTGTGGATCGCTCTCTCAAGGACCGGCCAGAAATCACGGTCATATCTTTGAGCCAATAGTTCGATCGCCGCCTGGATACCAGCTTCGCCGCCGTTTTCGATTACGCTCGCGATAGGTTCGATCGACAAGGGAGCGTCAAGACCGGAATAGGGGGATGCTTCAATTCGCGCCGTGCCGGACGCCAGGCCGGGCCGCTCCAGCAATCTCTCGTTCGTTTCGTTTGGTGGTCGTGTGAGTGCAAGCGCCACCAGCCCAATGCCCAGTGCGCCGACAGGACCGAGCGCGGTGGTCGTGACAATCAGCAGAATTAGAAGGGTTATCTCCTCACCACGCCGCCAGCGCCAGAATGTCAAAGTTGCAAGGCCCGCCAGCACGACCAGATGCAATGCGAGGTAAGATGGCAGCCCCGGCAATAAAGCTGCCATGCAGGCCTCGCTCACGATCGTCGCTGCAATAGTTGCCAGCGTTGCTGCCTGCGGTTTTGGCCTGACGAGAAGTGCGTGGTCCTCGGGCTTCCGGGGCGAGGTAGAAGCACCAAATTCGACATGCGCTGAGTCTGAATAGCGACGGTGTTCGGCTGGCTCAGGACGGGGGTGGTCATGGTTTCCGTCACCCCGGTATGGCCGAGTGTGACAGCACGCTGAAGAAGCAGGTTGCGCTCTTTGAGCGTGCGGGCAATTGCCGTCAATCGTCGCTGCCGCTGATGGTTCATTTTGATGCGTCGTCGCAACGCGGAATTCATCGTCTGTCGGCGGTCAACAATTGAACCCAGGACCAGAGCAGTGATGATCCACGCCACCGGGCGAGCAAACAGCGTCGCGAGCTCGGTAGGCTCCAGGCCAATTGTTCCAACACGAAAACCGGTGCCAAAGATAAACATGGTGCTTACAGCAACCGCCGCCAGCAAGCCTCCTGACGAACCATGTTGAATGGAAAACAGCAGCACCGGAATCCACATTGGATGAGGGGCAAGATCGAAGCCGAACCCGTTGCCGGTCAGGAGATAGGTAATGCTCCATATCGCAAGAACCAGAACCGTAAACTCGCCGGCCGCGAGTATGCGCCCGACGCGCCGGTGTCCAAGGTAGCGTGAAAGCCTTCCCCGCATCAAATCAGAAGCTCCCCTTGTCCGGGGTATCGTTGCTGTCAGTGCAATCCTGCTGCTTGCCAGAAGCTGCCAATGATCTGAGTGCTTGACGCGTCAACCTGATCTGCTCTGTTTCCGCAACGCTACCGGCGAGTGAGCCGAGACAGTCGATGGCTGCTCCAATACGCCCAGCCGCTGCGTGCAGCAGGCCGAGGCGGGCAAGAACCACTTCATCAGAGGGAGCGTGGCGAGCCAGGCGAGACAGGAAATTTGCTTCTGTGTCCGATCTATTTGCGATACGCAGCCGGGCAAGGACAGCGCTTGTCTCTGCCGCGGTCAATTCGCTGACCGGAAGACGCAGGAGAGCGTCAACGTAACCGTCAACGTCGAGCATCGTCAGCCGCTGCTCGGCAAGGCGTTTCGTATATGCGGATTTTCTCGGATGCAATTCAGCCAGTTCCGCCAACAAGGCTTCGGCACCGGTCTGGTCGCCAGCGTCGTTGTTGGCTTCGACAAGGCCAAGCAAAAGCTCTGCCTCGCGGTCACCGCTTGCATAGAGGCTTACGGCCTGAGCACGGCGATCAACGCCATCACGCAGGGAATTCCGAAGCCAGAGTGCCTCGCCTGGAACAGACCAAATACCGAACAATGTCAGCGCCACGATACCAGCCGGGATGCTAAATCTCTTATAGCGCCGCATGTTCACAATCGATCCGAATATGCAATGGGTTGATCGCGTCAGCTTCGATCTGAAATTCAAGAACCTGATTGCTGGCGATGGGGTCTCCGGTCCAAACCGTGAGACCATCACGTTTGGCTGTGATGTGGTACTTGCCGTTCCGCATTCCCGCCCAGGTCATCGCGCCAGCGCCGAAGCCACTCGCCAGCATTTCCATGCCGCATTCATTTCTTGTCAGTCCGCGGACATTCCACCGTGCGTTCGTGAGGGAGCTTGCCACGGAATCCCGTTTTCGCGTCACCGCGATAACCGGAGTTGTCACCAAGGGATCAAGGTGGACATAGAGAGAGCCGTTTATCTGCTTCTGGCCCAATACGCCGGTACTTTCATCCCAGTCCACTTTCCACCCCGACGCGTGGTCAAAGCGCAGCGTCTGAAGTTCGCCGCGATTGGTGATCTGCCAGCGTCTGGAACCCAGTGCAGTGATCTCGGTGGAAAAAAAGCCTTCGGCAATGCGCACGTAATCAGCGGCGCGAACAGGAATGGTATCGTCTGCAAGCATTTCGGCAATCAGCTGCTCCATAGAACCGACGGCAGCTTCACGCTCGCCAAGGAATGCATGATAATAAATGTCGATACCCTTGAGACGGCGGGGCAGATCGGATCTCTCAAACGTTTCCCTGATCCTTCCCACCGATGCATAGTTAGCCTTCCAGCCATTGGTGAAGAGATAGTCGTTGCCGTCAATGGCGTATATCTGCCTCTCCTTTCCAACCGGTCTCGCGATCGCCGAGAGATGACTCATTGAGGGGTAAACTCGATCCATCCGGCTATCGCCCCCATTTATCGCCGCCACTCCGGAACGCGAGACGCTGGCGACAGCAGCCTCGAAAGGCAGGGCGTCACCCGACCATTGATACAAGGGCGCCGGCCGATCAGCGGGTGCAATTGCATTGACTGCAGCGATTGCGTCCGTTGTCTCCCTTTCCAGATCGAATGGATTTTTGGCATAATATCGCGGTAGTCGAACGACTTCGGACGAGATAGGTCCCCGGTAGACCCCTGTTGCTTGGCGCAGTTTGTCCCGAAGCGCGATGGCGATTCGTCGCCACGGGGGTAGTGTTGTTCTGTGGTTGATTGCCCACGCCATCTCGTCGTCAGCGTTGCCACCGGCAAACACTTCCCAAACAAATGGATGCGTATAGGTATGAACGCCAGCGTCGACCTGCGGCAGCGCAAAAATCTTGCGCGCACTTTCCACAGCGCGACCATCACCTCCCAACGCGGGATCCATGTCGCCTGCAATGATGCCGACTGTAACCGGCATGCCGGGGAACGGTTTGATCAGTCGCTCCCTGAGTACTTCGGCGGCGGTAGGTGTCGGGTTGTCCAAAAGCTTCACATGGGAGCGATTATTCCAGCCATCGCCATCAATATGGCTGATAAGTATCCGGCGACCATTCACAGTCGTTACATCAGGAACCGGCCTGAGCGGCAGATCATAGGCAAGTTCAAGAAATCTGATGGGATCAATCAGCCATTGGCTGGTTCCTGTAACAGGTTCGGTCGAGAGCGCGAAATCGTCGATGGCATAGGCGCCATTCGGGCCTGATACCGCAAGTAAACTGGTGATTGCGCTTCGACGGTCATGGATACCAAGTAAAGGATCAACCGATGAGTTGGTTGCTTTGAGAACGGAGAAAGGCGGAACGACCGCGTCCGGTCGTCTCTCAAAAAACGCGATGTCGGGGTCAAAAAGCCTGAACTCCGTTGCGATTGTCACGGGAATACGACCTTCAAGACGCAGGCCCAGGCGACTCAGAAGCAGGTCATGCGTTTCCGGGAATCCGGTTTCTCCGATCACTGCAATCCGAAGGCGTCCTTCTCCGAACTGATCCAGCCATCTCTCCCACTGGAGCGTATTCGGCACTTGGGCGTCGAACCATGAGACTGCGAAGACTATATCTTGGCGACTGCTGTCACGTTCGGCAAACATCTCTTCAACATTGCGATACTCGAGACGAAACCCGAGATGATTAAGTGGAAGTTCAAGCCATTTGTGGATACGGGTTTGGTCTGCCGAAGATTCCCTCGATCCATCATAGATGGCCAGCACTGTTCGCGGGATCCGGTTGCTTTCAGCAGAGAAAACAGGCGTCCCCGCGTGTAGACAAATTGACAGAATCAGAAAAACGAACACCAATAATGTGCCAGCGGGCGGGCATTTTCGGTGTCGTTCCAGCCTATTGTTGCCACGTGATGCTTGATACATCTCAAATGTCCGCCGAGGGGATAATAAAAGCGGTCGGTTTCTCGCCTGTGCTGATTTTTCTTGCCAGAGAAACAGAATACAAATTTACCCAAAACTCAAGCTAACGGATGAGATGGGTTGCGTGCAACACTCAGGCCTGTAATTATCAGTTTCGATTCACGTCAAAACTGCTTCGCAGGGTCAGGAGCAGTTCTGACGTGAACGGCGGGCATTCATGAGCAGACCCTAAGCTAAAGGGGGCGAGATGATTTTTCTTTGCAAAAATCAAATACGCTGTGTCGTATTGTCAGCGATTGTATCGTCATTCACAGTCGGAGCAGCGGTGTCTGCTGACGTTGCGTATACTGATACATTTAATACCGAGCGTTTCGCGAGTTCAGTTCTGTTTTTCGGTGCCGGATACAGTGTAGAGCGTGAGTTCGGTCTGGACGGTGGTATTGTGACCGCTCTTAACGGAAACATCGGACAGTCCGGCTGGATACTGACCGGCCTTGTCGGTTACACCGACACTGACCTCAACAATCCTCCTGCTGCGCCCTATGACAGTTCGGATATCTCCGGATCTCTGCTTGCAGGGTATCAATGGGTGAACCCGGATTACTTCCTCAATCTCCAGGCCGGCGTCACGGTTCGACACGAGAACGCAAACACCGGCTCCAGCAATGATGCCGGGTTGATTGTCAGCTCTGCAGCGGCGACTTCAGCTGAGGATAGTTTGTACGGCGAACTTAATCTTGCTTATGTGACAATAGACAACGGCTTTTACGGTCGTGGCCGTGCGGGCTGGAAATTTTCCCCGCTCACGGTTGGGGCAGAAATTACATATATGGACGACGATAGTTCCCAGTCACGAACACGGTATGGTGCATTCGTTGGCGACATTCCTGTTGGTCAATTCAGCATGACGCTGTCGGCCGGTTATGTAGAGCGTAGAGACAATGCCGGAGATGACGGTTTTTATGCGCAAGCGGAATTTTCAATTCCGTTTGGCGGCACCTGGTAGGAAGGTTGTGTTGCAAACATTGGCTATGGCTAGGAAGGACTAAGAAGGAGCCGTTTGCGATACGCGATCATGCGATTGAGTCCATACGGGGTGCCCGAGGTCGCAGCCTGGCGAGCTTTCGCAGGTTCTGTGCGATGGCGGCGAGAAGGAATTCGTCCTTGGCTCCATCTGGACCTCGCAGCCTCAGCCTCGTCAGGTTCAGGATACGCTTCAGGTGAGCAAACAGCATCTCGACCTTTTTGCGTCTGTTGCGGGAGATCGTGTAAGCTTTCGTCTTCCGACTTGACCGCGCGAAGTCCCGCGCATCTTCGTGTGGCTCCCGCGTTACAGCACGGAAGTCCATGTTCGGGCAGCACCTGTGCTTGGACGGGCATGCCTGACAATCTGCTGCCGGCCGCATCAGAGATTGAACCGCCACCGTTTCCCGAGGACTGGCACAAACTGCCTTCTGCCTTCTGCCTTCTGCCTTCTGCCCGCTTCGCGTAAAGCGCCGCCAAATGACCGTATCGTTGATGATTGGCCTATGTTTTATTGGCTCGGTTGACAAATGCACGCGGAGCCTGAGCGGAATTCCGGACAAACAGGACGTGTGCTTCTCGAAATCCGGCCGCTACACCAAACCGGTAACAATGCCCACACCCTCGATCCAGGCGGTGCATTCTGACGGCGGCATGGGTCTTGCAAACAGATAGCCCTGAGCGATCGGACAACCGTGTTCGGTCAGGAAGGCTTTTTGCTCAGGCGTCTCCACACCTTCAGCTACCACCTGGTGCCCTACGGTTTCCGCCATCGCCAGTAAGCCGGCCAGCAGCGCCTCGCCCCGTGGACCCTTTCCGATCATCTCGATGAGCGTCCGGTCAAACTTCAGTGTGTCGAAATCGAACTGGGCAAACTGGGCCACATTGGCGTATCTGGCGTGCCCCCATCAGGTGGTCCGGTTTGATTGTTAGTGCATCATGGGCGTCTGGTCCATCGGGACAATGCTTTCCGGCGCGGGCGGGCGGTAGCCCAGAGCGCTATGCGGCCTGACGGTGTTGTAGTGGATACGCCATTGCTCGATCAGGATTTGCGCCTCCCTTAGGCTGTAGAAGATTTCGCCGTTCAGCAGCTCGTCGCGGAACCGGGCGTTGAAGCTTTCGCAGTATCCGTTCTCCCATGGTGAGCCTGGCTCTATGTAGGCCGTCTTGGCTCCAACAGCTGCAATCCAATCCCGCACTTTCTGGGCGATAAATTCCGGCCCATTGTCCGACCGAATGTATTCCGGCGGGTCGCGCAGGATGAATAGGTCTGTCAGAGCATCCAGCACGTCCGTTGAGTTGAGCTTGCGGTCCACGCGGATCATGAGTGCCTCCCTGGTGTATTCGTCGATGATATTCAGCGTCCGATAGACGCGGCCGTCAGCGGTTCGATCCTGGACGAAGTCGTAGGACCAGACGTGGTTTGGCCGTTCCGGTCTGAGACGCACACATGATCCGTCGTTCAGCCAAAGCCGCCCCTTTTTCTTCTGCTTTTGTGGCACTTTCAGCCCTTCACGCCGCCAGATGCGCTCAACCCGCTTATGGTTTACCTGCCAGCCCGCGTTGTTCAGCAGACCGGTGACCATGCGATACCCATAGCGCCCGTACTTGTCGGCCAGTTCGATGATATCATCGGTCAGCCGTTCTTCATCTGCCCGGCCCTGTGGCACCTTGCGCTGTGTGGATCGGTGTTGTCCGAGCGTGCGGCAGGCGCGGCGTTCTGATACGCCGAGCTCCCGCCGCACATGGTCGATGCACTTGCGCCGACGCGAAGGGCTTAGAAGTTTCCCTTTGCCGCCTCGGTCAGGATGAGTTTGTCCAGTGTCAGGTCAGACACCGCCCGCCGAAGCCGCTGGTTCTCCTTCTCCAGCTCTTTCAGCCGAGTGAGTTGAGATCGCTGCATCCCGCCATAGAGCTTCCGCCATCGATAAAACGTCTGCTGTGTCACGCCGATCTGGCGCACCGCGTCAGCAATCGTCGCACCTTGCCCTTGCAGAACTTCAACCTGCCGAAGCTTCGATACAATCTCTTCCGGCTTCTCTCGTTTTCCAGCCATCGCTGATCCTCCAATTTGAGGGATAATCTATCCCAGTTGGTGGACCACTTTCAGGGGGCAACTCCACTATTCCCGTGAAGAACTCTGCGCGATTTACCGCGTGAGTGATGGTACAATTACGAATTGGATACGTGCCGGGCTGGAGCCGATCGACAACAAGCGCCCTCAACTGTTTGCGGGATACAAGCTGCGCCAGTTCCTGACAAACATGCGCTGGCCGGGTGGTCGCTCACCTGATAATGGCCGCTTATTCTGCTCGATATGCCTAGGGTTCAAGGCGCTGGACACAGAAAGGATTCAAACGTCTTCGGCTGACACCACATGCATCTCAGTGACAGGCGTGTGCATGGATTGCCACAACATGCTGCAAGCAGAGGTAGCGCTCGATGCCCTCGGTGAAATCTATACCGCCTCTCGCAATACTCCCGAAGACTCGTCCGACGTAAATGATGTGGGGGGCTCGGGGGTGTTGGTAGAAACGGGGCCCCAATCCCGCCGGAAACCAATAGTTCGAATCTGCGTCGGCTTTATGGCTACAGGGTCTTCCTCGAAAGCAACCAGGAATGGGATGTAAGAACCGTTGATGAGCATCTGCGCGCCATTGGTCGTATGAGCGCATTCCTCGATCACAAGCCATTTGAGCTGATCAACATTGATGATGTTCTCAGGTTTAAGGATGAACTGCGCCACCGACGCGAACTTGGTGGGAGCAGGGGGCTGAGCAAATCAACAGTTGTGCATACGCTTGATCGTTGCGGCGCTTTCTTCAAATGGCTGCAGCGGCGGCCTGACTTCCAGATGGATCCCGATCTTCCAGGTTACTTCAAACTCTCCCGCAGGGAACGGGCTGCAGAGTCGAGCATGGTGAAGGGAACGAGCCTGACATTTGATCAGACGCTTTGCCTCTTCCAGGCGATGCCTGCATCAACCCCGATCGAGCTGCGGAACCGGGCCGTCATCGGATTGTTGATCACGACCGGCATTCGCGTGGCAGCACTGATCACACTCCGCGGCAAGCACGTGAACACGCACACCAGGTGGGTCAATCAGGATCCGCGTGAGGTGAGTACCAAATTCGACAAGCACATCCGCACCTACTGCCTGGATCTTGGCTCTGGGCTTCTCGATGCAATCCAGCAATGGTCGCTATGGCGTCAGGCAAACGGCTTCCGGGAAGAAGCACCGTTCTTCCTGCCGGACCGCTACATACAGCTTAACGGGATCGGCCTTGGTTACCGGTCCGTTGAAACCGAAGCGCCAGAATGTTGGAGATCGGACGCCACTATTCAGCGGATTATCAAGGATGCAGCCCAAGCTGCCGGCATCCCGGAAGAGGGCATCTCGTCACATGACTTCCGCAAGGTCCTCCATCCGTTCCTCTCTAAACGAGGTAACATGATGATCATTGAGGAAGTAGCCCTGCAGCTCAATCTCGGTCACACGCCCGCCGAGACAATCCGAAAGCATTATACTTCAATGCAGAACAGCGAGCGCGAAACTATCCTCGATGAGCTTTGTCGCCGGGCTCTTTCCCACCGGAGCGAACTCGAGCTCTATCTCGCATTCGAACGCAACGAGATCGCTAGAACAGACCTAGACTTTAGACGGGCACAGGACATCTTTGAACGGAATTCATCGTCTGATGTGCGCTTACTCCGTTGAAGAACTCTTGTTGTTTTATGGCCTGAAGACTGATTCAGTTTCGATATTGGCATCGGGGATTGAACGCGATGATGGGTCCGAGGCAAGAGGCGCAATGCGCGCTGTTCTACGAGTTTTCGATTGAAGATCATGTTCCGAAGGATCACCTTCTACGGTTGATTGACCGGTTCGTTGATCTGTCCGAGCTCCGCAAGCATCGGGCTCCGTTCTACAGCTCAACAGGCCGTCCTTCAGTTGATCCGGAACTGATGATCCGGATGCTGCTGGTCGGGTACACGATGGGCATCCGATCCGAGCGGCGGCTGTGCGAAGAGGTCCATCTCAATCTGGCCTACCGCTGGTTCTGCAGCCTTGACCTGAGTGACCCAGTCCCGGACCACTCGACGTTCTCGAAGAACCGCCACGGGCGGTTCAGGGACAGCGATCTGTTGCGGCACGTCTTCGAGACAGTTGTGGCGCGTTGCATTGAGGAAGGACTGGTGAGCGGCCAACGTCTTGCGGCTGATGCGAGCCTGATCCAGGCAGCCGCCAACCGGCAAAACTCTGCACCGCAATCTGAATGGGAACCTGACAAGATTGATCCCTCTGATGGCCCGCGTGCCGTTAGGGAATATCTGGAAACACTGGATGATGAAGCCTTCGGCGCAGCCAGCCCGGTGGAGCCAAAGTTCACTTCCCATTCCGATCCCGGATCGCAGTGGACTGGAGCACGCGGCGGTCCTGCCTATTTTGCCTATTCCGCAAACTATCTGATCGATACCGACAATGCGGTGATCCTAGATGTCGAAGCCTCGCGTTCGATCCGGCAGGCCGAGGTTGGAGCAGTGCGCACCATGGTGGACCGGGTGGACGACAGGTTTGACCTGGCACCCGAACGGCTGATTGCGGAAACGGCCTATGGTTCTGGTCCCATGCTCGACTGGCTAGTCAATGAGCGGGGGATCGTCCCTCATATTCCGGTGATAGACAAGTCCGGGCGCAAGGATGGAACCTATGAGCGGGCGGACTTCGCTTATGATGGCACGAAGGATGCCTGTCTGACGTCAGCGCGCGTGGGTCAGATTTGGGGATTTGAACAAAGGAGGATTTCTGGTTCATCATAACTTTCATGGAGTGAAGATGAACAAGACATCCGGAGCATCGAAGAACGCAGCTGACAAGCTGGTCAAGAACATCCGCCGCAAGACCCGCCAGACCTATTCAGCGGAGGAAAAGATCCGCATCGTTCTGGCGGATCTGCGAGGCGAGGAAAGCATCTCGGTGCTGTGCCGCCGCGAAGGTATCGCCGAAAGCCTGTATTACAGCTGGTCGAAGGAGTTCCTGGAAGCGGGCAAGCGCCGGCTGTCGGGTGACACCGCGCGTCAGGCGACGTCGCCGGAAGTAAAGGACCTTCGCTCGGAAGCCTTGGCGTTGAAGGAATGCACCGCTGATCTGACCCCGGAGAACCGTCTGCTCAAAAAAAGCATGACAGGGGCTGGGGAGGACGAGGTATGAGATACCCTGCGACCGAGAAGCTTGAGATCATTCGCACGGTCGAAGCATCGCACCTGCCAACCAAGCAGACCCTCGATATGTTGGGCATCCCGCGCACCACGTTTTACCGATGGTATGATCTTTACCTCGACGGTGGGGTCGATGCCTTGGATGATCGGTCTCCACGGCCGAAGGCGGTCTGGAACCGTATCCCCCAAGACCGGCGCGACGATCTGATTGAGTTCGCGCTGGAACACGAGGCGCTGACGACCCGGGAACTGGCGGTCAAATACACTGATGAGAAGCGGCATTTTGTCTCTGAATCATCGGCTTATCGTATCCTCAGAGCTGCCGATTTGATCACCGCACCTGCCTATGTGGTAATCAAGGTTGCGGACGAGTTCAAAGACAAAACCACGGCCATCAATGAGATGTGGCAGACCGATTTTACCTATGGTGCGCCTCGCCCCAATCGGGGAGGCATATGACTGGAATGCAAAAGAGAAAGGAGGATGCGAATAATTGCCTGCCCTCTGCTGTAAGGGGCATGAGCCCAAGCGGCGGTGACCTGCCGTCAACTGGCAGGGTGACGTAGCCCGCAGGTAAAGGGGATTGAGGCGAAGCCGTTACGCCGAGATGGTTCCCGAGGCTGAAGTATTGGAAGGTTGAGGAACACGAACCGGTTAACCCGCATCTGAGGGCTGGAATGTCGCCTTCGCCTACACGGCTTAACAGGTGAAATGCTGATGATGGCGCGTGAGATGTACGCCAGCGTTATCCCAACACGGACGAATACGTAGGTTGTCCGTGGCAGCCATGGGGAGAATACAGCCAGACCATGGCATCGGCATCGACTTGCGGAAAGCAAGGGAAAAGACTGCGACCGGCAGCCTCACCAATACGCAGACGTCCAGCATATGAACGAGGGAAGGCATGATGGAATGACAACGATGTTCTGCGTCGCAAGGGAGTTGGCCCTGATGTCCATCATGTTGGCGGAGTTCTCATAGTAGTCCGCGGCAGGGAAAGCCTGTCACATGGCGAAGGGGAACAGTTCAAGCTGCTTGAAGTGCAAACTATCTGACCAAGCGAGGTGAAGACCTTTGATAATCAGCGAAATGCAGCACAAGCTCGCAACATGGGCCGAACGCGATCCAAACCGACGGTTTGATCGGCTTCTTCGGCTGATTGCTAACCGGGAATGGCTTGCCGAGGCCGCTCGTGTCGTTTTGGCGTCAAGTGGCGCACGAACGCCGGGCATAGACGGAATGGATAAGCAAAGACTGCAGGTCAAACTGGATCAGCATCTGGACGACCTGCGGACAAGCCTGCTGGAGGAGAGTTATCGCCCCCAGCCGGTCAAGCGCGTCTATATTCCGAAAGCCAATGGCAAGCTACGACCACTGGGTATTCCGACCCTGACGGACCGTATCGTTCAACGCGCCATGCTGATGGCCATGGAGCCGATCTGGGAGAGCGATTTCCATCGTTTATCCTATGGCTTCCGGCCGGAACGGAGCGTGCACCATGCCGTCCGCACCGTGAGGATACAGCTTCAGGATGGAGCCGACACGACGAGGGGCCGCTGGGTCATCGAAGGTGATCTCGCCAGCTACTTCGACACGGTCCATCACAAGCTGCTTCTGAAATGCGTGCGGCGACGGGTGCAGGACGGACGGCTCGTTGATCTTCTCTGGCGGTTCCTGAAGGCAGGCCACATCGACCGTGGCCTGTTCACAGCCTCAAGCGAGGGTGTTCCGCAAGGTGGCGTTCTGTCACCGCTCCTGTCCAACATCATGCTCCACGAGTTTGATATGTGGCTGGAGGCGAAATATCTGAACAAAAAGGCTCGTAAGGATCGCTGGGCATGGAACTTCGGCATCCAGCAAGGCAGGCCCATCACGGCTCGCGAGAACCGGCAATGGAAACCTGCCGTTGCCTATTGCCGATACGCTGACGACTTTGTCGTGATCGTAAAAGGAACCAAGGCTCAGGCAGAGGAAATCCGTGAGGAGTGCCGGGCGTTTCTGGAAGGTGAACTGAAGTTGACGCTGAACATGGAGAAGACCCATGTCACACACGTCAATGACGGCTTCGTTTTTCTGGGGCACCGGATCATCCGCAAGCGTGGGGCGCATGGACGGATGTCCATCGTCACGACGATACCCAAGGAAAAGGCCAAGGGGTTTGCCCGCAGGCTTACCGAAACCCTTTCCGGCAATCATAGTGTCAGTACGGTCGGCATGATCGCCAGTCTGAACCGCCAGTTGGTGGGATGGGCGGCGTTCTACAAGTTCACCGACTTCACGGCGTACGTATTCCGGCGCATCGATCATGTCGTGTTCTGGAAAATGGCGCATTGGCTGGGCCATAAATACCGATCTCGCATCAAACCCTTGATGCGGAAATGGTACCGGGTCCCGGAACCGGGCAAGGCGAAAACCTGGCTCGTGTTTGGTCGGACTGAACGCGGTGACCCCGTCGGAAAAGCGTTGAAACGGCTTGTCTCAAGCCCCAAGGCGCAATTCCGGTGGCGCAATCCGGAGACGAATCCGTACATCTTCCGGATTGAAGACCGCAGTACCGTCACGTCGCACTACCATGATGTTGCTATGGCCATGGGCCAAGCTTGAATGGAGAGCCGTATGCGCTGAAAGGTGCAAGTACGGTTCGGGGAGGAGAAGCGCATCTGCGCTTCTTACTCCACTCAAGATCATCGGATGGGGCTGGTATTACCTCAGCACAATCCTGGACGATTACAGCCGCTACATCATCGCCTGGAAGCTCTGCACCAACATGCGGGCCGAGGACGTGACCGACACCATTGAGCTGGCACTTCAGGCATCGGATTGCGACCAGGCAGTTGTGCGCCATAAGCCGCGCCTGCTCAGTGATAATGGGGCCTGTTACATCTCCGGCGATCTCGCTGAATGGCTGGAAGGTCAGAAAATGGCGCATGTCCGTGGTGCGCCATTCCATCCCCAAACCCAGGCAAAGATCGAACGATGGCATCAGACGATGAAAAACCGGGTTCTGCTGGAAAACTACTACCTGCCAGGCGATCTTGAACGCCAGATCGAGGCCTTCGTCGACTATTACAACAACCAGCGCTACCACGAGAGCCTGAACAACGTCACACCTGCCGACGTCTACTTTGGGCGCGACAAAGCCATCTTGAGAGAAAGGGAGAAGATCAAGAAACTGACAATCCGCCAACGCCGCTTGCAACATCAAACACAGGCGGCATAATCAGCCACACAATCGAACCAGAGCCTCCAATACTCAAGCCGCTCTGATATCCCATTTTATCTGACGACGGACATCCAAAGAACCTTGGACGGTGGAATAGTTCTACTTTGCAGCGCTTGATGGAATCAGAGCGAACGGCCGCTCTCCGCCGATTCCTATGTCCAACTAGCCGCTGCCCAATCAATTAGCAAAATCTAAATCTGTAGGCGCGATAGTCAATCAATATTGATATTGTTTTCAGAGGCTTCAATGGCCGTATCATCAAGAAAATTGGAAGCCACCGACCCAGCGACAATTGCTATCGCGACGATGCGCAAGTACAGAATTGCGCCGTTGCCGCGCAACTATGAGCTCGTCTATGAAGTCCTGAATTCGTCCGATACCGCGCTCATCGCGGAGTTCAGAGCATTTACTCAACCGCCCACCCAGCTTGGTAATTACCCACCCCCGAATTCGTGATTTCCGGTTCTTCTACCGGCCTATGCCAGGACGGATGCGATGACCTGGAAGGGGTTTGCGCCTTTGAGGCGGGCGGTGTCGATGGTCGTGCGTACATCCGCCTCGGCTTGGGCGGCCCACATGGCGCGATATCCGTTTGTCACCTTTCGCTGAATGACCCATGGACGGAGCTTTCGCTCAGATGTGTTGTTGGTGACATCGACTTCTCCGGGATAGTCGCAAAACGTCAGCAGCTGATCGCGGGCCCGCCCGATCTTGGCCTGGAGCTTTTGGGCCAGGTCGCACGAAGTCGGGGCGCATAGAAGCCCGGCAAGCTGTTTATCGAATTTGCGCTTCTTGCTTGCGACGGTAGACGCAGCGAATGTGCTTATGGCTCTGGCGAAATCAAACACACGGCCAAACCAAAGCTGGAAGCGAAGAGGGAGATCATCCTCGCCATGTTCCAGCGCAAAGGCTGTATCACGCGCCAAATGTGCAAGGCAGGTTTGATGTCGATGGCCGTGAGATTGCTGGGCTGAATACCGATCAGATATCCATACCTCGGGGACATGGCCGCCCATGGTCTCGTGAACGACCCGTGCTGCACGGGAGTAATCGGGCTGGTGGACAACAGCATCCTTGCAATGAAAAACCCAGTGTTGGGCATTTGTGCCCTCGATACGCACACCGGTTTCGTCGCTGGCGACAACGCGGGCGGCTCGAAGGCTGGCCTTGGCGGCCTGTGCTGTGGCCTGGAAGCTCGGACGGGAGCGGGAAAACATGTTCATGATCGCGCCCTCGCTCACATTAAGGCCGAAGATATCCATGAACACACCGCTCAGGCGTTCGTAAGACAATGCATGGAAACTCTTGAGGTAGATCGCCAGCGCGTGAATGCCTGGCCCGAACGGCGTTGCGGTTGCCACGGCAGGTGCGGTGGCTTTTGTTGTCGTGCCGCATTGCGGGCAATGACAGGAAAAACGCCGATGCCGGGTGACATGAGGACGGATCGCAGGAATATCGATCTCGTCATAGGCCCCGGCCAGCACCATCGTATCATCACCGGAAAACGCATGGCCGCATCTCTTGCAGGCGGTCGGTTCATGATCGCGAAACATGTCGGCAAAATCCGCCAGCACCCTATTGTGGGGTTCATGCCCGGGCTTGGCTCCACCCGGTCGTGAGTTGACGCGTTTCTCTTTCTTGTCCGTCGAGGGCGGCTTGGAAGACGTCCGAGAATCCTTGGAAGGCCGTTGGAGCCGAAGCACCATCTCGATCAATTCGTCCTTGCTCAGCTGCTGCAAATCAGTCCGATCCATATCATCATGGATTCAGACATTGTGGTGCATGGCAAGGGGGTGGGTAATTACCCAGCTTGAGCTTGATAGCATGGGAAAGAAATATTTGGCGCGTCATCATGCTGCAAATGTTGTCGAAGGGGCGCACGCACAGACTTCGGAAGAGCTGCAAGGCTTGCTTCACCTGATTAAGACAGAGCATTTATCGCGTGGGGGGTATTCGAGCCTACTCGATGAGAGCAATTCCAGCATATTTGCGAAGAATTCCAGCATTGAGGCTCTGAGTGACATCATTAAGGCAATGTCATCAGCCACCGGCGATACCATGAAAGAAGGCAAGGCGGCCATTCAGGAGTTGGTAGAACGCGCTCAGGAAATGCAGCGGGTTAAATCTGAGCTTGAAGAATACAAGCGGCTTGCCAATATTGATCCACTAACCGGCCTGTGGAATCGGCGCGCTTTTGATGAGGCGCTGACGGGCATCTACAATGACAAACGGAACGTGATGTATCATGCGCTTCTGATCGCAGACATCGATCACTTCAAGAAATACAATGATACCTATGGCCACTCGGTTGGAGACCTCGTCCTGAAGGTGGTTGCCGCGGTCATGCAGAGCAGTTTAGGTGGAGATACCTCGATCGCGCGAACGGGTGGCGAAGAGTTTGCCATAATCCTTCACGACACCAGTTTGGAAGCGGCAATGGAAACTTCAGAGCGCATTCGTCGAAAAATTGAATCATCACCTTTTAGAAAAAACCGGTCTGGCCAAGACTTCGGCCGGATTACGATGTCATTCGGCCTGTGTATGGCTACTGACGCGACCAATGCGGAAGACCTCTATTACAAGGCTGATCGTGCACTCTATGCGGCCAAAAACCTCAGTCGTAATTGTGTCAAGCAATATGATCCTGGGATGGACGCCGAGTTTGAGAAAAACTGGGCGCTCTACAAGAGTTGACGCCAGCGATAGACACTTGAACAGCCAGCACCAAAATAGCGGAATGCTTTCACAACGCTACAAATCATCGGCGTACCGAAGTATCCACAATTTCCGCTGTATCTCGCACTGATCCTTGTTCATAAATATCTCCTTCTTCCCAGATCTGGGACGTAAAGGAAATGGCCCGCGAGTAACGGAATATCTACACAGTCACTTCTCAGAAAGAGACATAAACACCAAATCGACCAAGCAACGCTTGGTTCTTGAAGCGATAATCTATAGTTTCTCCAGGGAAGGTAACGTTGTCGACCGCATGGACGGTCGTGTCTTGCAAATCAATCCCGATGGCTTCGAGTTTCAGGCCAATGCGATCAGTGAGCCTGTGCTCAATACCAACTCCGATCGCATAACCTAACTTAGTCGCATCAGCGCTCCACCCGGGAGAAGAATAGCCCAAGCCCGGCAGATCGAGGGTGAATCTGTTCGTCACTTTACCAACAGCAAGACCAGCACTGGCGAAGACCATTGTGCGATCGACGGTTATACCACCGCGTAAGCGGGCGGTGGCAAATGTCCCGAACTCGGTCTGGTAACTTGTGTTCGTATCAAGCCCAGTGAAAGGAGGATTCGGGTTGGGATCAACTCTGGAGAAATCCGATCGTATGTTGATGTCCGCGAACGATACGTCCGCCTCAACGCCGCCGACAAATCTGCCGAATTGCTGGTTGTACCCTGCTGAAAGCCCACCACTCAGCCGACCTTTCATATTCTTGATTGAGTCGGGGAATAATCCGTTCTGGACATCAAGAGTAAGCAGCGCGCCCTGGTAAGCACCTCGCGTCGCCTTGCCATCGCCACTGATCGTGCCAATGAACGCTCCGGCATAAGCCCCTGTCCAATCGACACTAGAAATCTGCGCGGGAGATGACAAATCGCCAGCCAATGCAGGCGTCGACGCGAGCAATCCCAAAATCGTTAAGTAGCGGACCATAGCCTCTGCTCTCCAGATTATTCATCCATTCGCCGCCACCAACGTGGAGTTGCCCCCTGAAAGTGGTCCACCAACTGGGATAGATTATCCCTCAAATTGGAGGATCAGCGATGGCTGGAAAACGAGAGAAGCCGGAAGAGATTGTATCGAAGCTTCGGCAGGTTGAAGTTCTGCAAGGGCAAGGTGCGACGATTGCTGACGCGGTGCGCCAGATCGGCGTGACACAGCAGACGTTTTATCGATGGCGGAAGCTCTATGGCGGGATGCAGCGATCTCAACTCACTCGGCTGAAAGAGCTGGAGAAGGAGAACCAGCGGCTTCGGCGGGCGGTGTCTGACCTGACACTGGACAAACTCATCCTGACCGAGGCGGCAAAGGGAAACTTCTAAGCCCTTCGCGTCGGCGCAAGTGCATCGACCATGTGCGGCGGGAGCTCGGCGTATCAGAACGCCGCGCCTGCCGCACGCTCGGACAACACCGATCCACACAGCGCAAGGTGCCACAGGGCCGGGCAGATGAAGAACGGCTGACCGATGATATCATCGAACTGGCCGACAAGTACGGACGCTATGGGTATCGCATGGTCACCGGTCTGCTGAACAACGCGGGCTGGCAGGTAAACCATAAGCGGGTTGAGCGCATCTGGCGGCGTGAAGGGCTGAAAGTGCCACAAAAGCAGAAGAAAAAGGGGCGGCTTTGGCTGAACGACGGATCATGTGTGCGTCTCAGACCGGAACGGCCAAACCACGTCTGGTCCTACGACTTCGTCCAGGATCGAACCGCTGACGGCCGCGTCTATCGGACGCTGAATATCATCGACGAATACACCAGGGAGGCACTCATGATCCGCGTGGACCGCAAGCTCAACTCAACGGACGTGCTGGATGCTCTGACAGACCTATTCATCCTGCGCGACCCGCCGGAATACATTCGGTCGGACAATGGGCCGGAATTTATCGCCCAGAAAGTGCGGGATTGGATTGCAGCTGTTGGAGCCAAGACGGCCTACATAGAGCCAGGCTCACCATGGGAGAACGGATACTGCGAAAGCTTCAACGCCCGGTTCCGCGACGAGCTGCTGAACGGCGAAATCTTCTACAGCCTAAGGGAGGCGCAAATCCTGATCGAGCAATGGCGTATCCACTACAACACCGTCAGGCCGCATAGCGCTCTGGGCTACCGCCCGCCCGCGCCGGAAAGCATTGTCCCGATGGACCAGACGCCCATGATGCACTAACAATCAAACCGGACCACCTGATGGGGGCACGCCATTATATTACTAAGCCAGTTGATTTTGCCATCGCACTTGCGCGGATTAACAGTCAGGTCAGCCTCAAAAAGGAAACTGATGAGGAAGACGCCCGCCGCAAATCCGCAGAAATTCTTGCTGAAAACCTTAATCGCCAGGTCCAAGTTCAGGATGCCGCGCTGACTGAAGAAGCCACCAAACGGCATGTTTCCGAAGAAAAGCTACATTTCATGGCCTACCATGATTCTTTGACTGGGCTTCTCAACCGTCAAGGATTCAGGGACGACCTCCAAAGCGCATTGACGGACTTTTCTACTGATGAAAATGAACCGGCGTTGATTTTCATCGATCTCAACGGCTTCAAGTCGATCAATGACACCTATGGTCATGAAGCTGGCGACAATCTCTTGATTGAGGTGAGCAAGCGCCTTTCCGAAATTTTCGGACCTGAAGTTCCTTTGGCCCGCTTAGGTGGCGATGAATTTGCCGCAATTTATAAGCATTCCGACCAGCCGCAATCTGCAATGGCCATGGCGAATGCGGCCGCCAACAAGATATCTGAGCCTTTTTGGCTCGACGGAAAGTCGCTTCATACCGGAGCAAGCTGCGGTGTAGCCAGAGCATCATCATTCTCAAATGATCTAAACGGACTTATTAAGGCTGCAGACTTGGCTATGTACCACGCCAAAGGCAAAGGTACAGGCGGTGCTGCATTGTTCGAAGCCAGGATGCTCGAAGAACAGGAAGACCGGCGGAAACTCGAATCCGATCTGCGCCTTGCCGTTCAACATTCACAGTTTGACGTGTTTTTTCAGCCACTCGTTGATATGAAGACACGGGAGATTGTTTCTTTCGAAGCGCTGCTTCGCTGGCCGCACGAGACCCGGGGAATGATATCTCCCGAGTTGTTCATTCCTCTCGCTGAGGAAACAGGACTCATCAATCAGTTGGGCGCTTGGGCCCTTCGTCGTGCCTGTGAGGAGGCAGCCAATTGGCCGGAGCACATCGGCATAGCCGTGAATCTCTCCCCGCTACAGTTCAAGAGCTCCTCGCTTCTCCCAACGTTGGTCAACACATTGGCGACCACGGGGCTTTCACCCAAGCGGTTGGAGCTTGAGGTAACTGAGTCAGCGCTGCTGGGAGCAGAGGCCACCAACGTGACTATCCTCAAATCTATCCGCGAACTTGGGGTCCGTGTCTCCATGGACGATTTCGGGACGGGCTATTCTTCGCTGGCCTATTTGCAGAATTTCGAGTTCGACAAGATCAAAATCGACAAGCGATTCATTCAAAGCCTTGAATCAGGTGCCAGTAATGCGGCAATTGTCGATGCGATCATCAAACTCGGAATCCAAATTGGAATCAAAACCACTGCGGAAGGTATTGAAACTGAAAGCCAATACGACTCGGTGGTGTTGAGAGGCTGTTCTGAAGGGCAGGGCTACTTATTCAGCCGGCCACTCACGGCCGAAGACGCGCGTGCGGCGATTTCCTCTAAACTCCCGATCGAATAGGTTTCCATATCCGTCCAAAATAATTGTTTTTTGATATCCTTGGTGACCTGAGTCCCAACTCTCCTCCAGCTATTTGGAGAATTCGTCAGTCGTTATCGACAGACCGCCGAGGGGAGCTTTGTATTGGAGCCAGAGGTGGACATCGTCCACCCGGTGTCTAGAGAGCCCTCACCGTCAAATGAAGTACCTAAGAGTTCTCTTCACCCAAGCCCTCCCCGATCCTCTCTGCCCACCAGACGGCCATCCTGATGCGTTCCTCCCAGTAGGCGGCGCGGTGGTAGGCGCGCCGGACCTCGTTGCCGCTCACATGGGCGAGCTCGGCCTCGACTGCATCGGCATTCCATAGCCCGCTCTCGTTCAGAAGCGTGGACGCGGTCGCGCGAAACCCGTGCGAGGTCGCTTCGTGTTTTTCAAATCCCATCCGGCGCAAGGCTAGGTTCATCGTGTTTTCACTGATCGGTCGTTCGAGCGATGTGCTCGAAGGAAACACGAGACGCAGGTTGCCGGTGTGGCGCTGCTGTTCACGTAGTATGGCGATTGCCATAGGTGGCAACGGTTTCCGGTGAACCCGGCGCATCTTTGCTCGTTCTTCCGGTATCGTCCAGGTCGCCTTATCCAGATCGAATTCTGTCCATTCGGCCTGCCGCAATTCGCCCGGCCGGGGATAGAGCAGTGCCATCAACTTCATGGCTGTTCGCGTCTCAATGGATCCGGAATAGGTCCAGATACTGCGGATCAGCTTCGTGAACGATACCCAGTCGGTGAGAGCGGCCCGATGCGTGACCTTTGGAGCAATGATGGCGCCTCTCAGGCCAAAGGTGGGGTCATTGCTGACGCGAGCCGTTGCGATTCCGTATCGGAAAACCTGACTGATCACCGCCCGCAGTCGGCGAGCGGTCTCATAGTTTCCAAGTGCCTCAACACGACGAAGCGGAACCAGAATATCCGCAGCGTTGATCTCGCCTATCGGCTTGGTTTGCAGATCCTTGAGGGCCAGTCCGATCAACCAGCGCTTCTTGCTCAGCGTTGCCTCTGATTTTCCTTCGCGGCTGTTCTTTTGAAGGAACTCCTCGGCCAAAGCCGCGAATGTGTTAGTTGCGGCCTCCGCCTTGGCGATCTTGTCAAGTTTTTTCTTTTGGGATGGGTCGCTATCTTCGGCGAGCAGTTTCCTTGCCGAATCCCGTTGAGCGCGGGCTTGAGCGAGCGAGACATCAGGCCACGCACCAAATGAGAGCTGCTTCTGCTTGCCTCCGTAGCGATAGACCATTCGCCAAAGCTTGCTGCCATTCGGATTGACAACTAGTAACAAGCCTCCGCCGTCTCCGTGCTTTGTTGGTCTTTCACCCGGCTTGAGCGCTCGGATTCGAGTGTCTGTAAGTGGCATGTGATGGCATCCGACTCGCGAAGGTGATGGCATGGCACCAGAATGCCATCAATAATGCCATCAAATTCTCTGGATGCCATCACACGCCGTCGGACGGCGAAGGACGTGAAACCTAAGAAATCAACAAAAAACCCCGCTTTCGCAGGGCTTTTTGGATTTTCCGGGACGATTCGGAACAGTTAATTGGTGCCCAGAAGAGGACTCGAACCTCCACTCCCTTGCGAGAACTACGACCTGAACGTAGCGCGTCTACCAATTCCGCCATCTGGGCTTGCAGGCCGATTTAGGGGGTGTGCGAAGCCCTGTCAATGACCGTATGTGCCTGAAGTGACAATTAATCCGCCGAGCAGTGAAAATTCTTCACCAAGCGCCCGCTCACCGCTAATTTTCGCGTCGGAGCGGCCATAGCGCCAGCGCTGCGGCGGACGCTGTCACCCTGCGGAATCGGCGTGCAGAGCTGCAGTCTGTTCGCGCCCTGGCGTGTCGCACTTGCTACTTCCCTGCACCGGGCAGTGCGCGTTATGGAAGTAAAATGACCCATGCGCCCGCTGCATTGATGCCTGTGCCCGGTCCCGCCGCGCCGCCGGTTTCGGAGGCCCGTCGGGGTGGGTTGCTGGTGTTTGGCGCGGCCATGGCCTGGAGTTTTGGTGGCGCCATTGCCCGTGGACTCGAAATCACCGATCCATGGGCAATCATCGCCTGGCGCGATTTCTTCGCCACGTTGTTGCTGATGGGGTTCATGCTCTGGCGCGACGGTCCTGCGGGCACGATGCGGCTGTTCCGTTCCATGGGCCTGCCGGGGCTCGGCGTGGCCTTCTGCGTGGCCATAGCCACCACCTCCTTTGTGGTGGCGCTCGGCTACACCACGGTCGCCAACATCCTGTTGATGCAGGCCGGTGTGCCACTGATCGCCGCTCTGCTTGGCGTGGTGTTCTTGCGCGAGGCGGTGGACGCCGTCACCTGGGCGGCGATCCTGATGGTGATTGCCGGGATTTCCGTCATGGTCTCGGATTCCTTTGGCACCAACATTTCCTTCATCGGCGATGGTTTGGCGCTGACAATTGCCGTCGTTTTTGCTGCCGCCACCGTCATCACCCGGCGCTATTCGGGGGTGCGGATGACGCCGGCCGCCTGCCTCGGCATCATGGTCGGTGGTTTTGTAGCCTTCCTGTTGTCGTCGGGGATGCGTGTCGGTCTGAGCGACCTGGGGCTGCTGGTGCTGTTCGGGGCGCTCACCCTGGGGCTTGGCATGGCCATGTTCGTCACCGGTGCGCGGCTGATCCCCTCGGCGCTGGCGGCGCTGATTTCCACCATGGAGCCGGCCTTCGGACCGGTCTGGGTCTGGCTCATCCATGGCGAAGTGCCGGCACCACGTACCCTTGTTGGCGGCGTCGTGGTGTTTCTGGCGCTAGTCGGCCATATTCTCTGGCAGTGGCGCCGTAGCCGCCGCACCGCGCTGCCGCTGCCCAACTGAGTGAGCAGCCATCCAATAGAATGACGCCGGCTTTACGCCGGCGCTCGTTTTTCAGTCGCTGATTTTCAGTGCTTCGATGAAGGCTTCCTGCGGAATGTCGACCTTGCCGAACTGGCGCATCCGCTTCTTGCCGGCCTTTTGCTTGTCCAGGAGCTTGCGCTTGCGGGTGGCGTCGCCGCCGTAGCACTTCGCAGTCACATCCTTGCGCATCGCCGAGATTGTTTCGCGCGCCACCACCTTGCCGCCAATGGCGGCCTGGATCGGGATTTTGAACATGTGTCGCGGGATCAGTTCCTTGAGCTTTTCGCACATCACCCGACCGCGTTTTTCAGCAGCTGATCTGTGCACCAGCATCGACAGTGCATCCACAGGCTCGTCATTGACCAGGATCGACATCCTGACCAGATCGCCTTCCTGGTGGCCGGTAATCTGGTAGTCGAAGCTGGCATAGCCCTTGGAGATCGACTTCAGCCGGTCATAGAAATCGAACACCACTTCGTTGAGCGGCAGTTGATAAGTCACCATCGCCCGCTTGCCGACATAGGACAGGTCAGTCTGGATGCCACGGCGATCCTGGCAAAGCTTCAGGATCGTGCCAAGATGCTCGTCCGGCGTCAGGATGGTTGCCTTGATCCACGGCTCCTCGATGCTCTTGATCTTGACCACGTCCGGCATGTCGGCCGGGTTGTGCAGTTCCACAACATCGCCATTGGTCATGTTGAGCCGGTAGATCACCGACGGTGCTGTGGCGATCAGGTCGAGATTGAACTCGCGCTCGAGCCGCTCCTGGATAATTTCCAGGTGCAGTAGCCCGAGAAAGCCGCAGCGGAAACCAAAACCGAGCGCTGCGGATGTTTCCATTTCGAACGAGAACGAGGCATCGTTGAGCCTGAGCTTGCCCATGGCCGCGCGCAGTTCTTCAAAATCTGCGGCATCGACAGGGAACAGGCCACAGAACACCACCGGCTGCGCCGGTTTGAAGCCGGGCAGGGCTTTCGCCGTTGGCCGCTTGTCTTCGGTGATGGTATCGCCGACGCGGGTGTCGGCCACTTCCTTGATCGAGGCGGTAATGAAACCGATTTCGCCCGGTCCGAGCGAGTCTGTGGCCACCAGCTTGGGGGTGATGACGCCGATTCGCTCGACCGTGTAGCGGGCGTCGGTGCCCATCAGCCGGATCTGCTGGCCCTTTTTCATTTCACCGTCGATGATCCGCACCAGCACGATGACGCCGAGATAGGTGTCATACCAGCTGTCGACCAGCATCGCCTTGAGCGGATCCTTGACGGTCCCGCCCTTGGGCGCGGGCAGGCGCGTAACGATAGCTTCCAACACATCGGGTATGCCGATGCCGGTCTTGGCCGAAATCATCACCGCGTCGGAGGCGTCAAGCCCGATCACTTCCTCGATCTGTTCCTTGATCCGGTCAGGCTCGGCCGCTGGCAGGTCGATCTTGTTGAGCACCGGCACGATCTCGTGGTCGGCATCAAGCGCCGCATAGACATTGGCGAGCGTCTGCGCTTCCACCCCTTGGCTGGCATCAACCACCAGCAGCGAACCTTCGCAAGCTCTCAGCGATCGCGACACTTCATAGGCAAAGTCGACATGGCCTGGCGTGTCGATTAGGTTGAGCACATACATCTCGCCGTCCTTGGCGGTATAGTGCAGCCGAACCGTCTGGGCCTTGATGGTAATGCCGCGCTCTTTCTCGATATCCATGGAATCGAGAACCTGCTTGCTCATCTCCCGGTCGGCGAGGCCGCCGCAGGTCTGGATCAGCCGGTCGGCGAGCGTCGATTTTCCGTGGTCGATGTGCGCAACGATCGAAAAATTACGAATATGGGAAAGCGGCGTGTTTGTCATAGCCGCGATGTAGCAGGACCGCAGAAAAAGGCAATCGTTCAAAGTAAAGAGCTATCGATAGTAGTTGGTCGAATCGGGCGCCGTTGCCGGTGAAATGGTGACGTGAAGGACGGTCTTGACCGTGAACTCAATCCCATTCATGCAGAGCTGCAATAACAGCCTGATCCGGTTATGTTGTCAGAGAATGCGCTATTGTCGCCCGTAGTGTGGCGGCAAGATTGATCGGTTGGTGATATGCGCGCCGCCATCTGGAACCCTGGACCCTTAACTTTCTTGATTTATAAGAACACCATAGGTGTGATGCGGCGGTAAGGTATGCTTATTGTGCTGACTATGTGCGAACCGGGGACCGGGCGGAATCATTCCACGATCGGCGACATTTGCGGTCGCTTGGAAATCCATGCGACGTTGCTACCGCCAGCCGTCCGGTTGTGCCGGGCGCTCGGACCATCCTCATGATCAAATCAGTATATGATTTTTATGTTCGTCCGGATTTCAGGGGCTTCGACAAGGTCAATCTTCTTTTTTACAGCATCTGCTTGTGCCTGGGCGCGTTCATCGGCAGCGCGGTTTCAGTCATTGTGATTTCCTGCGGGGTCTATGGAACCCTACATCTTTTGACCGGCAAGTTGCGCTGGAGTCTGCCCGAACCGGTGACGATGGTGTTTTATGCATTTTGCGGTTTCTTTGCCGCCGAAGCACTCGCCGCGCTGATCCATCCATCAGCGATCGCGTTTGCGCATTCCGGAGTATCCGGCCGGCCATTCCGATAACATCCGGCCACCTAAACCGGGGTATCCGGCCACCCTTATATAGCGGCTGCGAGGCCTGATGATTTGGTTATCAGGATTGGATGCTTTCGTCACCTGTTCCGAGTTTGGTTTTCCTCATGCTCTGGCCGTCGAGTTCGACGCGATAGGCGTTGTGTACGAGGCGATCGAGAATGGCATCGGCGAAGGTGGGTTCCCCGATCACGTCATGCCAGGTGTCGATGGGCAATTGGCTTGTGATCAAGGTTGATCCAACCTCGTATCTGTCCTCGACTATTTCCATAAGGTCACGACGCTGACTGGCATTGAGGCGATCCGGTCCCCAGTCGTCCAGGATTAGCAGTTGAGTTTTGGTAAGGGCCTTGAACAGACGCGGAAAGCGTCCGTCACCATGGGCCAGTTCCAATTCATCAAAGAGACGTGGCATGCGCTTGTACAGCACAGTGATACCGTCTCGGCAGGCGGCTTGCGCCAGAGCGCAGGCCAACCATGTTTTGCCAACGCCGCAGGGGCCAGTGATCATCAGGTTGCGCTTGTCCTTGATCCAGCGCCCGGTCAGCATCTGCTGGAACATGGCTTTGTCGAGGCCGCGCCGCGACTTGTAATCCACGTCCTCCGGCGAGGCACCGACGTGGCGCAGTTTTGCTGTACGCATGCGGCTTTCAAATCGCCTCGTCTCACGACTGGCGGTCTCTCGATCAATGAGCAGCCCAAGCCATTCAGCGTGGCTAAGCCCGGCTGTGCCGTCCTGTTTTTGCATCTCGGCAAAGGCTTCTGCCATGCCGTCGAGCCTGAGTGTTTTGAGCTGATCCAGCGTTGGGTGATCAAGCATTCTCTATCCTCTTCAATGGAAGTAATCCGCACCACGGATATTGGGGTGAGTGATCGCAGGGCCGTCCGTGGTGGGTTCGCGGCGCTGACGGTCCAAACCATTCTTCAGAATGGAATGCAGGGATGTGTAGGAGTGGGCGTTGATCTCAAGCGCACGCAAACAGGCGGCATCCAGGCGCTCCCGCCCGAAGGTCTTGGCCAGCCGTAAAACACCGAGGCACGTTCTGTATCCTTGTTCGGGATGTTTGCGCTGGCGCATGATCACATCGACAAAGACCTCAACATTTGGGCCGATGCGCACAGCTTGCCCGCGGATACGCTGTGGCGTCCAATCCTCGCGGAAGCGATGATGGGCGGGCATGTGATCGCGGATCGTGGAGTGCTGGCGATTGCCCGAGGTTCTGGCGTGAGAGGCAACGCGTTGCCCATTAAAGTATACCTCTACGGTGCGTGCGGTGATCCTTGCCCATAGTTTTTGCTTCAGCAACTGATGCGGCACCGAGTAATAATGGCGGCCAATATCGACATGGTAATCGAGGCCCGCGCGGCACTGCTTCCATTCGGCATAAACATAGGCCTCCATAGACAAGGGCTTCAGAGCGGGCCGATCCAGGCGTTCAAACAGATCGCGGCGGCTTGCACCAAGATGGCGACTGACTTTGCCGTTGAGCTGATCCAGCAATGGCCGGATGGCAGCGTTCACCTCATCAAGGCCAAAAAAGTGCTGGTTGCGCAGCCGCGCCAAAATCCAGCGCTCGGCCAGCAAAACAGCGCCTTCCACCTTTGCCTTGTCTTTCGGCTTTCCAGGCCGCGCCGGAACGATGGCGGTATCGTAATGTGCCGCCATATCACCATAGGTGCGATTGATCTCAGGATCATAAAAACAGGCCTTGGTGACGCCTGCCTTGAGATTGTCTGGAACCAGCTGCGCAGGCACGCCACCGAAGAACTCAAAGGCACGCACATGGCTGGATACCCAGTCCGGCAGGCCCTGTGTCCAGCTGGCTTCGACATAGGTGTAATTGGACGCTCCCAGCGTCGCGACAAAGATTTGTGCGGTGCGCACCTCTCCCGTTTTGGGGCAGACAACATCAACTGTCGGGCCCGCGTAATCGACAAACAGCCGCTCGCCTGCAGGATGACGCTGACGCATCACCGGAGACAGCTTGCCTTCCCAGCGGGTGTAGAGCTCACAGTATCGGCTATAGCCGTATCCATCGTGATGAACCCCGCGATACTCCTCCCACAGCAGCGACAGCGTCACGCCCTTGCGCCGCAACTCGGCATGCACATGCGCCCAGACAGGCTGAGGAACCGCGCGACGGACATCGCCGGGGCAAACGGGAAACAGGCGGTTCTCAAGGTCGGCGTCCGACAGATCAGCAGACAGAGGCCAGCTCAAACCTTCCAGATCAGCGCGCCGAAAATATTCCGAAATCGTCGCACGGGCCACGCACAGGCTTTGCGCCACCTGGCGGCCTGAAAATCCATCCGCCCGAAGCCGCAGGGGTAATTACCCACCCCCTTGCCATGCACCACAATGTCTGAATCCATGATGATATGGATCGGACTGATTTGCAGCAGCTGAGCAAGGACGAATTGATCGAGATGGTGCTTCGGCTCCAACGGCCTTCCAAGGATTCTCGGACGTCTTCCAAGCCGCCCTCGACGGACAAGAAAGAGAAACGCGTCAACTCACGACCGGGTGGAGCCAAGCCCGGGCATGAACCCCACAATAGGGTGCTGGCGGATTTTGCCGACATGTTTCGCGATCATGAACCGACCGCCTGCAAGAGATGCGGCCATGCGTTTTCCGGTGATGATACGATGGTGCTGGCCGGGGCCTATGACGAGATCGATATTCCTGCGATCCGTCCTCATGTCACCCGGCATCGGCGTTTTTCCTGTCATTGCCCGCAATGCGGCACGACAACAAAAGCCACCGCACCTGCCGTGGCAACCGCAACGCCGTTCGGGCCAGGCATTCACGCGCTGGCGATCTACCTCAAGAGTTTCCATGCATTGTCTTACGAACGCCTGAGCGGTGTGTTCATGGATATCTTCGGCCTTAATGTGAGCGAGGGCGCGATCATGAACATGTTTTCCCGCTCCCGTCCGAGCTTCCAGGCCACAGCACAGGCCGCCAAGGCCAGCCTTCGAGCCGCCCGCGTTGTCGCCAGCGACGAAACCGGTGTGCGTATCGAGGGCACAAATGCCCAACACTGGGTTTTTCATTGCAAGGATGCTGTTGTCCACCAGCCCGATTACTCCCGTGCAGCACGGGTCGTTCACGAGACCATGGGCGGCCATGTCCCCGAGGTATGGATATCTGATCGGTATTCAGCCCAGCAATCTCACGGCCATCGACATCAAACCTGCCTTGCACATTTGGCGCGTGATACAGCCTTTGCGCTGGAACATGGCGAGGATGATCTCCCTCTTCGCTTCCAGCTTTGGTTTGGCCGTGTGTTTGATTTCGCCAGAGCCATAAGCACATTCGCTGCGTCTACCGTCGCAAGCAAGAAGCGCAAATTCGATAAACAGCTTGCCGGGCTTCTATGCGCCCCGACTTCGTGCGACCTGGCCCAAAAGCTCCAGGCCAAGATCGGGCGGGCCCGCGATCAGCTGCTGACGTTTTGCGACTATCCCGGAGAAGTCGATGTCACCAACAACACATCTGAGCGAAAGCTCCGTCCATGGGTCATTCAGCGAAAGGTGACAAACGGATATCGCGCCATGTGGGCCGCCCAAGCCGAGGCGGATGTACGCACGACCATCGACACCGCCCGCCTCAAAGGCGCAAACCCCTTCCAGGTCATCGCATCCGTCCTGGCATAGGCCGGTAGAAGAACCGGAAATCACGAATTCGGGGGTGGGTAATTACCCGCAGGGCTTCCCTTATCTTCCGCATAGGCAATCTCTTCATAAAGGGCTCTCTCCATCCAAAGGAACGGAACAGTAGCCCTGTTACAGATCGCCTCGCAGCAGCCTAAACTGGGTTGAAATGGGGGTGGCCGGATGCCCCGGAATCCCCGGCCGGATCAAATCGGAATGGGTGGCCGGATGCTATCGGAATCAGTGGCCGGATCGCCCCGGAATACGCACGCGTTCAACGAAGTTGCCGAAAACCTGCCACTGCTCGGTCTGGCTGGCATTTATTCGATGACCTTTGCGGATCGGCGCAAATTGCTTCAATCGGTCGAAGTCACAGCAGCGCTGGCGTCTGTTGTCGGTGCGTTGGTCCTGACGGTCTTGTACGGTTCGCAGTACAGACCCGAACTCGCCGCCGGGAATGCCAGTGTCCTCGCTCTGGTTTCCAGCGTGTTGTTCGTACTCACGGTCAGCGCGGCCATCCGGCGGAAAGGTTACGCCACATTGTTTTTTGCGGCCGCCGCTGTCGCTGCGGCCCTCATGGTACTCGCCACCGGGACCCGTTCCGCCTGGCCGGCGCTGATTATGGTGCCGTTGCTGGCTCTGTTTGTCTTCCGGCTACGAGGCCGGGTAGGGGCCTTTGTTGTACTGCTCGCAACCCTTGCCGGTTTGATCGTCGGTGGCCTGTCTGTATCCACGGTTCTTGAAACGCGGATTGAGCAGGCGCAGGTTGATATCGAAAACGCCATGTCCGGTGACATGTCGGGGGCGATTGGCGAGCGCATCCGGATCTACCGGGCAGGATATGAGCTGTTTCTGGAAAAGCCGGTCTTCGGATACGGGCCCGGCAACGAGCGGCGTGAAATCGTGCGGAAAACCGGTGAGGGCGGGGCTGAACCAATCGCCTTCAGCCATGCGCACAACGCCGCTCTCAATGCGGTGCTGCGCGCCGGCATTGTCGGGCTTCTGGCGTTGGCGGCGATGCTGATCGTCCCATTCGTCGTGGCCTTCCGGGCGGAAAAGGACGAGGTCGGGCAAGTGGGCTTTTTCGTGCTCAGCGGTGTTTTGATTGTCTATCTGTGCTCCGGGTTCTTCGGTCTTATGCTTGGCCATGATATTCACGACGCGGTCTTCATCACCGCGATCAGCTACACGCTCTACCTGATATTCGGTGCAGCCGGTACAAATCGCGACGCCGCACGTCAGGTGTAGAGTGGTCCGTGACGATTCTTGATGCCGACTCACGGACCCCGGGAACCGGCAAGGGCAAGGTTGGAATGATGGACGGTGCATGAACGGGCTGAACCCAGGATGAAAATTGTTGTTACCGGTGCGTCTGGCTTTGTCGGCCAAAGCTTGGTGCCGCTGCTGGCCAGGGCGGGAGCGGAATTGTTGCTGGTCGGACGCGACCCGGCACGGCTGACCGAGCTTTTCCCGAACTGTGAAAGCTGCGGTTATGATGGGTTCGAGCAGCGTGCGCAGGGTTGGGATCAACTGATCCATCTCGCCGTGGCAAACACCAACTCCGGCCTCGGTGCGGATGAATTCATGCGCGTCAACGTCGATTTTCTCATCGAAATTGCCGATAAAGCCCGCCGCGCCGGGATCAGCCGGCTGGTCAACGTGTCCTCAACACACGCGCTCGACGAGGCCAATCACGCTCCCTATGCGCTGAGCAAACGCGAGGCGGTCAACCGCCTGGCGACGATCAGCGGCATGACCGTCACCACCGTCTATCTGCCACTGGTCTATGGCGAGCGCTTTGCAAGGCTCAACCGATTGCCCCGCTGGCTGGCCCGGGGGCTGTTTGCCGTGGTCGCGGCATTGCGCCCTGTCGTGCATGTGGAACGGCTTGCCGAATTCATCCTGTCTGGCAGCGAAAGCGATCCGGAGAGCGATGTCATCCTGTCGGACAGCCAGCACGGGAATTACTTGTTTCACACAGCCAAGCGGGCGGTCGATCTTGGCGCAGCGCTGGGTATTCTGCTGCTGCTGTGGTGGGCGCTGGTGCTGATTTGGGCATATATCCGGCTTGATTCACCCGGACCCGGCGTGTTCGCCCAACTCCGCGTCGGCAAGAATGGCCGTGAATTTGTCTGCTACAAGTTCCGGACCATGAAGCTCGGTACCCGTCAGGCAGGCACGCATGAGGTTTCGGCCAGTGCGATTACGCCATTTGGGCGATTCCTCAGGGCCAGGAAGCTCGATGAATTGCCACAGATCTGGAATATCCTGCGCAATGAGATGAGTCTCATCGGCCCGCGTCCGTGCCTGCCGACGCAAACCGCATTGATCGCCGCTCGCAAGCGGCGCGGCGTGCTCGATCTCAAACCGGGCGTCAGCGGCCTTGCGCAGATCAATGGCATCGATATGAGCGATCCCGAGCGTCTGGCCAGATGGGATGCCAGATATCTGGCGTTGCAATCGTTACGGCTGGATCTTGCCATCGGAATGTCGACGCTGACCGGAAGGGGGCAGGGCGACAAGGTTGCTGAGTAAAACCGGTACAGCCGGGTGCCTGTGAATGCGAACCATCACAGCCCGTAAAGCGCGTGGAAGGCTGCCGACACCGATGCGTCATCGACAGGTTGCTGCCGGATGGCGGCGGCATTGGTAATTCCCAATGCGCGCACGTGCGCCGGATCTGCCAGGCAATCTCGAACCGCCGCCGTTATCGATTGCGGATCTTCCGGGTTGATCAGCCATCCATTGTCCGGTTGGCTGAGCACTTGGCGAATGACCGGTTGATCCGAGGCGATCAGGGCGCAGCCGCAGGCGGCAGCCTCAATCAGGATGCGCGGAAGCCCTTCCCTCAGGCGGGTCGGCAGGCAGGTCACGTCCGCTTGCTGCAGTGCCAGTACCATCTGTTCGGTTGAAAGTGCGCCGAGATAGGTGATGTCGCCACGGTCATGGGCTGCGCTGACTTCCGCCATGTCGAACCGGTCCGGATTGCCCGGCTCGGCATCGCCGGCAAGCAGGAACCGGGCATCACCGCCTTCGGCGCGGATGCACCTTGCCGTCTCAAGAAAGGTACCAACCCCTTTTGCCTTGAGCAGGCGTGAGGCGAAGAGAAAGGAGAGCTTTCCGGTGAGGGGCTCTGATGGAGGCGCATAGATGCCCATGTTGAGCCCCGCGCCGGCGATGACGCGGGTCTGCGCCGCGGTAAACACCCCCGCGTCGACAAGCACATCGCGATCTGATTGGTTTTCGAAGGTCGCCGAGCATTCAAGCAAGCGGCAACCGGCCCGCAGCACGGTAGCCACCGCCCGGCGCCTGAGACCGGTCATGAAGCCGGCGGCGGGCTCGAACACCTTGCCCAGTCCGGGAAACGTCAGAATCAGCCGCGGCGATTTTGTGCCGCGCAGGCGTCGCACCGCCAGGGCCAGGGTCATGAACAGGTTGGGTTTGACGGTAATGCAATGCACTACATCGGGCTGCATGTCGGCGACAATGCGGGCATAGCGCGCCGTCAGCCGCGCGTCGGATACGAGGTTCAGACTATGCCGAGTGAGCGTGACCGGGATGAAATCCACGCCCTCCGGAAGCTGACCGGCAGATTTGCTGCTGCCGCCGGTGCAAAGGCTGAGCTGATGGCCACGTGCCAGCAACGGCCCGAGCAGGTTGGTCCGGTGTGCGAGAAAATAGTCGAGGTCGTTGCACACAAACAGGATTTTCATGTGCGGTCATCCGTCCGGACATCGATGGCGCCCGAATCTGCGGTGCTTGGCACCGGGGCGTGGCGGTTAGTGGGGTCGATGTGAATGACGTGATCCTCTGCGTCCCGCTCCATGTGCCAGCACTCCGCGCGGAGGACCATTTGCTAGCGAGCTGGTTCCTGGTGCGCAACTGGACGGGCAGTGCGTTGCCTCCGGGAACCTCCCCGGGCGCATACCCGGCCCAGGTGGCCGATGTGTTGTTCGCGTCCAATGCGCATGCCGAACCAGCCGCGCAGCCTGCGTTTTCGTATCCGCAACGGCATGTCAGTGCAATAGAGCCATTCGGCCATTGTCTCGAAATTGGCGGAAGCTGTCATCTGCATCACCGGTCCGGCGTATGCCAGTCCGGTTCCGGCGTGCCGCGGCGGCGCAGGCGCAACAACAACCCGACCGTAACACCTGCGCCAATCGCGACAGTCAGGTCGGCGAGCACGGTGAGCGCCAGTGTCATCAGCAGCAGCAACATATCTGACCGGCGGCCCTTGAGCCGCTCGGCGAAATGTTGTGGCTCGGCCATGTTCCAGGCTGTCAGCACCAGCACCGCGGCCAGCGCTGGCAAGGCCAGCAGCCCGGCGAGCGGTGCCGCCAGCACCATGAACGCCAGCAGGAAAAGTGCGTGCGCGATACCGGCAACCGGCGTCTTGGCACCGGCGCGGATACTGGTAGCGGTACGGGCGATGGCACCGGTGGCAGGCAACCCCGCAAACAGCGCCGACACGCAATTGGCCGCGCCCTGCGCCACGATCTCGGTGTTGGAGCGATGCGCGGTTCCAGCCATCCTGTCGGCGACCAGCGCCGAAAGCAGCGATTCGATACCGGCCAGGAAGGCGATGATCAGCGCCGAGGGTAACAGTTCGACAATCCGGTCGAGACTGACCGTGGGCAGGCCCGGCATGGGAAAATGCGACTGGATCGCGCCAAAACGACCGGCAATCGTCTCGACGTCGAGCCCGAATATTGCCACCGCACCCGATGTCAGCGCTACCGCGACGACTAGACCCGGCAATTTCGGCGCCGCCCGCCTGAAGGCCACGATCAGTACCAGCGTCACAAGCCCGACCAGCGCGCTCTGGAGTGAAAACGTATCCCTGATCTGCCACAATACTTCGAGTTTGGGCAGAAAGTCGGCGGGCATCTTCGTATCCGCGCTTAAACCGAGGAAATCGGCGATCTGGCTGGTGGCGATGATCACCGCGATGCCGATGGTAAAACCATTGATGACGGGTTCGGGTACATGCCGGATCAGTAGGCCGGCACGGAGCACGCCGGCGATGATCAGGATCAGCCCTGCCATGAAGGTTGCCAGTACCAGACCGTCATAGCCGTGCTCGGCAATCACTGAATAGACAACAACGATGAAGGCGCCGGTCGGACCGCCGATCTGCACCCGACTTCCCCCGAGCAGTGAAATCACCAACCCGCCGATGATCGCCGTGATAATGCCGGCGCCGGGGTTGGCGCCCGAGGCAATGGCAATCGCCATCGCCAGCGGCAGCGCCACCATTGCCACGGTAAGGCCCGCCCCCAGGTCGGCCATGAAGGTGGGCATGTTGTAGCCACGGAGCGTGGTCAGCAGCTTGGGGCTGAAAATATGATTGCGTCCATCGTCCTCGGGTGGAACGTTGGTGTTCTGTGTCATGGGGGACCCTCTTGCAGGAGCGCCACTTTCAAACTTTGACTACATACTTGTCAATTCCCCTGCGAAGGAATTTCTTCCGCGCTGGTGCTGATGCTCGTTTCGGCCGCAGCTGCCGGTTTTGCCGCCCCCCATTCGATGCGCTTGTAGTCGAAACCATATTCCAGCGTCGGCTTGACCACCCGGAAATAGGGGGAGAGATCGAAATCTCGCGGCGCATACAGCGAGTGATGACGGATGTGGAGAATTTCCCGACGGGAGAAATCCGATTCGGCATGCGGCCGCCCCGGCGCCAGCGTGACTTCGGGCAGGATCGGGTACCGGATCTCCTGAAAGGCTTGAGCGATCATCGATGAACAGATCGCCCGTGTCGGGTCACCGGAGCCGAAAGCCAGCATCCGCCGGCGCCAGCGCACAGGCACCGGCGGGGTCGGGAGGAAATAGCGCAGCAGGTCGAAGATGTGTTTCATGTCGTAACGCACGCCAAGCCGCTCGACCATGTAGGAAACGATCGCTGCGCGGTCTTCCGGCGTCAGCCCCACCGGCCGGCAGATCCGGGTGTTGAAACGGGTGTATTTCGACAACGGAACTGCGACACACCCCTCACCGAGATTGACTTCGATGAGTTGCTGCGCTTCGTTCCCGTCCTCATCCGGTGCAAGCACGTCGCCGATATAAAGCGCAGCATGCGACCACGTCGACTGGGTCAGGTATTTGATCGCAGCAGAGATCTTCTGATTGCCTTCCACCAGCAGTACGTCACCCGGTTCAAGCGTCCGCGACAGGGTTGCCGGATCAGACGGTGTGTAGGGCTCGTATCCCTCATTGGTCGATTGCAGTTGCCGCGCCAGGAAGCGTCCGAGCCGGTCTGCCATCGTGTCAGTCATTTGCCGTGCTTCAGTCATGGTGCAACACTTGGCCCGGTCGTCGATCGGGATCAACCCGGCAGTGGTCAACTTTCCGTTTATCCCAGCTTGAAAACCGGTTCGGGTTTCCATAATTTAGAACAATTCTAATAAAAGGAATCGTCATGCTGTCCCGTATCATCGGCTTCAACCGACGCCCCTTCAGTTCGCTGAGCGAGCAGGAAATTCTAGGACTGGCAATTTCCTCGGAAGAGGATGATGCGCGGATCTATCTCGCCTATGCGGATCATCTGCGCGATGATTATCCGCAATCGGCAAAGGTATTTGAGGAGATGGCGGCGGAGGAGGGCGAGCACCGGGCCCGCTTGATCGAGCAGCACAAGACGCGATTCGGCGAGCGCATTCCGCTGATCCGCCGCGAACATGTGCGCGGCTATTATGAACGCAAGCCTGACTGGCTGGTGAAAAACCAGTCCGTCGACAAGGTTCGTCAAACGGCCGAAGACATGGAAGCCCAGGCCCACAACTTCTACCTCGCTGCGGCCCGCCGCACGGCCGACGCCGACACCCGCAAATTGCTCGGCGATCTCGCCTTGGCCGAAAAAGCCATCAATCGCTGGCCCGCCGGCTCGGCCTTGAACACACGCCCCAGGACGTCAAAGCCGAAGAGGAGGCGACCTCGCGCCGCAAGTTCATACTGACCTATGTCCAGCCCGGTCTGGCGGGGTTGATGGATGGATCGGTGTCCACACTGGCGCCGATCTTTGCCACGGCGTTCGCCACCGGGGATACCTGGACCACGTTTCTGGTTGGCTTTTCGGCGTCGGTCGGTGCCGGTATTTCCATGGGCTTTACCGAAGCCGCCCATGATGACGGTGTCATCTCCGGCCGTGGCTCGCCGCTCAAGCGTGGTCTGGCCTCTGGCATCATGACGGCAATCGGCGGTCTTGGTCACGCGCTTCCCTATCTGATCCCGGATTTTACTGTCGCCACCACGGTGGCCATTGCGGTCGTGTTCGTCGAACTCTGGGCCATCGCCTGGATTCAGAACCACTGGATGGATACACCCTGGAGCCGGGCGATCTTTCAGGTGGTGCTGGGCGGGGCGCTGGTGTTTGCCGCAGGCCTGCTGATCGGCAATGCATAAGGTAACGATAGTCGGCTTATGGACCCGAGTTGAGGCGCGTCTGAGCACAAAAAAAGCAGGAGGGATAGAGACGGGGTTGCGAGGTCTGGTTCCATTCATGCTATTGCTAAGCACGTCTTCTTGGACGTATGTGCACGCATAGGTAATAGTATCCCATCCGACAAACGCCCCGGACGGTGAAAGTGTAGTAATGTTACGAGTTCTGATTGCGTGGGTGCTGGCCCGTGACCGCCGACTGAAACAATTCTCTCTGATGGCCGCGGACACACTCATCGTCGTCGTCGCGATCTGGATAGCCTATAGCGTCCGCCTAAATCGGTTCCACATTCCCAATTCAGCGCAGATGCTGCTGATCGTTGCCGGCCCGATCATAGCGCTGCCTGTGTTCTACAGTTTCGGGCTGTACCGCTCGCTGATTCGTTATGTCGGCGAAGCCGCAATCTGGTCTGCCTTCAAGGCCGTGGGACTGACGGCTTTGTTGTGGGGCCTGCTGGCGTTCATGATCCGCGCCTATGGTGTCGAAGGCGTACCGCGTTCGGTGCTGGTGCTGTTCTGGCTCTTCACCCTCATCATGGTCATATGCTCGCGGTTCCTGGCGCGCTGGTTCTTGCTGCTGGAGAGCAACAAGCAGGCTGCACGCCGGCACATCCTGATCGTCGGTGTGGGCGAAGCCGCGCGCCAGATCTCCGCCTCGCTGCAAAGCGACAATCCCTGGCTGTCGGTCATCCATGTTGCCGACGATCCGAATTTGCGAGGGCGGCTGATGGGCGGCAATGCGGTCTATCCGTCCGAAGATGTTCCCGATCTTGTAAAGCGCTATGATATCAAGGATGCGATCGTAACGCTGCGTTCTGCCAGTCAGGTCCGCCGCGCCGAGGTCATCGAATCCTTGCGTAAACTTGAGGTCAAGGTTCGCATTCTGCCTGCTTTCGCAGACATCGCCTCCGGCAAACACATCGTCAGTATGGTGCGCGAAGTCGAAATCGGCGACCTTCTCGGTCGGGAGACGGTGACGCCAGACAGGGCGCTGATGGAAGCTAACACCAGGGACAAGGTGGTAATGATCACCGGCGCCGGCGGATCGATCGGATCGGAACTGTGCAGGCAAGCGGCGTCGCTCGGAACAGCAAAACTGGTTCTGCTGGAGAGCAGCGAGGTCGCCCTCTACAATATTTTGCGCGAACTCGAGCGTCAGGCCGATCTTGAATTCGTTCCGGTTCTCGGCTCGGTCACCGATCAGGCGCTTGTCTGCAGCGTCATCCGCGAGCATGGGGTGAACACGATATTTCATGCTGCTGCCTACAAGCACGTCCCGCTTGTCGAGGACAATCCGTTCCAGGGCGTCAAAAACAATGCGCTGGGAACACTGGCGGTCGCTACCGCAGCCTATGAGACCGACGTCGAGTTGTTGGTTCTGATTTCCACCGACAAGGCAGTCTTGCCCTCCAGCATCATGGGGGCGTCGAAACCGTTGGCCGAGCTCATCATTCAGGATTTTGCTGACAGGGCGAAGCGCGATAAGCCGGAAAAAACATTCTGTGCTGTCCGCTTCGGCAATGTCATAGGCTCCAGCGGTTCGGTGATTCCGCTTTTCCGCGAACAGATTCGAAACGGCGGCCCGGTCACCCTGACCCATGCAGAGGCCACTCGCTACTTCATGTCGATCTCCGAAGCAGCGGAATTGGTCATCCAGGCAGGCAGCATGGCCTGTTCGCGCGACAAGTCAGCGGCCGAAAACGGCAATATCTATCTTCTCGATATGGGAGCGCCGGTGCTGATCAAGGACCTGGCATTGAAGATGATTCGGCTTTCCAACCTCACCGTCAACAACGAGGCCAATCCCCAGGGCGACATCGCCATCAAGATAACCGGCTTGCGGCCTGGCGAGAAACTGCATGAAGTTCTGCTGACATCTATCGAGTCGCCGCATCAAACGGCACACCCGAAAATATCCGTGGCTGTCGAGCCGCCGCCCGATGGCCTTGTCTTCGAGACTCTGTATCGCGAGCTGAACGCGAGATCCGAGGGCCATGACCGCGACCAGCTCATAGAGTTGCTCACTAGAGTGACCGGTTTGTCGGCCTCGGAAAATGCCACCGAGGCTTGATCACAAAACCCGCGCGCTCCAGCTTTGCCCGGCGAGTAGGCGTGATCGGGACACGTCTGGGCCCCGGGGTGCCGTTTCCTGATGGCGGGTCGGGTTTCGTGTCAGTACGACTGGAGTGTTGATTTCTTGTGAGGCAAGTCAAATGTGGCAGGGTGTGTTTCCGGTGGTAACGGCAATGACTTCGGCTGATCAACGGCGGCAAAGAGTAAAGGCCGCGCGCCTCAGGCGGTTCAAATCATGAGCGAACGCTTGCGCCGTGTGGAGCCAATGACGCTGCTGATCGGTGTTTCCATGACCATCGGGTATGGCACGCTGTATTACCCATTCGCCATTCTCGGGCCCGAGATTGCCCGCGACATGGGCTGGAGCAACAGCCTTGTGTTCGGCGTGTTTTCCGCCGCTCTTCTGACCAGCGCGGTGACCGCTTCCTTCGTTGGCCGGGCGATGGACCGGTTCGGCGCGCGCCCTGTAATGGTGCTGGGGTCGGTGCTGGCCGGTGCGACCTTGCTTAATCTGTCGCTGGTGCAGTCGGTGGTGGGGTTTGCCATCGCCATGCCGCTAATCGAAGTCGCTGCCCGGATGATCCAATATGAGACCGGCTTTGCCGCTCTCATTGCCATTCATGGTCGCCAGGCCCGCCGTCCGATCGCCCATGTTACCCTGGTGGCGGGCTTTGCTTCCACCGTATTCTGGCCGCTGATTCACTGGCTGCTGGGTTTCATGGATTGGCGCGGCGTCTGCCTGGTTCTGGCGGCGGTCAATCTCATGGTGGCATTGCCGATTCATCTGATGGTGCCACGCGGCCCGCGTCTGCCCGCTGGCCAGCCAGCGCCACAGTTGGTAGCGCGCGAACCGGGCCTGCTGCTGCCGGGCAATCGCCGCCCCTCCTTTGTGTTGATGTCGATAGCCTTCGCCGGGGGCAGTTTCCTGATGTCGGCGGTCCACACGTCGTTTTTCGTCATTCTTGACCAGCTCGGTCGTGAAGTGGCGCTGGCGGCGCTCGCCGGTGCGATCATCGGGCCGATGCAGGTAATGGCCCGGTTGATCGAGATGTTGACTGGCGAGCGGGTTGCCTCGTCGGTGGTCGGAGTGATCTCGAGTTCGATGCTGCTGTTTGGCATCTGCCTGCTGATTTTGGCGCTGTGGATCAATGGCCCCATCATTGTGATTGCCTTCGCCGCCAGTTTCGGGGTCGGTCAGGGGCTCAGCTTCATCGCCCGTGCGATCCTGCCGGCGCGGCTGTTTGGCACCGACGGTTACGGTACGGTGACCGGCAAGCTCGCAACCGTCCGGCTTTTTGCCATGGCGGGAGCACCGGTGTGCACGGCACTGGCCATCGCCCATGCCGGGATTGCCGCTACATTGCTGCTGCTTTCGCTGGTTGCCGTCATGACGGTCGCTGCGTCCTGGGGCCTGCTCCGGATCGAATCGAAGGCGGCGGCGGGTCATTCCATCGTCCCAACGGCTGCCTGACGCGCAAGGTGGTCTCGACCCGATCATGCTGCCGGCGTCAATGCCACGTCAGCAAGGCCGGATCGGGCAGATTGAGTAATGACGGGAACTGTTTAGCGCAGCGCGCCGACCAGTACGTCAGGTGCGTTCTCGATGGTCACCCAGCGGCCGGAATTGTTGGAGGCTTGACGCTTAAGATAGCGGTAGGGCGTATCGTGCCAGTTCTTGACCCGGTCCTCGAGATTGTCGAGCACGAAGTCGCCTTCCGAGGTTCTGAGCGTCAGCACCGCATGGCCTTCGCCATCGGGCTTGCGAACCACCGTGATCAGCAGGTCGGCCGCCGAAAAGCCGCGCTCCATCAGCATGTAGCGCTTGAGCAGCACATAGTCTTCGCAATCCCCGGCAATATCGGGATAGGCCCAGACCTCTTCCTTGCCGAACAATTCCAGATCGGTCTTAGGCATCACTGAGAAATTGACCGCGCGGTTGATCTCCTTGACCACTTCCCATCCATAATCGGTGACCTTCGGGGCAGCACCTGATCCCTTGACCGGCTTGCACTCGGAAGCATGCAGCTTGCAGAATTCGTAATGCCCGATTGGTTGCGATGTCACCCGGCCTGTCTGCATCGACAGATTGGACGCGAAGCCTCCAGCCGGAAAGGCAAGCAATGCCGCCGAGGCAAACAATACCGCCCTGATTTTACCCGGTCCGCACAACATTGCCGGTCTACTCCACACTGTCCAACTTCGTTAACAAAGAGTTAAGAACGGTTGGAGCAAGGAGTCAATTACGCAACGCCTGCCATCTCGCTATATGGTTACCGGTGGAGGGAGACCGGATGTACTGCGCCAAAGCAGCCGACAGGAACCGGGCCGTCCGCTCAGTCAGGTCTGTGGCGCGATCCCGTCGGTGGCGGCCAGAATCCGGGCGATGTCTTCGTCACGCGACAACCGGTGATCGCCGTCGCGGATGAATGTCAGTGTCACATTGTCCGACGGCAGATGCTCCACCAGCTTCAGCGCATGCCGCCATGGAACATCCGGGTCGGCCATGCCCTGGATGATGTGCACCGGCGCGCCGGTCTCGATCAAACCGTCGAGCACCCGGTTCTTGCGCCCATCCTCGAACAGTTCCCGGGTGAAGATGTTGGGATCGGGACCATAGGGCGTCGGCTCTTCATAATAACCGTCGCGCTCAAGCGCCTGGCGTTGCGCCTCGGTCAGTTCCGGCTCCATAAGTTCCAGCGTGAAATCCGGCGCCGGCGCGATCAGCACCAACCCCGCCACACGGTGTCGGTCCTCGCGTTTGGCAAGTTCCTGAACCATTCTGAGCGCGATCCAGCCGCCCATCGACGAGCCGACCAGGATCTGCGGACCTGAGCTGAGTTGGTCGAACGCAGCCAGACTCTCTTCCAGCCAGCGCGAAATCGTGCCTTTTCGCAAGCTGCCGCCGGAGGCGCCGTGGCCGGAATAGTCAAAGCGCAGGCAGGCGCGCCCTTGCTGTCCGGCATGAACGCACAGTGCCTCCGCCTTCGAGCCGGACATGTCCGAGCGGTAACCGCCGAGCCAGACGAAACCGGGCAATCCGGCGCCAGCAGCGGTAGCCTCGCGTGTCAGCGCGGCGATCGTCCGGGCTTCTCCGCCCGTGCCCACGCTCAGTTCTTTTCTACTGGTTTCGGTCATATCCGCCATGCTCCCATGTCTCGATCTGGCACCCTTTTACAAGATTCGCCGCCGCGCGAACTTCCCCGTGGTGATTTTTTCGCAAAGCCGTGCTATTGACACCGGCCTGCCGATCACGACATTGCGCGCGAGAACAAACTGCTTGCGTCCGCGATCAGCGGAACCCGACGAGTTAATCAGGAGACCAAAGCCATTCGCAGACCTTTTAGAGCGCCGCCCACAACCAACGATGGCCCCCGCGCTAACCAGAATATCCGGACCCCAACGGTCCAGCTCATTGATTCCGAAGGCCAGAATCATGGTGTCGTGCCGACCGAACAGGCGTTGGCCATGGCTGAAGAGGTTGGCCTCGACCTTGTCGAGATCAACTCCGCTGGCGATGTGCCTGTGTGCAAGATCGTTGACCTCGGCAAGCTGAAATACGCGTCACAGAAAAAAGCCTCTGAAGCGCGCAAGAAGCAGAAGACCGTTGAGGTCAAGGAAATCAAGATGCGTCCCAACATCGACACACATGATTATGATGTGAAGATGCGCGCCATGAACCGCTTCTTTGACGAGGGTGACAAGGTCAAGGTCACGCTGCGTTTCCGCGGTCGCGAAATGGCGCATATGGAACTGGGCATGAAATTGCTCCAGAAGGTCAAGGACGACACGATCGAAATCGCCAAGGTCGAAGCTGAGCCCAAACTCGAAGGCCGGCAGATGATGATGGTGCTGGCGCCGAAATAACGCCGGCTCACGCGCAGATAAAGACCGGACCGGCTTGCGTCGGGACCGGTTTTTGCTTTTCTACGACCGAATTGGTCAAACCCCGTTGCTCTTTTTCACGGCGGGGGCTATAAGGCGCGCGTTCAAACCGGCCGGCAGGGCATGCCGAGGCGGTTTCCAACGCTTGATGCATTTGGGGTCTTCTTCCTTGTGCATCTCACCCAACAAGAAATGACATTGTGGTGTCCACGTGACGTCCGCAGGTCTGATAAGGAGTAGCGAAATGCCCAAGATGAAGACGAAATCGTCTGCCAAGAAGCGGTTCAAGATCACTGCAAGCGGCAAGGTTATGGCTGCAGCCGCTGGCAAACGTCATGGCATGATCAAACGGTCCAACAAGTTCATTCGCGACGCACGCGGCACGATGGTCCTCTCGGATCCTGACGCCAAGATCGTCAAGAAGTTTCTTCCCAACGGCCTGTAAGCAGAGCCGGGACCACCGAATTTAAGGAGATCATGATATGGCACGTGTAAAACGGGGCGTTACCGCCCACGCAAAGCACAAGAAGGTTCTGAAGAAAGCCAAGGGCTTTTACGGACGCCGCAAAAATACCATCCGCGCCGCGAAGGCCGCCGTCGACAAGTCGATGCAGTATGCCTACCGCGACCGCAAGGTCCGCAAGCGGAATTTCCGCGCTCTCTGGATCCAACGCATCAACGCCGCTGTCCGCGAGCAGGGCCTGACCTATGGCCGCTTCATCGACGGCCTCACCAAGGCTGGTATCGAGGTTGACCGCAAGGTGCTTTCCGACATGGCGATCCATGACGCGGAAGCATTCGGTGTGCTGATCGAAGCTTCCAAGAAGGCGCTTGATTACCTCAAGGAATCGACGCCGAACGAGTTTGAAAGCGCTGTCGCCTAAGCCAGCGTTTTCCCGAAAGCAGAATTTGAATTTTGGGATCCCGCGCTGGCACGGCTGGCGCGGGATTTTTCGTTTCAGGACCCGGCAATCCGCTGTTTCTCAAGAGCGCCAATTCGTTTAAGCACGGGCAAATCGCCCCGCCAGATACGGACAGTCAAAGACCATGAGCCAGTACCAGACACTTGAAACCGCCATCATGGCCGAGATCGCCGCCAGTGCGGATGAGGCGTCCATCGAGGCCGTGCGGGTGTCAGCCCTCGGCAAAAAGGGCTCTGTGTCCGAATTGCTCAAGGGGCTGGGTAAAATGTCCGCCGAGGAGCGCCAGGAAGCGGGTCCGGCGATCAACGGGCTCAAGGCCCGCATTGCCGACGCCATCGCGGCGCGCAAGGCTGAGCTTCGGGACGCTGCCATCACCGAGCGGCTGGCGCGCGAAACCGTCGATGTCAGCCTGCCGGTGCGTACGTCACCTGCCGAGCGTGGCCGCATTCATCCGATCAGCCAGGTGGTCGACGAGATCACCGCCATCTTTGCCGATATGGGCTTTGCCATTGCCGAAGGTCCCGATATCGAGACCGATCATTACAATTTCACGGCGCTGAATTTCCCGGACGGCCATCCGGCCAGGGAAATGCACGACACCTTTTTCCTCGAACCCGATGACAATGGCGAACGCAAGGTTTTGCGCACCCACACCTCGCCGGTTCAGATCCGGACCATGGAATCGCAAAAGCCGCCGATCCGGATCGTCATTCCGGGCAAGACCTACCGGCAGGACTCTGACGCCACCCATTCGCCGATGTTTCATCAGGTCGAGGGGCTGGTGATCGACAAGACTGCCAATGTCGGCCATCTGCGCTGGGTTCTGGAGGAATTTTGCAAGGCCTTCTTCGAAGTCGACAACGTGGTGATGCGCTTCCGGCCGTCGTTTTTTCCGTTCACCGAGCCCTCTTTCGAGGTCGATATCCAGTGCGACCGCACCTCGGGTCCGATCGTCAAGTTTGGCGAGGGGACCGACTGGATGGAGATTTTGGGTTGCGGCATGATGCATCCCAACGTGTTGCGCGCCGGCGGGCTTGATCCCGATGAGTATCAGGGCTTTGCCTGGGGCATGGGACTCGACCGCATCGCCATGCTGAAATACGGCATGCCGGACCTGCGCGATTTCTTCAATGCCGATGTCCGCTGGACCAGCCACTACGGCTTCCGCCCCCTCGACATGCCGACATTGTTCGGCGGTTTGAGCGCGTAAGGAGAATAGATCGATGAAATTCACACTCTCCTGGCTCAAGGATCACCTTGAAACCGACGCTCCTCTCGATGCGATTGTCGAGCGCCTCACCGCCATTGGCCTCGAAGTCGAGGATGTTGATGACAAGGCGGCCTACAGGCCCTTCACCATCGCCAAGGTCATTTCCGCCGAGCAACACCCCAACGCCGACAAGCTGCGCGTGCTGATGGTCGACAAGGGCGACGGCAAGCCGGTGCAGATCGTCTGCGGCGCCCCCAATGCCCGCGCCGGTTTGATCGGCGCGCTGGCCGAGCCCGGCACCTATGTCCCGGGCATCGACGTGACGCTTTCTGTCGGCAATATTCGCGGCGTCGAAAGCCACGGTATGATGTGCTCGGAAAAAGAGCTCGACATGTCCGACAGCCATGACGGCATCATCGATCTGCCCGAAGATGCGCCGGTCGGCACGCCGTTCGCGTCTTATGCGGGCCTTGATGACCCGGTCATCGAGATCAACCTGACGCCGAACCGTCCCGATTGCACCTCGATCTTCGGCATTGCCCGTGATCTGGCCGCCTCCGGTCTCGGCACCCTCAAACAGCCGAAAGCACCGGATTTCCCTGTCGAAGGCGAGACCACGCAGAATGTGAAGATCGTCCTTGATGACGAGAGCCTGTGCCCGGGCTTCGCCTGGCGTCTGGTGCGCGGTGTGAAGAACGGTCCGAGCCCGAAATGGATGCAGAAGCGTCTGCTGGCGATCGGTCTTCGCCCGATCTCGGCGCTGGTCGATGTCACCAACCACATGACCTTCGATCAGGGCCGGCCGATGCATGTCTTCGATGCCGACAAGGTCAAGGGCGATCTGGTGGTGCGCCGCGCCCAGGAAGGCGAGGAAATCCTTGCGCTCGACGCCCGTACCTACAAGCTCAATCCCGCCAATGTCGTGATTGCCGATGACAATGGCCCTGAATCCATCGGTGGCATCATGGGCGGCGAGCATTCAGGCTGCGACGAGAACACCACCAATGTGTTGATCGAATCCGCTCTCTGGGACCCGATCAACATCGCCAAGACCGGCCGCAACCAGGGCATCATCACCGATGCCCGCTACCGTTTCGAGCGTGGCGTCGATCCGGAATACATGTTGCCCGGACTCGAACGCACCACCGAACTGGTGCTCGACATGTGCGGCGGCACCGCGGCCGAAGCCCGGGTGACCGGCTACAAGGGGCATGACAAGAAGATCGTCGATTTCCCGTTCTCCGAAGTCAAACGCCTGACCGGTCTCACCGTCTCCAACGACGAGTCGCGCGCGATTCTCTCAGGCCTCGGCTTTGAAGTCTCCGGCACCGGCGAGAAGGTCAAGGTCGCCGTTCCGTCCTGGCGTCCGGATATCGATGGCAAGGCCGATCTGATCGAAGAAGTCATGCGCATTTTCGGTGTCGACAAGATCGCGCCCGAACCGCTGGCGCCGACAGGCTCGGTCAATGGCAAAATCCTGACCACGATCCAGATCCGCACCCGCTCCGCCAAGCGCGCGCTTGCGGCGCGCGGCATGATGGAAGCGGTGACCTGGTCGTTCATCTCAGCGGATCAGGCCAAACTGTTTGGCGGCGGCAGCCGTGCGCTGAAGCTGGTCAACCCGATTGCCGCCGACATGTCCGACATGCGGCCATCGCTGCTGCCGGGCCTGCTGCTGGCCGGCCAGCGCAATGCCGACCGTGGCTATGGCGATGTGGCGCTGTTCGAAGTCTCCGGCACTTATGAAAACGACACGCCCGAAGGCCAGCGCCGTGTAGCCGGCGGCATCCGTCGCGGCACCGCTGCCATGACCGGTTCCGGCCGACACTGGGATGGCGCTGCCAAGCCCGTCGGGGTGTTTGACGCCAAGGCCGATGCGATTGCAGCGCTTGAAGCGTGCGGCGCGCCGGTCGACCGGCTGTCCTTCGAGCGCGGTGCGCCGGACTGGTATCACCCCGGCCGCTCCGGTCTGATCAAGCTCGGTCCGAAAACCGTGCTCGGTCATTTCGGCGAATTTCACCCCAACACGCTGGATGCGCTGGATGTCTCCGGCCCGCTGTGCGGTTTCGAGGTGTTCGTTGATGCCATTCCTGAACCCAAGCGCAAGGCCACCCGCACCAAGCCCGTGCTGTCGCTCTCGGCATTCCAGGCCGTGCGCCGCGATTTTGCCTTCGTGGTCGACAGCGATGTTCCTGCCACCACGCTGGTTCGTGCCGCCCAGGGTGCCGACAAGGCGCTGATTTCCGGCGTCAACGTGTTTGACCTGTTTGAAGGCCCGTCGCTTGGCGAAGGCAAGAAATCGCTGGCTATCGAGATTACCATTCAGCCGAAAGATCGCACGCTGACCGACGAAGATCTCGACAAGCTCGCCAAGGCGGTCATCGCCAATGTGGAGAAATCTTCGGGCGGCGTGTTGAGGGGCTGAACAACCGGATAGGCGGCGGCATCATCGTCGCCTTTCCGCCACGCAGGCGATAAACGGTGCTGCGCTGGCGGCAAATCAACAAAAATGCGCGCTGATACCAACCATTTGACTGCGCCCTCTTGCCGGACCAGTCCATGAGACTGCATTCTACCCCACCACTCGACACCCGTGGCGGAGCGTAATGCGTAACATGAATCTCATTCTCAATTCAGATAGCTACAAATACTCGCATTTTGCGCAGTATCCGCCCGAAACCGCGGCGATTTCTGCCTATATCGAGGCCCGGCCCGGCGGTGCGCATGATCAGGTGCTGTTCTTCGGGCTGCAGATGTTTCTCAAGGACTATCTCTCCCGCAAGATCACCATGGCCGATGTCGACGAGGCCGAGGAGATGATCCTTGCTCACGGCCTGCCATTTCATCGCGAGGGCTTTGAAAAGATCGTCACCCGCCATGATGGACATATGCCGTTGCTGATCGAGGCGCTGCCCGAGGGCATGATCGCACCCACCGGTACACCGTTGGTGCAGGTCAGAAACACCGACCCGGATTTCTTCTGGCTGCCGACTTTCATCGAGACAGCACTGCTGCGCGCCGTCTGGTATCCCTCCACCGTCGCCACGGTCTCGCATGGCGCGCGCAAAATCATTGCTGCCTCGCTTGAGCGCACCTGTGACACACCCGAAGAAGTGCTGCCGTTCCGCCTGCATGATTTCGGTGCCCGTGGCACCACATCGCTGGAACAGGCTGGCATCGGCGGCGTCGCCCATCTGGTCAATTTTCTCGGCACCGACACCGTAAGCGCACTGGTCTATGCCCGGCGCTTCTATCACGAGCAGATGGCGGGCTTTTCGATTCCTGCCGCCGAGCATTCAACCATGACCAGTTGGGGCGAGGACCGTGAGACCGAAGCCTATCGCAACATGCTCAAGCAGTTCGCCGGACCGGGCAAGCTGGTGGCAGTGGTTTCCGATTCCTATGATCTCTACCGCGCGGTGAAAAACATCTGGGGCGAGGAGCTCAAGGCCGAGGTCGAGGCGTCGGGTGGCACACTGGTGGTACGGCCGGATTCCGGTGACGCCACCCGGGTTCCGGTCGACACCGTGCAGATGCTGGGCGAGATTTTCGGCTTCACCCTCAATGCCAAGGGCTACAAGGTGCTCAACCCCGCGGTCCGAGTCATTCAGGGCGACGGGGTTACGCCGGAAACCATCCGCGTCATACTCGGCCGGCTCGAGGACAAGGGCTGGTCGGCTGAAAACATCGCCTTCGGCATGGGGGCCGGACTTTTGCAGAAGGTCAACCGCGACACCCTGCGCTTTGCCATGAAGGCCAATGCCCGGCTGGATGAGGATGGCATCTGGCACGGCATCAACAAGAATCCGAAGACCGATCCCGGCAAGGCCTCAAAGCGCTACCGCCAGGCGGTGGTGATAGAGGCAGGACGTCCGCTCGGGATGGCGCTGACCGACATCGGTGACCGTGAAAACCTGCTGCAGCCGGTTTGGCGCGATGGCGAATTGCTGGTCGACTGGACCTTGGCCGAAATCCGCACCCGCGCCGCAGCGGCAGGCTAACCGGAAGAACTGCATTTCAGACTGAATGAACTCGAAGGGAGACGCCGAAATGTTTCGATGGGGAATTATGTCAACCGCCAAGATCGGTCGCGATCATGTCATCCCGCAATTGCAGGATTCCGACAATGGTGTGGTCACCGCCATTGCCAGCCGTGACCATGGCCGTGCCCGGGCGCTTGCCGATCGCTTTGGCGTGACCCATGCGTTTGCCTCCTACGAGGAGCTTCTCGCCTCACCGGAAGTTGATGGTGTCTACATTCCGCTGCCCACATCGCAGCACATTGAATGGGCGATCAAGGCGGCCGAAGCCGGCAAGCATGTGCTGTGCGAAAAGCCGATTTCACTTCACGCGGATGAAATCGCGCCGCTGATCAAGGCCCGCGACGCCAACAATGTTCTCGTCTGCGAAGCCTTCATGGTCACCTATCACCCGCAATGGAAAAAGGTGCGCGAGCTGCTCGCCGCCGGTGCGGTTGGGCGCTTGCGCCACGTCCAGGGTGCTTTCAGCTATTTCAACAAGGACCCGCAGAACATGCGCAATCAGCCGGGTCTGGGCGGCGGCGGGTTGCCCGATATCGGCGTCTATGTGGCTGTGTCGACCCGGTTCTCGACCGGAGCCGAACCTGTCAGACTGCAGGCGACGGTGGAGCGCGATGCCGATTTCGGCACCGATATCTATGCCAGCGTGAAAGCCGATTTCGGCGATTTCGATCTGTCTTTCTACGTGTCGACCCAGATGGCGGCGCGGCAGCTGATGGTGTTCCATGGCGAGCAGGGCTATCTGGAAGTCACCGCGCCATTCAACGCCGGCGATTTCGGCAATCCTGAGGTGTCGCTCTTCAGCCGCGACCATGATCGCGCCGAAGTATTCCGTTTTCCCGGTGTGCGCCAGTATCGGCTGCAGGCCGAGGCCTTTGTCCGCAAGGTTGGCGGCAGCGATGACGAGGTCTTCACCCTCGAACAATCCGTGCTCAACCAGAAGCTCATCGATGCCACCTATCGTGCGGCAGACCATGACGGCTGGGAGAAGGTATAGCGCGAAACCGGACGCACATTCTGGCCGGTCCGAACTGTGCCCGCCTGCGCGGGAGCGGGCCGGCTCAGGGGTGTGGGCCGAACACGAAGCGCGAATACCCCAGATAGGAAAACACGGTCGCCGAGCCGGATCCGAGGATCACGGCCAGAAACGGCGATATATCCGGCAACAACAGCAGGCAGGCCGAATAGACCGCGTAATTGAGCAACGCCGATGCGATGCCGACGCTGCCATAGCGTGCGCCCTCGACGCTCACCCGCCGGTGCGAGGCGCCGAAGGTGAAGGTGCGGTTGATCATGTAGGTGCACAGCATTGCAGCGGCGATCGCCAGCACCCGGGCGCTGAACGGATCCAGCAGCGAAAAATGCAAAAACAGCCAGAGCACGCCGACATCGACCGCGAAACCCAGCGCGCCGGCAAAAAGAAAGAAGGCGAATTTTCTCATGAAGCCAATTTTCGGCCTGTGTCATCGGTTGAGTTGGTGTCGGTTCGGTTCGCACGGCGCCGGCTCGGCGCGTCCGCATTGCGGCCCTCGCCACGGTCCTTATCATGGCCATCATCACGGTTTGTCGACAGCAACATATACTGAAAACGCTTCTGTTCTACCCTGCCGCGCGCCACCGAATCGAGAATGACGCCACCAGAGAAGATCATCAGCGACATCATCAGCAGCCCCACGGCGAGCATCCATGTCGGCATCCGTGTCACCAGCCCGGTGAGGAAATACTCGTTGAGTACCGGCACCATCAACACCATCGACAGGCCAAGCGTGGCCAGGCTGAGATAGCTGAAGAACGTAAACGGCCTGGTTTCCTTCATCAGCATGGCGAACATCCAGAGGATCTTGGCTCCATCCTTGAAGGTCGACAACTTCGATTCCGATCCTTCTGGTCGGCGCCCGTAGTCAAGCTGCAGTTCGGCCACCGGCAATTTCAGCACCGAAGCATGCACGCTCATCTCGGTTTCGATCTCGAAACCGCCGGAGACCGCCGGAAAGCTTTTGGCGAAACGGCGCGAAAATGCTCGGTAGCCTGAGAATATGTCGGAAAAATCATTTCCGAAAATCGACTTGTACAATGTGTTGAAAATCGAGTTGCCAAAGGCATGGCCCCGGCGGCCGGCGTCATCGGTAACCCCGCGCCGTGTGCCCACCACCATGTCGCAGCCTTCGGTCAGCAGGGTGCGGATCAGGTCCGGTCCATCGGCGGGCGCATAGGTTCCATCGCCATCGGCCATCAGGTAGATATCGGCCTCGATGTCGGAAAACATCCGCCGCACCACATGCCCCTTGCCCTGGCGCCGCTCGCGCACCACCGTGGCCCCGGCGAGTGCTGCGCGCAGGGCGGTCTGGTCCTTGGAATTGTTGTCATAGACATAGATCCGCGCCGTCGGCAGCGCCGCGCGAAAGCCGGCGACAACATCGCCAATCGTTTCGGCTTCGTTGTAGCAGGGCAGCAGCACCGCGATTTCGAGGCTTTCAAACACAGCGTCAGTCATGGGGATCCCCGTAATGTGTCGGCGCGTACGCCTGTGGCTTTACTATTTCTTGAGAAGGTTAAGGCTAGGTTGAACAAGATCTAGAAAGTGGGTTGGAGTTTCCTCGTGTCCAAGAGTAACCTGGCGATTGCCGAGGCCGGAATCCAAGCGGCCACGCCTGTCGGAAGTGCCAAGTCTATCACAAGCGCGCGGTCTGCAAGCCCGCTGGCCCCATTGCACAAATCGGTCTGGCTGGTGTTCGCGCTGTTCGTGCTGTTGACCACGGTCATGCATTTTTCTTCCTATGTCGATTATGTCGGCGCCGACAATGACGACGTTCTGCGTCTGGTTCAGGTGCGCGATCTGCTTTCCGGTCAGGGTTGGTTCGATCTCACCCAGACACGGCTCGGCCTGGAGGGCGGCACGCTGATGCACTGGTCGCGGCTGATCGACCTGCCGATCGCCAACCTGATCATGCTGTTCTCGCTTGTCATGAGCCCGACGCTGGCCGAAGCCTCGGCGCTCTTTGTCTGGCCGCTGCTCACAGTGCTGCCGATCTTCTACGCGCTGGCGCTGAGCGGCGGAATCCTGGGCGGTGTGTCGGGTCGATTGATCGGCCTCGCCCTGGCAGTCCTGTTCGTGCTTGGCTTCAACCGCTTCCAGCCGGGTTCGATCGATCATCACAATGTCCAGCTCGGACTGATGGCGGTGATGGCCACCTGCCTGATCCTGCCGCGGCGTCCGCCGCTGGCCCATGCGATTGCCGGCATTGCCGCAGCATTGGCGATCGCCATCGGCGCCGAGACGACACCGCATGTGGCCATCGTCGCGCTGATCGTTGCCGGCCAGTGGCTCTGGCTTGGTGAGGCGATGAAGCCGGCGGCGCAGGCTTTCGCGCTGGCCATGGCGGCAACCCTGACAGCTGCGTTCTTCATCACCGTACCGCCTGCGCAATATGGCCTGGTTGCCTGCGATGCGCTGTCGACTGGCTTCTATTCGCTCGGCGTTGTCGGCGCCGGCGCCTTTTTTCTGGCGGTGGCATCGACCTCGCGCCAGAGCTTCGCTGTTCGCTTCGCCGCCCTCGGCCTTGTCGGCACAGGCACTCTAGGCCTGGCGGCAACTGTTGCTCCGCAATGCCTGGGCAACCCGCTCGCCAATCTCGATCCGCTGCTGGTCACCATGTGGCTGAACAATGTCACCGAAGCCCAGTCAATCCTTGGTGAGTTCAGGGCCCAGCCCTGGGCGGTCGCCGGTTTCTACGCGGTCCCGGTGCTGGCGATGGGTTTGTGCGTTCGCAGACTCATGCAGGGCCGCGACACCCACGCCCATGGCGTGTTGCTGGCGTTGCTGCTTGTCTCCTGGGCAATTGCGCTGGTTCAGGTGCGCGGCGCGATCTTTGCCAATCTGATCTCCGCTATTCCGCTGGCCGCACTTGTTGCCGAACTTCGCACCCGCTCCAATGCCAACCCGAAAGACCTTCGCAAGGGGCTGGCCTTTGCCGGCATGGCCTTCGCCTCGGTGCCGGTCGTCTGGGCCTTGTCGGGTGCGGTGTTGTCTATGGGTGTCGACAAGATCACCGGCACAGCCAGCGCAGCGGAAGAAGAGGAAATCTCCTGCACGTCGGGTGAAGCCCTGGCCGATCTTGCCCGTGAACCCACGGGCGTGGTCGCGGGGCCGTCAAATCTCGGCGCGCATATCCTGCGCTTTACCCGCCACCGGGTGCTTTCTGCGCCCTATCACCGCAACCAGGGCGGCATGCTCACCGAACTGCATGCGGCGATGGCACCGCCGGTGGATGCGGTCAAGTTTCTGCGTGGCGCCGGCGTCACCGTGATTGCCTATTGCCGGAGCGACCCGCAGGTCTCCAACGTCATCAAGGTTGCTCCCGAAGGGCTTTACGCGCAATTGGCCAAGGGGCAGGTGCCTGCCTGGCTTGAACCTGTGCCGGGAACGCTGAGCAAGCCACTGCAGCTTTATCGGGTTGCTCCGTAACATCACGTCAGCGTCGGTTTTCATGGGCGGGCCGTCGCGCTATCGTGGTGTTCCGTGATTTGCGCACAATGCGCCGAGCGGAAGACGGAGTTCGACAATGACCGGCATGCCCGTACGCAAGATTATTAGCCATGTCGCTGCCGCCATGGCCGCCTTCCTGGTCCTGCTGGGATTGCCGGTCGTGACCGCCGCGCAGGCTGCTGATTCCGGCAAGCCGGCCAAACAGATCTTTGGCGCTGCCAGTTTGCCAGCGCTGTTGCCTGCCCGCGCGGTCGGATTTTATTCCAAAGGCTGCCTGGCCGGCGGCGTTGCCATTCCCACGGACGGTCCGACCTGGCAGGCCATGCGGCTGTCGCGCAACCGGCGCTGGGGCCACCCGGATTTGATCGCGCTGGTCGAAAAGCTGTCACGGGAAGCGGCCGCCCGGGATGGCTGGCCCGGCCTTCTGGTTGGCGATATTGCCCAGCCGCGTGGCGGACCGATGCTGTCGGGCCACGCCTCGCATCAGGTCGGACTCGACGCCGATATCTGGTTGACGCCGATGCCTAACCGCACTCTGTCGGCACGTGAACGCGAGGATATTTCCGCGACCTCGATGCTGAAAAAGAACACGCTCTTTGTCGATGATGCTGTCTGGACCGACGCCCATGCCCGGCTGCTCATGCGGGCAGCAAGCTATCCCGAGGTTGAGCGTATTTTTATCCATCCCGGCATCAAGAAGAAACTGTGCGACAGCTGGCGTGGCGACCGCTCGGCGATGGGCAAGCTCCGTCCCTATTACGGCCACCACTATCATTTCCACATTCGCATCAAATGCCCGCCCGGCGTCAGCGGATGCCGCAGCCAGAACCCGCCGCCAACGAGTACCGGATGCGACAACTCGCTGGCCTGGTGGTTCACCGACGAACCCTGGGCGCCGGCCAAGCCCAGCAAGGACGACAAGCCCAAGCCGAAGCGGCGTCAGGTCACGTTAGCCGATCTGCCAAAGGCCTGCACCGCCGTGGCATCGGCCCCTGCGCCCAGCTCGGAAGCACAAGTTACCTTTGGCGTCGATCCGATAGCCAATATCGCCAGGGCCAATGCCGGCACGGTTACCGCATCGGGGTTTGCCCCCTTGCCGCTGAATGTTCCATTGCCGACGCCGCGCCCCACTAATTAGACGGGGTCACCTGGCTGTCATCCAAATTTCATGCGTCAGGCGGCTTTCGCAGCTGTCGGAGACAGGCTATAGACTGAGCTTTCAAATCGATTGAAAGCAGCAAATTCGTCAGGCTGCGAATTTTTGGGAACATGAAGAGCCATGACGCTCCGCAAAGCCATCGCATTGATCGCGCATGATCAGAAAAAGGACGATCTCGCCGCGTTTGCGAAGTCGCACGAACAGGCGATGAAGGCATTTCCGATCGTCGCCACCGGCACCACCGGCGCCCGCATCATCGATGCCTGCCCGGATCTGGATGTGACGCGGCTCAAGAGCGGACCGCTGGGCGGTGACCAGCAGATAGGCGCTCTGATCGCCACCGGCGATGTCGGCCTGGTGATCTTCTTCGTCGACCCGTTGACGGCCATGCCGCACGATGTCGACGTCAAGGCGTTGATGCGGCTCGCCATCGTCTATGATGTTCCCATGGCGCTGAACCGCGCCACAGCCGAAACTCGGCTGAAGGCGCTTGCCTGAACGGCGGAATTCCCATCGCGCGGCCACGGCCGCGCCGCAACAAGATCAAGTATGACAGGGACGATAATCATGGCCACTCCCAGTGATAACGACCACACCATCGCGTTTCCAATCCTGATCGGCGATATTGGCGGCACCAATGCGCGCTTCGCCATTCTGGTCGACGCCTATGCCGAGCCGAAGCAATTCCCGATCCTGGCGACCGCGGATTTCGCCACCCTCGATGAGGCGATCCAGACCGAGGTGCTCGACAAGACCTCGCTGCAGCCGCGATCGGCGATTTTGGCGGTGGCAGGGCCGATCAAGGGCGACGAGATCGATCTGACCAACAACAACTGGGTGGTCAGGCCCAAGGCCCTGATCGAGGAACTGGGGTTTGAAGATATCGTGGTGGTCAATGATTTCGAGGCGCAGGCGTTGGCTGCTGCCTCGCTCGGGCCCGAACATCTCGAGAAGATCGGTGGCGGCGAAATCCGCCCGGCTTCCTCGCGGGTCGTGGTTGGCCCCGGCACCGGACTTGGCGTTGCCGGTCTGGTGCATGCACGCCACACCTGGTATCCGGTGCCTGGCGAGGGTGGTCATATCGACATTGGTCCGCGTAGCCCGCGCGATCTTGAACTGTTCCCGCATTACCAGTCGATCGAAGGCCGTATTGCTGCCGAACAGTTGTTGTGCGGACGCGGATTGATGAACATCTACCGCGCCGTCAGCAAGGTTGGTGGTTGCCCGGCAAAGGCTACCAACCCGGCCGAAGTTACCGCCGCCTGGGCGGATGGCTCCGATCCGGCCGCAGTCGAGGCGATCGAACTTTTCGTCACTTATCTCGGGCGGATTGCCGGTGATCTGGCGTTGATCTTCATGGCTCGAGGCGGCGTCTTTCTGGCCGGCGGTATCGTCCAGAAGATCATCCCGGCACTCAAGCACCCGCGTTTTCGTGAAGCTTTTGAAGACAAAGCGCCGCATGGCGCCATCATGAAGGCGATTCCGACCTTCGTCATTACCCATCCGTTGGCGGCGTTGTCCGGCCTTGCCGCCTATGCCCGCACACCGGTGCGCTTTGGGGTCGCAACTGAAGGACGGCGCTGGAAAGCATAGGCAAACCGGCTTCAACCGGTTATAGAGCCGCTGTGAACGGGGTCGGCATGGCCGACCCGAATGCGGCGAGGCGGCCGGCTAGCCGGACCACCGGACAGGATTGAACTAATTTGGCGCGCGGCACACACATCAAGGACGATGTTGAAACCCTGACGATGGTGATCCGCCGGATCATCCGCGAAAACGGTCGGGACTATATCAAGACCTACATTTTTGCAGCTGTCTGTCTGGTTCTGATCGCCGGTTCCACGGCCTTTATGGCCTGGATCATGGAAGCCGTCATCAACGAAGCCTTCGCCAACAAGAATACCGATGTGATCTGGTTGATCTGCGGCGGGGTTCTCGCATCCTTCGTCATCCGCGGCGCCGCCTCCTATGGGCAGGCGGTGGCGCTGGCGCAGGTCGGCAACAATCTCGTTGCCCGCTATCAGCAACGGCTGGTCAATCATCTGATGTCGCTCGGTGTGAGCTATTTCAGCGAAACCCGCTCGGCCCAGATTGCCGCCCAGATCAGCCAGAACGTCACCGGCATCCGTGACGTCATGAACCTGACGATCACTTCCTTTGCACGCGATCTCCTGACACTGATTGCGCTCCTGGTGGTGATGGTGGCAAAGGATCCGGTGCTCAGCCTGATCGTTTTCGTCGTCGCGCCGCCGGTATTGATCGCCTTGCGCTATATCTCCAAACGGCTGCGCAGTGCGACCCGCGAGGCGATTGATTTTAACAGCCGGGTGCTTTCGGCCATGCAGGAAACGGTGCAGGGCATCACCATCGTCAAGGCTTTCACGATGGAAAGTCAGATCAGCGCCCGCACGGCCAAACTGATCGGGGCCGCCGAGGGGCGTTCCAACCGCATTGCCAGGCTCACCGAGCGGACCTCGCCACTGACCGAGACTGTCGCCGGTCTGGCGATTTCGGGCGTTATCGCCTATGCGGCCTACCGCTCGATCTATGACGATGTACTGCCGGGCGCCTTTTTCTCCTTCATCACCGCGCTGCTGCTCGCCTACGATCCAGCCCGCAAACTGGCGCGGCTGCAGATCAATCTTGAGCGCGCCGTCGTCAATGCCCGGATGATTTACGAAATTCTCGACGAGGAACCGACCCAGGGCGACAAGCCTGGCGCCACCGATATCAAGATAGACCGTGGCGGCGAGATTGAATTCCGCAATATCGGTTTTGCATACGGGTCGGGCGAGAAGGTACTCGACGACGTCAGCTTTATAGCCGAAGCAGGCAAGACCACGGCCATCGTCGGTCCGTCCGGTGCTGGCAAGTCGACCTTGATAAGCTTGGTTCCGCGTTTTTACGATCCGACCGCGGGGCAGGTGCTGATCGACGGCGTCGACATTGCCTCCGTAGCCAAGCGCTCGCTGCGTCACCAGATAGCCTATGTTTCGCAACAGCCCTGGCTGTTTGAAGGCACTATCCGCGACAACCTGCGCTATGCCCGGCCCGATGCCACCGACGCCGAGATCGAGCAGGCGGCGCGGCTCGCCAACGCCCATGATTTCATCCTGACCCAGCCGCAGGGCTATGACACACCACTGGGTGAAAACGGCGCCAATCTGTCCGGCGGTCAGCGTCAGCGCATTTCGATTGCCCGGGCGTTGGTGCGCGATGCGCCGATCCTGCTGCTCGATGAAGCCACCTCCGCGCTCGATAACGAATCGGAAGCCGCCGTTCAGAAGGCACTCGACAGCGCCATGCGGGACCGCACCGTGTTGGTCATCGCGCACCGGCTGTCAACCATCGCCAAGGCCGACAAGATCATCGTCATGCAGGCCGGAAAGGTGGTTGAAAGCGGCAGTCACGCTGATCTCAGCGGCACCCGTGACGGGCTTTATTCAAGGCTTCAGGCCTACAGCGGTGGCGGCGGCGAGATCCACGATGATACAACCGATCGGCAGGGAGAAGAGCAATGAGCCAGGCAGTGGCCAGCATGGGCTTGATTGTCGTCGGCGCGGCGGGGCGCATGGGGCAGTCGCTAATTCGCACCATCGACGAAATCGACGGTGTACACTTGGCAGGCGCCATTGAACGCACAGGATCAGACGCGCTAGGCCGCGACGCCGGCGTACTGGCAGGCCTTGGCCCCAACGGGGTTACTGTGACCGACGACGCACTGCCGGTTTTCGCCCAGGCCGATGGGGTTCTCGATTTCACCGCGCCAGCGGCCAGCCTCGAATTTGCCGATCTTGCCGCCCAGGCGCGGATCGTCCACGTTATCGGCACCACCGGCATGAGCGAAAGTGACGAGCCCCGGCTCAAGGCCGCCTCGCGCCATGCCCGCATCGTCAAGTCCGGCAATATGAGCCTCGGCGTCAATCTGATGTCAGTGCTGGTGCGCGATGCCGCGCGGGCGCTGGCTGCTGCCGATTGGGACATCGAGGTGCTGGAAATGCATCACCGCCACAAGGTCGACGCGCCGTCGGGTACCGCGCTGCTTTTGGGCGAGGCTGCAGCCGAAGGTCGCGGTATTGATCTGGCCACCCATTCGGTCCGGGTTCGCGATGGCCACACCGGCGCGCGCGAAGAAGGCTCGATCGGCTTTGCCACGTTGCGGGGCGGTTCGGTTGTCGGCGAGCACACGGTAATGCTGGCAACCGAGGGCGAAACCATCGAACTCAGCCACAAGGCCACCGACCGTTCGATTTTTGCCCGAGGCGCGGTGCGCGCAGCGCTCTGGGCCTGGCCGCAGAAACCGGGCTATTATTCGATGCTCGACGTGCTCGGCCTTGCCGGCCGCGACTGAACTCTATCTGTCACAGACAAAGGAAATCATCATGTCCGGAACGCTCGTCCTCGTCCGCCACGGCCAAAGCGAATGGAATTTGAAGAACCTGTTCACCGGGTGGAAAGACCCGGACCTGACCGAACTCGGCGTAGAGGAAGCCAAGACCGGCGCCCAGGCGCTGAAACAAACCGGGCTGAAATTCGACATTGCCTTTACGTCGGTGCTGATTCGCGCCCAGCACACGCTTGATCTGATCATGGAGGGCATCGGTCAGACCGATCTCGAAGTGATCCGCGACGAAGCGCTCAACGAGCGTGACTATGGCGATCTTGCCGGTCTCAACAAGAATGATGCGCGCAAGAAATGGGGCGAGGAGCAGGTTCACATCTGGCGCCGCTCCTACGACGTGCCGCCGCCCGGTGGCGAAAGCCTGAAAGACACCGGCGCCCGGGTCTGGCCCTATTACATGATAGAAATCCTGCCCCGCGTGCTGCGCGGCGAGACTGTTCTGGTAGCCGCCCATGGAAATTCCCTGCGCTCGCTGGTGATGATCCTCGACCGGCTGACCCGGGACCAGATCCTCAAGGTCAATCTCGCGACCGGCGTGCCGATAGTCTACAAGCTCAACGCCGATTCCACCGTCGCTTCCAAGGAAGTGCTGGGCGACATGTCCAAGGCGCACTGACGCCGTTGGTCGCAGAACCGCGAAAAATCCGCCGGGCTATGCCAGGCGGATTTTTTCATGCCTGCTTCCCGCTTCAGACCGCCGCTGACTGCGCGCAGCCTGTTTCCCAGCCGAGCATCGCCCGCTTGCGGGTAATCCCCCAGTGATAGCCGGTCAGCGCGCCCGATTTGCCCAGCGCACGGTGGCATGGCACCACGAACGAGATCGGGTTGCGGCCGACAGCCGCGCCCACCGCGCGCGCGGCTGTCGGCTTGCCGATGGCGCAGGCCACGTCATGGTAGGTGGAGGCCTGTCCGAGCGGAATTTTCAGCAGTGCCTCCCACACACGGACCTGGAAATCGGTGCCGATCATGACGATCCTGAGTGGCTGGTCGGCGCGCCATTGCTGCGGCGAGAAGATCCGCTCGACATAGCCGGCGGTTGCCTGTTGATCCTGAACCAGCCGTGCTCCGGGCCAGCGCCGGGCCATGTCTTCGAGCGCCGCGGCCTCCCCACCCGGATCAGCAAATGCCAGACCGCACAGCCCGCGCGATGTCGCCAGCAGCACCGCGGTGCCGAACGGGCAGGGGTGAAAGCCATACTGGATTTCAAGACCATCGCCGCCGGTCTTGAAATCGCCCGGGCTCATCGCTTCGTGGGTGACGAACAGATCATGCAGCCGCCCCGGGCCCGACAGGCCCAACTCGTAGCTCGCATCCAGAAGCGGCAACCGCTCGTGGCCCAGCAACCGCCGGGCATGGTCGAGGGTGACCGCCTGCAGGAATGCCTTGGGCGTCAGCCCGGCCCAGCGGCTGAAGGTTTTCTGCAACCGCCCCGGGCTCACTTGCAGATCCGCCGCGATCTCCTCAAGCGATGGTTGCGCGCGATAGTCCAGCGAAATGCGTTCGATGGTCTTGCGCACCAGGTCGTAGTCTTCGCCGGCGGGCGTGATGTCGCGGTCAAGCGTGGCCTGTATGGTCATGGCAAATCTCCTTGGCCGCACTCAACCATGCAGCCCTGCCGCGCGCCACCCGAAACCGGCCGCCCTGGCGGTAATCGGTGCGTGCGAATGCATGTCGCACAAAATGCGCAGCGATTTTGCGATACTGACATGCAAAAGCAAGCCAATCCGCGTCACTCATAAACGGTGAAAACGTCCACGCATTTGAGGCTTTGACGTTAACCCACTGCGGCAGAATCGATGCGATTTACATAGGTCGCTTATCCAACTCAGGCGCAGGCGCTCTTCTGACCGTCCGTCAACAGCGTGAATCGCGCGGCCGTGATCGACAGGTTGTCAATCAGGCGGACGCCGTCCAGCCAGACCGCAATGAACAACCGTGTCGGGCGGTCAGCGATCTCAAGTGGAACAAGGTCGGGTTCGCTGCGCAGTTCCAGATAATCGATGTCGTTGATGCCTACGCTTGTCAGTTCCTGGCGGGCGGTGGCCAGCGCCTCGGGGACCGGCGTTCCATTTTTGATAGCTACGGCAGTCGAGGTGAGAATCCGTCTGATCAACGGGGCGGCAGCGCGGGCTTCAGGGTTGAGGCGCAGGTTGCGCGACGACATCGCCAGACCGTCCTCCTCGCGGACAGTCGGGCAGGCGACGATTTCGGTATTCAGGTCGAGATCGGTGGCAAGGCGGCGAACGACCTGAAGCTGTTGATAGTCCTTTTCTCCGAAGAAAGTGAAATCGGCATCGGTCTGAAGCAGGAGCTTGGTTACCACCGTCGCAACGCCGTCGAAATGTCCCGGTCTCGTGCCGCCGCACAGGCCACCGCTGACACCTGAAACCGTAATCGTTGTGGCGAATCCGTCAGGGTAAATCTCTTCGGGGTTCGGCACGTAGAGGATGTCGACGTCAAATGGCGCGAGTTTTTCCGCGTCGCTCTCCTCCGTGCGGGGGTAGTTTACAAGATCCTCCGGATTATCGAACTGCCGGGGATTGACGAAAATTGTGACGATCACTCGGTCTGCCCGATCGCGCGCTGTGCCAACCAGGCTGAGGTGGCCCGAATGGAGGGCGCCCATGGTCAACACGACGCCGATCGTCTCGCCGGATCGGCGCCAGGCGGAAGTCACGGCACGCAGGTCGGATTTGCGGCGGATGATCTTCATACAGAGTTTCCTTCGTCGGCGAACAGATGATTGGGGCTGGGGAAAGTCCGTGCACGAACCTCCTTGGCATAGAACCGGATAGCCTCGGCCGCATCGGTGGCGAGATCGCCAGCGCTTGGAGCTTTTTGCTGGGCAGGCTCACTCATTTGAATTCCACAAGGTTACCTGACGGCAACCGGATAAGGGGCTCGGCGGTGTTTCGCAAGTGCAGCATACTGGAGCAGTCGTTTAAATGCTTGGTCCCGGTTTTGATGCATCGTATTGACGATGAATCTTTCGGCTTCACCGCATTTTCACCGTTGCCAGCGCCCGCTGGAAGGCCGCGGCAAAGCTTTCCTTGTCGTCCGGATTGAGGAATCCGCCGATCTCGGTTTGCCGGCCTTCGCCGACAATCTGCATCTCGGTGATGCCGATTTCCTCATGCCGGGCGATATTGAACCGGGCCCAGAACGGGTTGAACCGGTGCTCTTCCGAGCGGCCCGAGGGGGCGACCTTGCGCACATCCAGGTTGACGCGTGACAGGCGCACGAATTCGCGGGATCGCCCGGAGCGGTAGCTCAACCAGAAGGCGCCGAACAGCAGCGCCAGATCGAGACCGAAAAAACCGAACACCGGCCAGGCGCCGGCCATGGCGAACACCACCATATGCGCCACCGTTACCACGGTGACCAACGACATCAGCACTCTGAACCCGGTCCGGCCGAGCGACCGGTAGGGGCTCAGCACCGCTTCAAACATCGTTTCTTCATTGGGATTGTTGGTCATCTTCCTTGCCTCGGTTTGCCAGAGACCCGCCCGATTGATTATAGGGAAGAAATGCAAAAGCCCAAGAGCTCGTCAGTGACCGAAAAGCCATCCATCCCGGCCAGAACCAGGCCGAAAGCCGCGACAAAACAGCCGACCGGCAAGGCTGCACCCGGACGGCGGCCGAGAATCCCCTACACCAAAGCCGAGATCCACGAAATATTCCGGCGCTTTTCGATCCAGCGGCCCGAGCCCAAGGGCGAGCTTGAGCACGTCAATCCGTTCACGCTGGTGGTGGCGGTGGCGCTCTCGGCGCAGGCCACAGATGTTGGCGTCAACAAGGCGACGCGGGCGCTGTTTGCTGCTGCCGACACGCCTGAAAAAATGCTGGCGCTCGGCGAAGACAAGGTTCGCGACTATATCAAGACCATCGGGCTTTACCGCAACAAGGCAAAAAACGTGATCGCACTGAGCCAGAAGTTGGTCGATGAATTTGGCGGCGAGGTACCGCGCACCCGCGAGGAACTGGTGACGCTCCCCGGCGTCGGCCGCAAGACCGCCAATGTGGTCATGTCGATGGCCTTTGGCGAACCGACGCTGGCGGTCGACACCCATGTCTTCCGCATTGGCAACCGCTTGCGGATCGCGCCGGGCAAGACCCCCGACGAGGTCGAACAGGCGTTCCTGCGGATCATTCCAAAGGAATACCTTTTCCACGCCCACCACTGGCTGATTCTGCACGGCCGCTATTGCTGCAAGGCGCGCAAACCCGAATGTGAACGCTGCGTCATAGCCGACATCTGCAAGTCACCAGAGAAGACTGTTGATGTTCCGGCACCGCTGGTGGAATTGCCGGTGTAGATTGTTTAGGGGGTAGGGCAGTCAACCTGGGTGGGTGCGTTGCCATCTTCTGCCGTTTCCGGCCCAAAGACGAACTTCGATTGTTCATCCGGGGACGCCCGCTTTGCGCCACGTGCAGGTCATTGAGCCGCCCAGATTCTAGGCCCGCAACCGGTCGTCGGATTGATCGCGCAACGCGGTAGTGTGCCATGCCAAACTGCGTGTGTCGCTGACATCGCTGTTGTGCCCGTCGCAAAAGTCGGCAAACAAGTGTCGCTTTAACGCGGCAGGCCTCCTTTCGTATTGCGTGGGGCAGCCCAACCACCAAGTGCTTCAGGCGCTACCCAAAAGGATCATTCTGCAACGGCGGCGTAGCCCGCCTCATACTGCTGCCAGTTCGCTACGTTGAACTTCATCTTGGTGTCACGGTGTCGACGGGAGGCGTCGTGCTTATGCCGCATGCAGGGCCGATGAAGCGATCATCGATCCTCACCGTATAGATGCAAAACGTTGAGATTTGCTCCGTGCAAAAATGCTCTCACACACAGAACACCAGATTCACACTTTCTTTGCCGTGCGGACTGACAGAATATTAAGCCCGCTCCTGCAATATCTCCGAAAATACAGGTCTTGAATCCTGTAAAAAAGGGGGTTGATGTGCGTTACCGAGAGACCGACGAAGTGTTCAAGACGCTGGTATCGGAACTTACCTCTACGATTTCCCCAACAACGATAATGGGCCTGACAATACTTGCCATAGGTCTGTTTGCCTACGAGAGCCTTGGCAGCACTGAAATTATGCTGGCCACCATCAGCGGAAGCGTTGCATCTCTTGCCAAAATTCTCGTTACGGTAGCCCACCGGCGCGCAAACGCCACGAAACGCGCAACCGTTGAGAATGCTGCCCGCTGGGAGATGGCGCACGGATTGCTCACCTTCGTCGTCGCCGCCTCTGTCGGTTTGCTCGCAACTGCGGTGTTCACCTATGACGACCTGTCATTACATATTCTTGCCGCAGCGCTGATCTTTGGATATTCGGCCGGTGTGGCAATCCGGATATCAGTTCGGCCATTGATCGCCGCGACTGCGATCACAATTGCAGGCATACCAACGACAATTTCCGCCATGCTCTACGGCGATACGGCCCACTGGATATTGGCGTCGATTTGTGCGGCCTTCCTGGTGGCGGCGATGCAGAGCGTCTGGCATGTCTACGGGACAGCCACCAAGCAAATCTGCCTACGTCTGGAGATGCAGCATCAGGCCCGCCACGATCCGCTGACAGGACTTCGCAATCGCACGGCACTTAGCGAGGCATTCGAGTCTCTTGGCCGTGCTGAAGATAGTTTGACCTGCGTGCACTGCTTCGACCTCGACGGCTTCAAGAGCGTCAATGACCGCTTTGGTCACGCGGTCGGGGATGAACTATTGGCAAGTATAGGAATTAGGCTCAGAGAGAACCTGGACCAACCGAATATCGCCGTACGCGTTGGCGGCGATGAATTTGCCATTCTTCAACCAGCTGTCAGGTATCCCGTTGAAGCTGACCTCCTGGCCAGAAAGATCGTAAATGTTCTGAGCTTGCCGTATCGGATTGCCGGTGAAGAGATCACCATTGGCATCAGCCTGGGGTACACGGTGGCACTCTCCGGCTCCGCGAAACTTGAACATATGATGGTTATTGCGGATAAAGCCTCCTACCGCGCTAAGCGCAACGGCGGCGGTATTGAGTGTGAATTTCCATCAACACTGGACCTCTGCACGTTCTCTTTCGCCGCATGACCGCTGCATTTGCAACATAGTCCTTCAACGCGCCGCGCTGTTTATGCAGGGTGTTGCGGGCGGGACCTGCCCCTGTTCACTTCACAGCATTCTGGGTGTGAGCCGGGCATCTGGGGCCCATAGACAGCTTCCTATCAACTGCGAACGGAAGCTGACTTTCAATCCCCACGCGCCCAAAGACCTCTACCCACCACCCATGGCGGTCAAACAGCATTTTCTCCTAATCGGCTTCGCCCCAACACTCCCCGGTCACCGCGCCCCAACCGCCTTCGCCGCAATCATCTTGTTGAGATGCACCATCATACCGGCGGCAAACATCGGGGTCAGCAGGTTCAAGAGCGGCACAGACAGGAAGGCGGCGATGATCAGGCCGGCGAAGAACACGGTGGTGCTGTGGCGTGACCTCAGCCGTTTGGCGTCCACTGGGCTCATCGACCGCATTGCCGCGAATTCGAAGAATTCCCGCCCCAGCAGATAGCCGTTGACCAGGAAGAATGCCGCCAGGTTGATGCCCGGCACTAAGAGCAGCAACAGCGCCAGCAGGTTGCCGAACGCGACCACCAGCAAGAATCCCAATGACTGGCGGATTGATTCGCCCAGCGGCATTGCCCGTCCCGGCTTGTCGTGCGGATAGTCGCGGGTCTCGATCACCTCGGCGATCTCGTCGAGAAACAGCCCGGCCATCACCGCCGTCACCGGCGCCACAAACAGCGCCAGCACCAGCGCCAGCCCGACCCCGGCGATGATGGCAGCGATCGTGCCGGCCCAACCGGCCCAGTCCGGCAATCCCGGCAGGAACGCGTCGAGCCAGGGCATGGCGACCAGCGAAAACAGCTCGCCAAGTCCGAACCACAGCCCGGCCAGCAGCAGCACCGTCAGGCCAAGTGATTTGAACAGCACCGACCGCGAAGCTGGCGACAACAGGTTGGATGCGCCCATCCGGGCGGCTTCGATGATCATTACCGGCTTTCTCCATCAACGCTGCGGCCGTCAAAAAACACCGGCCGGAACCTGGGTTTCGGCGGTGCCGGGCGGCCCTGAAGCATGTGGGGACGGCCGGCCTGCAGGTCAACCATTCACGCTTTTCGGATGCTGACGGAGGCCGCATAATAGCCGGTGACAGAGCGACACAAATCAGCCATGATTCGGGCGCTTGAGAGGCGCGTTGCGGATGGCCGCAACCCTCCAAATTTGTCCGGATTTCCCATGTCCGCACCGCGGATTCGCCCTGCCGTCCCGGCTGATATTGACGCGCTCGAAACAATCGAGAACGCGGTGTTTCCTACCGACCGGATTTCCCGACGCTCGTTCCGTACGCTGATCGACCGGCCGACCGCCGAAACGCTTGTCATCGAGACAGGGGGGCAGGTCTGCGGTTACGCCATGATCCTGTTTCGTGCCGGCGCTGCGCTGGCGCGGCTCTATTCGCTCGCCGTGGCGCCGGATCAGGCTGGCAAGGGCTACGGCAAGGCGCTGCTCGCCGCTGCCGAAGCCGCCGCCATGGAACATGCCCGGATCCTGCTCAGGCTCGAGGTGCGCGAGGACAATCAGGCCGCGATCGCGCTCTACAAGGCCGCCGGCTATCGCTACATCGGCCGCCACGATGATTACTATGAGGACGCGAGCGCAGCACTGCGGTTTGAAAAGCTGCTGCGCGGGTCCCAGACGCCCGAGGTCGATACCCCGTTTTACGAACAGACCGCGGATTTTACCTGCGGTTCGGCCTGCCTGTTGATGGCGCTTGCTCGGTTCAAGTCGCCCGCGTTTCTCGATCCGGTGTGGGAAATAAGGCTCTGGCGTGAGGCCACTACCGTGTTCATGCTCTCCGGCCCCGGCGGCTGCGAACCTTTTGGCCTTGCCACCGTCGCCCGCGCCCATGGGCTTGAGCCTGAAGTCTGGTGTTCGACCGAGGACATGCTGTTTCTTGAAACCGTGCGTGACCCGGAAAAGCGCCGGGTCATGGAACTGGCGCAGACCGATTTCCGCAGCCGCGTCGCCGAAGACAGAATCCCGGTCCACATCGAAGCCTTTACGCTCGACTGGCTGCGCGACCGGCTCGACAGCGGCGATGTCGCGCTGATTCTCGTCAGCGGTTATCTGATGATGGGCAAGAAGGTTCCCCACTGGGTGCTGGCCCATGGTGATGATGGTCGCCACATCTTTGTCCATGATCCCTGGGTAGAAGACGAAGTCGGGGAAACCGCCGCCGACGCCGCCAATATCCCCGTCCCCTACGCCGTTTTCGATCGTATCGCCCGTTTCGGCCGCTCCGGCCTGCGCGCCGCCGTTCTCATCAAGGGAAATCTGCCCGATGTCTGACTGGGTTATCATCGCCTCCGCGCTTGCCGGCTTCGATCACGCCGCCACCACCCACAAGGTGCTCGGCACCCGCGATTATCTTGCCCAGCCGGAGATGTTCCGCGGTGCACGGCCCAACATCATCAACCTGTCGCGTTCCTATAGCTACCAGAGCCGCGGCTATTACGCCTCGCTGCTGGCCGCCGCGCGTGGACAGCGGGTGATTCCCTCGGTTGAGACCATCATCGATCTGTCCGCCCGCAAGCTCTATGAAAATGCCATTCCCGAGCTCGAGGACGTGCTCAACAAATGCGTCTCGGCCACCGATGACGATCCGGCACCGGTGCGGCTCAGGGTGTTTTTCGGTACCAGCGGCGATGCCCGCTTCGAGCGCTTCTGCCGGTTGTTGTTTGACTGGTTCCGCGCCCCGGTGCTCGAAGTCACCATCAAGCACGGGGCCACATGGCTATCGATCCCGCGGATTGCGTTGCAGTCGACAACCAAGCTCGATGCGCCCGACCGCGAGCGGTTTTTCGAGGCCATGGCGCGCTACACCGCGCGACACTGGAAGGACGCCAAGGCCCGAGCCCCGGCGCGCTATTCCTTCGCCACGCTGGTTGATACCAACGAGGCGCTGCCGCCATCCTCCATCGACAGTCTCAAGCACTGGTCGCGGATCGCCGCACGGATGGGGGTGGCGGTCGAACCGATCGGCCGCAAGGACCTGCCGCGGCTTGCCACGTTCGATGCGCTGTTCATCCGTGAAACCACCTCGATCTCCAACCACACCTACCGTTTCGCCCGCCGTGCCCAGCAGGAAGGCATGCCAGTGATCGACGACCCGGTGTCGATGATCCGCTGCACCAACAAGGTCTATCTTAATGAATTGATGGCCGCCAACGGCATTCCGGTCCCGGCGACGGTGATGCTGATCGGCGCGGAGGATTTTACCCGCGCCGCCGACCAATTGGGCTTTCCGATGGTGCTCAAGGTGCCCGATTCCTCGTTCTCGCGCGGGGTCAAGAAGGTTGGCTCGATGGCTGAACTGAAGGCCTTGGCTGGTGCCTGGCTGACCGATTCCGAGGTGTTGATCGCCCAGGCCTACATGCCGACCACGTTTGACTGGCGTATTGGCGTGCTCGGCGGCAAGCCGCTGTTTGCCGTGCAATACCTGATGGCCAAGAAACACTGGCAGATCGTCAAGCACGACACCGGCGGTAAACCGCTGGAGGGTGGGTTCAAATCCTTCTCGCTGGCGCAGGTGCCGCCACTGGTGCTCGACACCGGCCTGCGCGCCGCCCGCTCGATCGGCGACGGGCTCTATGGCGTTGATCTCAAGGAGACCGATGATGGTGTGTTTGTCATAGAGGTCAACGACAACCCCAACATGGAGCACGGGGTCGAGGATGCGGCGGAAAAGGACGAGGTCTGGATCCGGCTGACCAACTGGTTCATCGAACGGATCACCATCTGAACCGGGGTGTCCTGACGCCGAGGGTGTCGCAAAACGGCGAAACAGGTTATAGCAGCCCGCCAGGCCCGAACCATCTGCGGGTGCCCGGGACCATCCGTCGGGATTGGTCTCCGGGGGTATCCGCCAAGACCGTTTGCCAGGAACGCATGAATGCAAAAACACGTTGATGACCGCCTCCGCCTTGACGAGATCGTCGATCCCGCGGTGCTGCGCGGCAGTTTCAATGCCATCGCCGAAAAGCATGGCGGCGCCAGCAGCGAAGCTCGCCAGGAACTGCTCGCCGAGGCCAAACGCGTCAACATCGAGGGGCGCGCCCGCGCTCGCGCCATGCTCTCCGAAGATGGCGGCGGCACGCTCTGCGCCCAGCGTATCTGCCATCTTCAGGATGTCATCACCGATGCGCTGTATGATTATGCCAGCATTCACGTCTACCGGGTCGAGAATCCATTGGTTTCGGAACACATGACCGTCACGGCGGTCGGCGGCTATGGCCGCGGAACCCTGGCGCCGGGCTCGGACATCGACCTGTTGTTCGTGCTGCCCTACAAGAAGACGCCCTGGACCGAGCAGGTGGTCGAGTGGATTCTCTACATCCTCTGGGACATGGGGCTGAAGGTCGGGCACGCCACCCGCAATGTTGATGAATGCATCCGGCTGTCGCGCTCCGACATGACCATTCGCACCGCCATTCTCGAAGCCCGGTTCCTGTGCGGCGCGCAGGCGCTGTTTGATGATCTGAGCGAGCGTTTTGAAAAGGAGGTGGTCGAGGGCACCGGCCCCGAATTCATCGCCGCCAAACTGCACGAACGCGACGAGCGCCATCGCAAGGCCGGCGACACCCGCTATCTGGTCGAACCCAACGTCAAGGAAGGCAAGGGCGGTTTGCGCGATCTCAACACGCTGTTCTGGATCGCCAAGTATTTCTACCATATCCGCGATACCAAGGAGCTTGTCGGCCTCGGTGTGCTGTCGCGGCGCGAGTTCAACCTTTTTGAAAAGGCCGAGGATTTTTTATGGGCAGTGCGCTGTCACATGCATTTCCTCACCGGCAAGGCCGAGGAACGATTGTCGTTCGACATCCAACGCGACATTGCCGCCGGCCTCGACTACCAGGACCACCCCGGCCTGTCCGCCGTCGAACGTTTCATGAAGCACTATTTCCTGGTCGCCAAGGATGTCGGCGACCTCACCCGCATCTTCTGTGCCGGTCTCGAGGACCAGCAGGCCAAGCAGGCGCCGGGCCTGACCGGCGTCATCAGCCGCTTTGCCAACCGTCCGCGCAAGATCCCCGGAACGCTCGATTTTCTCGAGGACAAGGGCCGCATCAACCTGGCCGATGCCGATGTCTTCAAGCGCGACCCGGTCAACATCATCAGGCTGTTTCACCTTGCTGATATCCGCGAGTTGGAGTTCCACCCCGATGCGCTCAAGCGGGTCACCCGTTCGCTCAGGCTGGTCAATGCCGATCTGCGCAATGACGAGGAAGCCAACCGGTTGTTCATGTCTATCCTGACATCGAAGCGCACCCCCGCGATCATCCTCCGGCGCATGAACGAGGCCGGCGTGCTTGGCAAGTTCATGCCCGAATTCGGCAAGATCGTCGCGATGATGCAGTTCAACATGTATCATCACTATACCGTCGATGAGCATCTGATCCGCACCGTCTCGGTGCTGTCGGGCATCGACAAGGGCGAAGACAGCCGCGAGCATCCGCTCGCCTCCAAGCTGTTTCCCGGCATCGAGGAACGCGAGGTGCTCTATGTCGCGGCCTTCCTGCACGACATCGCCAAGGGACGGCCGGAAGACCATTCCATTGCCGGCGCCAAGGTGGCGCGCAAGGTCTGCCCGCGGCTTGGCCTGTCGGCCAACCAGACCGAGCTGGTGGCCTGGTTGATCGAGGAACATCTGACCATGTCGATGGTCGCCCAGTCGCGCGATCTCAACGACCGCAAGACCATCACCGATTTCGCCGAGAAGGTGCGCTCGCTCGAGCGGCTGAAAATGCTGCTGGTGCTGTCGGTCTGCGATATCCGCGCCGTCGGCCCCGGGGTCTGGAACGGCTGGAAGGGTCAGCTTCTGCGCACACTCTATTACGAAACCGAGCTGATGCTGTCAGGTGGCTTTTCCGAAGTCTCACGCAAGCAGCGCTCGGCCCAGGCGCTGGAGGCCCTGTCGGAGGGGTTGGCCGACTGGGACGAGGTCGAGCGCGCCTCCTATCTGAAGCTGCATTACGAGCCCTATCTGCTCGCAGTGACGCTGGAGGAGCAGCTGCGCCACGCCCATTTCATCCGCGATGCCGACAGGGACGGCAAGCAATTGGCGACCATGGTGCGTACCAACGCGTTCCACGCCATCACTGAGATCACGCTGCTGTCGCCGGATCATCCGCGGCTGCTGTCGATTGTCACCGGCGCGTGTGCCGCCGCCGGCGCCAATATCGCCGACGCGCAGGTGTTCACCACCTCGGACGGCCGCGCGCTCGACACCATCCTGATCAACCGCGAATTGCCCGATGACGAGGACGAGCTGCGCCGCGCCGCCTCGATCGGCCGGATGATCGAGGATGTGCTGGCGGGCAGGACCCATATTCCCGAAGTGATCGCTCGCAAGTCACGCGGTAAGCGCAAGAACCGGCACTTTACCGTCAAGCCGCAGGTCAACCTCTCCAACGCGCTCTCGAACAAGTTCACGGTGATCGAGATCGAATGTCTCGACCGCTCGGGCCTGCTTTCGGAAGTGGCCTCTGTGCTGTCTGATCTGTCGCTCGATATCGCCTCGGCGCATATCACCACCTTCGGCGAAAAGGTGGTCGATACTTTCTATGTGCGCGACCTCGTCGGCCAGAAGATCACCAACGAAAACCGGCAGAACAACATTGCCGCACGCCTCAAGGCAGTACTGGCCAAGGAAGAAGACGAAGTGCGCGACCGCATGCCCCCCGGCATGATCGCGCCGCACAGCACCCGGCGCGGCCGCGCCCCGCATGAGAAAGCTGTCGTTCGCATGAGTCTGATCAAGAAATTTGCAAGCGTTGGCGGCGCCACCATGGCAAGCCGCGTGCTCGGCTTCGTGCGCGAGGCAATGATCGCCTCGTTTCTCGGTGCGGGGCCGGTGGCTGACGCGTTTTATGCAGCCTTCCGTTTTCCCAACCTGTTTCGCCGGCTGTTTGCCGAGGGCGCCTTCAATGCGGCCTTCGTGCCACTGTTTGCCCGGGAGATCGAAGCTGGCGGGCCGCTGGCGGCCAGGAAATTCGCCGAACAGGTACTGGCCGTGCTGGTGCTGTCGCTTGTGGTGCTCAGTGCGCTGGCGATGATCTTCATGCCGTTTCTGGTTGCCACCGTGATCGCGCCGAGATTTGCCGATGATCCGGCCAAATTCGATCTCACCGTGCTGTTGACGCGGATCATGTTTCCCTATCTGGCGGCCATGAGCCTGGTCGCCATGATGGCCGGCATCCTCAATTCGCTGCGCCGCTATTTTCTCGCAGCCCTTGCCCCGGTGCTGCTCAACATCGTGCTCGTCTCGGGGTTGATCATGTCGGGCTACCTCGCACTGTCGCAGGCCAATATCGGCGAGGTTCTGGGCTGGTCGGTAACCATTTCGGGTGCGCTTCAGCTCGGTCTGCTGGTTTGGGCTCTGCGCCGCGAAGGCTTCACCCTTGCTCCGGTGCGGCCGCGTCTGACCCCCGCCGTCAAGCGGCTGTTGTGGCTGGCGCTGCCGGCGGCGGTAACCGGCGGCATTACCCAGATCAATCTGCTGGTGGGCCAGATAATCGCCTCGGCCCAGGATGGCGCCATCGCCGTCATCAACTATGCCGACCGTCTCAATCAACTGCCGCTTGGCGTCATCGGTATTGCCATCGGCGTCGTGCTGCTGCCCGAATTGTCGCGTGCGCTCGGTGCCGGCGATACCCGCGAAGCCCAGCATCTGCAAAACCGCAGCCTCGAATTCGGTCTGGCGATCACCGTCCCCGCTGCTGTCGGTTTGGCATTGCTGCCGCAACCCTTCATCGCTCTGGTGTTCGAACGTGGCGCCTTTACCCGCGAGACCACGGTACTCACGGCGAGCGTGCTTGCCGCGTTTGCCATTGGCCTTCCGTCATTCGTGCTGAGCAAGATCTTCACGCCGGCCTTCTATGCCCGCGAGGACATGCGCACACCGCTTCTGGCCTCGATGGTCTCGGTGGTCATCAACATTGCCGGAAGCCTGATCCTGTTTCCCCGTCTCGGCGTCACCGGAATCGCCATCGCCACCAGTCTCGCCGGCTGGCTGCAGGCGCTCTATCTTGGGCAGCGGCTGCTTGCGCGTGACCTGTTCCGGCCATCCCCGCTGACCATCCGCCGGGTGGCGCTGATTCTGGTCGGTTCGGCACTGATGGGGGCGGTTCTATGGTGGATCGGCGAAAACTTCCCGCATCTGTTGCTCGATGCGACGCTGCTGGTTCGGCTCGGCTCGGTGCTGCTGACGGTGGTGGCGGGTGCCGCGGTCTATTTCAGCTTTGCCTTCCTCACCGGCGCACTCGACCGGGCCGAGTTCGCGCGGCTGTTCAGACGTCGCAAACGCTCCTGAGCACTATCTTATCTGTTGGTTGCCGCAGCTCCGACTGCTGGCGCCGCTCTTGACGCAGGCGCTTCCCGCCCGCATAACCCCGCCCGATTTCAACGAGGTATCCGGGCCCTCCACAAGCCCGTCAGGAGCATGTCATGACCGCCACTTTCAAACCGCAGGTGTTTTCCGGCGTCCAGCCCACCGGCAATCTGCATCTGGGCAATTATCTCGGCGCCATCCGCAAGTTCGTGACGCTCCAGGACGAGCATGACTGTATTTTCTGCGTGGTCGACATGCACTCGATCACGGCGCAGCTGGTTCATGACGATCTCAAGGGACAGACCCGCTCGATCGCCGCCGCCTTCATTGCCTCCGGCATCGATCCGGTCAAGCACATCGTCTTCAACCAGTCCGCCGTTTCCGGCCATGCGGAACTCGCCTGGATCTTCAATTGCGTCGCCCGCATCGGCTGGATGAACCGGATGACCCAGTTCAAGGACAAGGCCGGCAAGGATCGCGAAAACGCCTCGCTCGGACTCTTGGCCTATCCGAGCCTGATGGCCGCCGACATCCTGCTTTACCGCGCCACCCATGTGCCTGTCGGCGACGACCAGAAGCAGCATCTCGAGCTGACCCGCGACATTGCCCAGAAATTCAACAATGATTTTTCCAAGCGCATCGAGGCAGCCGGGCTCGGCGTCGAGATGATGGTCGGCGAGGAAAAGGTGTCGGGCTTCTTCCCGATGACCGAACCGCTGATCGAGGGCCCGGCACCGCGGGTCATGAGCCTGCGCGACGGCACAAGGAAAATGTCGAAATCGGAGCCGTCCGATTTGTCGCGCATCAACCTCACCGACGACGCCGATACCATCGCCAAGAAAATCCGCAAGGCCAAGACCGACCCGGCGCCGCTGCCTGATACACTCGACGAGCTCAAGGGTCGTCCGGAAGCCGAAAACCTGGTAGGCATCTACGCGGCGCTAAGTGACCGCAGCCGCCAGGATGTCATCGACGAGTATGGCGGCCAGCAATTCGCCGCCTTCAAGCCGGCTTTGGCCGACCTTGCTGTCAGCGTGCTCGAACCGATCACCACCGAGATGCAACGGTTGATGGCGGACCCGAGCCATATCGACGCAATCCTCAAGGATGGCTCGCAGCGCGCCAATGCGATTGCAGAGAAGACCATGGCCGATGTCCGCGAGATTATCGGTTTTGTCTAACCGCCCTAAAAACGGTCTTGCCGTCAACAGGTCTGTAATGGCATGGTCGCGCAATGGTATCACGTAGACGCTCACGCGAAGCTGGCCACAGGCGCAAATTCCTGGCCGTGATCGACGACACGCCCGAATGCGAACGCGCGATGCGTTACGCCGGGATGAGAGCCTATAATTCCGGCGGTGGGCTGGTGCTGGTCTATGTGATCCAACCCGGCGATTTCCAGCATTGGCTCGGGGTTGAGGAAATCATGCGCGCCGAAGCAATGGAACTGGCCGAGGCGACACTGGCCAAGGCCAGCGAGAAATTGCGCCAGATAATCGGGATTGATCCGGAAACTGTGATTCGGCAGGGCAAGACCACCGAGGAAATCCACGCCGTCATCGAGGAAGATCAGGATATCGCCATTCTGGTGCTCGCTGCCGGGTCGGCCAAGGATGGACCCGGCCCGCTGGTGGCGTCGATTGCCGGGCGGGGGGCCGCGTTCCCGATTCCGGTAACCGTTATTCCAGATGCGCTCTCCGATGACGAGATCGACGCCCTGAGTTAGAAAATTTCCGCTGCTCGTGGCACACGTCAGGCAATATCTACCCTTGATCCGCGGCCCGACGAGGCTTATCTTGTTTTGAAGAATTCTAAACTGGCTCGGCATGGTGTCGGGCGGGAGACCCGAAAATGTTCATTCAGACCGAATCCACGCCCAACCCCGCGACCCTGAAGTTTCTGCCCGGCAAGGTGGTTCTGGACAGCGGCACCGCCGATTTCCGCGACGCTGACGAGGCCGGCAAGGTCTCGCCGCTGGCCGCCAAGCTGTTTGAAATTCCCGGCGTAACCGGGGTTTTCTACGGCTATGATTTCGTCACCATCACCAAGGATGGGCCCGATTGGCAGCATATAAAGCCGGCTGTTCTCGGCACCATCATGGAGCATTTCATGTCTGGCGCGCCGATTCTGTCGACCGGCAATGACGCCGCCGAGGATACCGGCGAGGAATTCTTCGAAGCTGGCGACGAGACCATTGTCGCCACCATCAAGGAATTGCTCGAAACCCGGGTCCGCCCGGCCGTCGCCCAGGATGGCGGTGACATCACCTTCCGCGGTTTCCGCGATGGCAAGGTGTTCTTGCACATGAAGGGCGCCTGCGCCGGCTGCCCGTCCTCGACAGCCACGCTCAAGCACGGCATTCAGAACCTGCTCAAGCATTTCGTGCCGGAAGTGCGCGAAGTGGAAGCCGTCCTCTGATCCTGCAAGCTCTTTACCCCAGCTTCTGCTGCTTCTAAAAGCATGACACGGTGACGCCGCGCGGTTCTCGCGCGGCGCGATGCAATGGATGTCACGTGCTCACGCTCGCAATCGACTGTTCGGCAAGGTTTTGTTCCGTCGCTCTCTATCAGGGTGGGGAAAATCGTGTGGTCGCCGAAGCCAGCCCGGAGATCGGGCGCGGTCATGCCGAGCAGCTTCCGGCCATCCTCCAGACGGTTCTTGATGACGCTGGCGTTACGCTTTCTCAGGTTGAACGGCTTGGCGTCACCATTGGCCCCGGCTCGTTTGCCGGTATCCGTGTCGGCGTTGCCTTCGTCCGCGGGCTTGCGCTCGCCAACGCCGTCCCGGTGGTCGGCGTCGGCTCGCTCGAAGCCATCGCCATTCCGGCCGCCCGCGCCAAAACCGCGCCGGTTATGGCCGTACTCGACGCCCGCCGCGACCGCGTCTGGGCGCTGATTGCGGGCGCCGATGGCCAGATTACCAGTTCGGCTGCCGAATGGACCCCGGATGAGGCTGCAGTCGAAGCCGCACGGACCGGCGTCTGGCTGCTGGGCAGCGGCGCCGCGCTTCTGGCCGCTGAAGATGCCTCGCTGGCTTCACGGGTGATTGGCGACAGTTCCGCGCCGGCGATCGCCGATGTGGCGCGGCTCGCCTCCCACCTTGACCCCCGGAGCAATCCGCCCGAGCCGCGGTATCTGCGCGACGCCGACGCCAAGCCGCAGACCGGCTTTGCGCTGCCGCACGAGGTTGTCTAGCCGATGGTGTTAAGCCTGTTCTCCCGCTCCCCCGAATATTTGATTCTGGCCGCCGAACGAAAGGACGCGCACACCATGTCGCGGATTCACGGTGAGGCTTTTGCACATGGCTGGGGCGATGGCGAGTTTGAAAGTCTGATTTCGCAACCGGCCGTGTTCGGGTTTCTCGCCTGTCCGGAAGGCCGCGCCCGCGATGCGGCGGCCGGATTTGTGCTCGGCCGCGAAGCTGCGGGTGAGGCCGAAATCCTGTCGATCGGCATTTCTCCCAAATACCGGCGCTCGGGGCTGGGCTGGCGGTTGATGCGCAGCGCCATGCAGGAGGCGGTGCGGCGCGATGCCGAGGAAATATTCCTGGAAGTCGACGAAACCAACCTTGCCGCGCTTGAATTATACCGCAAGCTGGATTTTGCCAAGGTAGGAGAGCGCCGCGCCTATTATGCGCAGGAGGGGGCTCAGCGCACGACGGCGCTTGTCATGCGCCACGATCTTCGTTAGTCCCCCAACAAGCCGCCTGTTTGAATGGCGGCGGCACTCCTCACGCTTGTGACCGGCGGGGCAGGTTATGGACGAACAAAGATCCCTAGAAGACCGCTGCGTCGAGCGCGGCATGCGCATGACCGAACAGCGTCGCATCATTGCCCGTGTGCTCGACGGCGCCGATGACCATCCTGACGTCGAGGAATTGCACCGGCGCGCCGTGCTGGTCGATCAGCGCATCTCGATGTCCACCGTTTACCGCACGGTCAAGCTGTTTGAAGATATCGGCATCATCGAGCGCCATGATTTTCGTGACGGCCGCTCGCGGTACGAGACTGTACCGGAAGAGCACCACGACCATCTCATCGATCTGCGCACTGGTCAGGTGATCGAATTTCATTCGCCGGAAATCGAAGCCCTGCAGGAGCGGGTCGCCCGCGAACACGGCTTTCGCCTGGTTGACCACCGGCTTGAGCTCTACGGCGTCCCGCTCAAGGGCGACGAGCGGTGAAGCCATCGCCATGGTGAATGCCGGCCACTATTTCCCGTTTCTGCCTCGGCCATGATCGCGACGTTGCGCATAGGCTTCGTCCTGCTCGCCTTCGTGTTGCTGACGTTGTCCCTGCTGCCGGTGCAACTGATGGCGATCGGCCTGGGCCTTTCGCTAATGCGCAGGTTGCCACGCTGGTGGCACCGGGTGATGTGCAGGGTGATGGGACTCAAGGTTTCCACCCATGGTGCCCTGGCAGCTGAAAGACCGCTGCTGCTGGTTTCCAATCATGCGTCCTGGAAGGACATCCTGGTGCTCGGATCGGTCGCCGATGTGGTTTTCATCGCCAAATCCGAGGTACGCGACTGGCCGGTGTTCGGCTGGCTGGCGCGGCTGCAGCGCTCGGTGTTTATCGAACGCGCGGAACGCCGCAAGACCGGTGCGCAGATTTCCGATGTCTCCAGCCGACTTGTGGCAGGCGAGATCGTGGTGCTGTTTGCCGAAGGAACCACCTCGGACGGCAACCGGGTGCTTCCGTTCAAATCCTCGCTGTTTGGCGCCGCCAGTGCAGCCCTTGCCCATGCGCCAGGCGGGATGGTCTACATTCAGCCGGTGTCGATTGCCTATGTCGGGATTCATGGTGTGGCTATGGGGCGTTACCATCGCCCACTGGCCGCCTGGCCCGGGGATGTCGCACTCGGCCCGCATCTGCTCGGCGTGCTCAGGCAGGGGGCGATGGAGGTCGATGTGGTGTTTGGCGATCCGGTTGCCTTCGATGCGAGCACAGATCGCAAAACCACCGCCCGCCTGATGGAGGCCCGCGTGCGCGCCGGCCTCGCCGCTGCCTTGCGTGGCAGAATCACGCGTTGATTGGCCATTTTCAAGCCGTGCAATAAGGTCTAAAAGCCCCCCATGACAAACGTGCCCCCCACAGCAGAATCCGCCATCCTGGCTGGCGCAGAGCCCAGGACGAACACCCGCAAGGTCTTCATCAAGACCTATGGCTGCCAGATGAACGTCTATGACAGCGAGCGCATGGGCGACGCGCTGACAGGTGATGGTTATCAGGCTGTCGATACGGTCGAGGCCGCCGACCTGATCCTCATCAACACTTGCCATATCCGCGAAAAGGCCGCTGAAAAGGTCTATTCCCAGCTCGGCCGTCTGGCCAAATTGAAAAAGCAGCGCAACGCCGAGGGCGGTGACCTGATGGTTGCCGTCGCCGGCTGTGTCGCCCAGGCCGAGGGGCAGGAGATTATCCGCCGTGCCCCTGTGGTCGATGTTGTCATTGGCCCGCAGACCTATCACCGGCTGCCGCAGGCGCTGGCCAAGGCCCGCCAGGGTGAGCGCGTGGTGGAAACCGATTTCCCTGCCGAAGACAAGTTCGACGGTCTGCCCAACACCTCGGCCCGGGCCATCCGCGCCCGCGGCGTTGCCGCCTTCCTTACCGTTCAGGAAGGCTGCGACAAGTTCTGCACCTTCTGTGTGGTGCCCTATACCCGCGGCGCGGAAGTTTCCCGGCCGGTTGACCGGATCGTTCAGGAGGCCCAGCGGCTGGTCGATGCCGGGGTTCGCGAAATCACCCTGCTCGGCCAGAACGTCAATGCCTGGCACGGCAAAGGCGCCGACGGCCGTGAATGGGGTCTGGGCGAACTGGTGCGGCGTCTCGCTGAAATCGACGGCCTGGTGCGCATTCGCTACACCACCAGCCACCCGCGCGACATGGACGATTCGCTGATCGCCGCCCACCGCGATCTGCCCGAATTGATGCCCTATCTGCATCTGCCGGTGCAGTCGGGGTCCGATGCCATTCTCAAGGCGATGAATCGTCGCCATACTGCCGATGAGTATGTCCGGCTGGTCGAGCGGATCCGCGCCGCACGCCCCGATATTGCCCTTTCAGGCGATTTCATCGTTGGATTTCCCGGTGAAACCGACGCCGATTTCGAGAACACCATGGATCTGATCCGCGAGGTCAACTACGCCGCCGCGTTCTCGTTTAAATATTCGATCCGCCCCGGCACGCCCGGCGCCGGGATGGAAGATCAGGTCGCCGAAGCGGTCAAGACCGAACGGCTGGCGCGGCTGCAGGCGCTGCTCAGCGAACAGACCCGCGCCTTCGGTCGCCAGTGCATGGGCAAGACCGTCGATCTTCTGCTGGAGAAACCCGGACGCAACACTCACCAGATTGTTGGCCGATCACCGTGGCTGCAACCGGTAATAGTTGATGCAAAGGCCGGCAAAATCGGTGACATTGTTTCAGTGCGAATCACAGAAACCGACTCGAGCAGTCTTTTCGCGGAACGCGTGGAATGCTGAATCCGGGCAATAAGGGAGCAAGATCGTTTGGCAGCTGAGCACCTGTCTCCGGCAAAAGCCGAGGCGCCTGCGTCAGGCGCGTCTGATACGACCCATCTTGCGCTTACTTTTGAAAATAACCGGCTCGCCAGCGAGCTGTTTGGCCAGTTCGACCAGAACCTGGCGCTGATCGAGCAAAAGCTGAAGGTCGATGCCCGTTCGCGTGGCAACACCGTGACGCTGCGCGGCGAAGAGATGGCCACCAATCAGGCCCGCCGCGCGCTCGACCACCTCTATGACCGCTTGCTCAAGGGCGCCAATCTCGACAGCTCCGACGTCGAGGGCGCCATTCGCATGGCACTGGCCGCCGACGACCAGCTGGTGTTGCCGACACTTGAACGCAAAGGCAAGCTGGCGCTGGCACAGATTTCCACCCGCAAGAAGACCGTAATGGCGCGCACGCCGACCCAGGACGCCTATATGCGGGCGATGGAGCGCGCAGAGCTGGTGTTCGGCGTCGGCCCGGCAGGCACCGGCAAGACCTATCTGGCTGTCGCCTATGCCGCGCAGATGCTGGAACGCGGGTCGGTCGAGCGAATTATTCTGTCGCGTCCGGCGGTTGAGGCTGGCGAACGCCTCGGTTTCCTGCCCGGCGATATGAAAGAGAAGGTCGATCCCTATCTGCGACCGCTTTACGATGCGCTCTACGACATGATGCCCGGCGACAAGGTCGAGCGCGCAATTACTGCCGGAGTCATCGAGATCGCTCCGCTGGCCTTCATGCGTGGCCGTACGCTCGCCAATGCCGCCGTCATCCTTGATGAGGCGCAAAACACCACGCAAATGCAGATGAAGATGTTTCTCACCCGTCTGGGCGAGAATTCGCGGATGATTGTCACCGGTGATCCGAGCCAGGTTGACTTGCCGCGCGGCGTCACGTCGGGGCTGGTCGAGGCGCTGGATTATCTCGAGGGCGTCGACGGAGTTGTCACCTGCCGCTTTCGCGAAGTGGATGTTGTCCGTCATCCGCTGGTGCAGCGGATCGTCGAGGCCTATGGCCGGCGCGACCACCCCAAACCTGACAGCGACCGGTGAGTCCGGGTCCGTCAGGCGCGCCTGCGGTCAGCCTGGCGCTTGCCCTTGAGGCGGGCGCGTGGGGCGATCCCGACCATATCGAGGCATTGGCGCTGACTGCGCTTGAAGCCGCCGCCAAGGATCTTGTCGAGCGCGAGGGCCAGCCGTTCCCGGTCGAGCCGCCTGAAGTATCGCTGGTTCTTGCCGATGACGCGATGATGGCCGAAATCAACGCCCAGTGGCGCGCTCAGTCAAAGCCCACCAATGTCCTGTCGTTTCCGGCCTTTCCGCTGGTCCCCGGCGGACAGCCGGGGCCAATGCTGGGCGACATCATTCTGGCGCGCCAGACCATCGAGCGCGAAGCTGGCGAGCTCGACATACCGGTCGATGACCACATTACCCATCTTGTTGTGCACGGTTTTCTTCATCTTTTCGGCTATGATCACATCGAAAATGACGATGCGGAGAAAATGGAAGCAATCGAGACTCGCATTTTGACTTCGCTTAACCTATCTGACCCCTACGGCGACACTGAGCCGGTTTGACCATAAAGAGACGATGACAGACAGCAATGCCCCGGCGACGACCGGCGACGACGCACAAGGCGCCACGAGCGCTTCATCGAACGAAGATGCCGACAGTTACCTACCCGTGCCCGTGCCGCAAGTGCCCGATGAGCGCAACGGCATGGGCCTTTGGCATAGACTTGTGCGCGCGCTCTTCCCCCTTCCGATCGCGAGTCACTCCGCGAGGACCTGACCGATGCGTTGTTGTCGGGCGGAGATCTGCATTCTGCGTTCTCGCCCGATGAACGTGCCATGCTGCAAAACATCTTGCGTCTGCGCGAGGTCCGCGTCGAGGACGTGATGGTTCCACGTGCCGATGTCGAGGCGGTGGACCAGGCTACAACGCTGGGTCGACTGCTCGAAATCTTTGATGAATCAGGCCGGTCGCGGATGCCTGTTTACGCCGAAAATCTCGATGACCCGCGCGGCATGATTCACATCCGCGACCTGCTCGCCTGGATCACCAAGCAGGGCCGCACCAAGCGCAAATCCACTGCCAAGAGCCCGGCAGTGATGCAAAAGCGCACCTCCCTCAACGGTATTGACCTCTCCCGGGTCGACCTGACCAAGACGCTGCAGGAATCAGGCATCACCCGCAAGGTGCTATTCGTGCCGGCCTCGATGCTGGCATCGGATCTGATGCAGCGGATGCAGGCCAACCGCATTCAAATGGCGTTGGTGATCGACGAATATGGCGGCACCGACGGTCTCGTTTCGCTCGAGGACATCGTCGAAATGGTGGTCGGCGACATCGCCGATGAACATGATGACGAGGACGAAACGCTGATCAGCAAGACTGGCGAAGATGTCTGGATTGTCGACGCCAAGGCCGAGCTCGATGATCTTGCCAAGGAAATTGGACCCGATTTCGACATTCGCGAGCAGAGCGAGGAAGTAGACACCATCGGTGGCCTGATCTTCTCCGAGCTTGGTCGTGTGCCGGTGCGCGGAGAGGTGGTTCAGGGTCTGCCCGGATTCGAATTCCACGTTACCGACGCCGACCCGCGTAGGGTCAAGCGCGTTCGCATCATCCGTAAACGCCGCACCCCAGAACGCCGGCGGCCAGGTCGGGGTGAAGCTCATCCCAACAAAAAGGCGATTGATTCCGATGACGCAGGTGTCGCGTGAATTGGGGCGCCTGACGGTTCGCGGGCATCGCATTGGGCACGGGGATCTGACGCGGCACACATCTGTCGCGCCGGTTAAGTGGATTTCTGATGGCCGGGCAGCGCGGCTTCCCCGCAAGGCGCCGCAAGATTGAGCGTAATGCACGCGGTTCCTTAAAAAAAGCCGCGAACGATGCCGGACAGGGAAGCGGTTTTTTGAAAGGATGCGGCGGCTGATTCGCGCGGCAAGCAAGGCTACGGCCATACCGGCGGATAACGGCGGGGAGATGCGTGAACGTGGAACGGATCGCTGAATCAATCATGTTGAGCTGGGGCGCAAGGCGCATTGCGCTGGCGCTGTTCGCTGGCGCGATCTCTGTGCTGGCGCTGCCACCCTTCAATTTCTTTGCCGTGTTGTTCGTCTCCTTCCCGATTCTGGTCTGGCTGCTCGATGGCGCCAGCGGGCCCGCTGATGCGGGCGTGCTCGGCCGCCTGCGTCCGGCCTTTGCTACCGGCTGGTGGTTTGGTCTGGGCTATTTCGTGGCCGGCCTCTGGTGGCTCGGCAATGCGCTTCTGGTTGAGGCCGACAGTTTCGCCTGGGCCTTGCCGTTGGCCGTGTTGGGGTTGCCGGCGTTGCTGGCGATCTTTTATGGTCTGGCCACCGCCGTGGCGCGGCTGATGTGGTCGGACGGGCTTGGCCGCATTGCCGCCCTGTCGGCCGCCTTCGGTCTGGCCGAATGGGTGCGCAGCTTTGCCCTGACCGGTTTTCCCTGGAACGCCATCGGCTACGCTGCAATGCCGGCGCCGATACTGATGCAGTCCGCCGAAATTGTTGGGCTTTATGGTATTTCCGCGCTCACAGTGTTTGTCTTTTCTGCCCCCGCATTGATTGGCACCAAGCGTGCGGCGGTGCCGGGTATCCTTCTGGCGTTATTGCTGTTTTTGGCCCATGCGGGTTATGGCTGGTGGTCGCTCCAACGCCTGGGCGGTGACCAGGCAGCCCCTCAAGAAGCGATTATCCGCATCGTCCAGCCAGCGATTGATCAGTCGGCCAAATGGGATGCGTCCGAGCGTGAGCGGATCTTTTCGCGGTTGCTGAGCCTGAGCGCCCTGGCACCACGCGAAGGTCAACTGCGGCCGACCCACATCATTTGGCCTGAAACGGCTTTGCCGTTCCTGCTGACCGAGAACCCCGGCGCCTTGTCGCGGATCGCCGATATGCTGCAGGTTGGGCAAACCCTGGTGACGGGTGCGGTGCGCCGCGAGGATGGCATCGGCGGCGCGCCTGAGCGTTATTACAACACCATCTATGCGATTGATGACGAAGGCCAGATCATCGGCTCTGCCGACAAGACCCATCTGGTTCCCTTCGGTGAGTATCTCCCGTTCGAAGCGATGTTGCGGCGCTTCGGCTTGTCGCCGGTGGCTGATTCCTTTGGCGGATTCACGGCCGCCGAGCGCCGCAGCCTGCTGGACTTGCCAGGTGGCTTGGGCGCCGTGCCGCTGATCTGTTACGAGGCGATTTTCCCCGAGCTCTCCGAATTGCCGGACGGCCGTGGTGACCTGCTACTCAACCTGACCAATGACGCCTGGTATGGGCTCACGCCTGGGCCTTATCAGCATCTCCGCCAAGCCCAATTGCGGTCCGTTGAAACACGCTTGCCGATGGTCAGGGCGGCAAACAGCGGTATTTCTGCCGCTACCGATGCTGCTGGCAACATAATTGCAAGTTTGCCGTTGGGTGATTCTGGCGTCCTCGACGTGGCTTTGCCAGCCCGCAAGGGTCAATTCTGGTCTGTAAAAAGCAGAGAATTTAATTTTGGATTGATTATCGCCACAATGATATTGTTCGCGTTGGTTGCGCGAAGAAGTAAAATATACAGCTCTGATTGACGGAAAACCCCTAAAATTGCATAGTTGTTTCCGTCAACCCACTTCCCGTAGTCGGTTTGGTGTCTGTCATTCCTGTGCATCTCGGGCGTAATGGCTGCAATCAAAGCGGGATAAATCAACCAAAGAGTCGCAGGCTCTTGTCAGGACAAGTATATGATCGAAAACAAGAAAAAGCCGAATCCAATCGACATTCACGTGGGCAGCCGGATCAGGCTCCGCCGCACAATGCTTGGCATGAGTCAGGAAAAACTTGGCGAAGCTTTGGGGATTACCTTCCAGCAAATTCAGAAATACGAGAAGGGAACGAATCGCGTCGGCGCCAGCCGATTGCAGAATATTTCCACCATTCTCAACGTGCCGGTGAGTTTCTTTTTCGAAGACGCACCGAGTGACCCGGCGACCAGTCAGCCGGGAATGGCCGAAGCCAATAGTTCCAACTACGTCGTTGATTTTCTTTCTTCTTCAGAAGGGCTTCAACTCAACAGGGCTTTCATCAAGATCGTTGATCCGAAGGTCCGCCGCAAGTTGGTTGATCTCGTCAAGGCGCTTGGTTCGGAAGCCGAGACAGACTGATCGTGCCCAAGCTGTAGTATTCGAATCGCCGTCGGGCGGCCTCCCAGGTCCGGCGGCGATTCACTAGTTTAAGACATATCAAGATATGGTTATGTCGTTCTGACCTTGTCAGAATAGCGCGTTACCACTAAACAGGCTCGACCACGCCAACATGATGGAGCCCGTAATGGAACGCTCGACTTTTCTTTTCACCAGTGAATCAGTGTCCGAAGGCCATCCCGACAAGGTGTGCGACCGTATTTCGGATGAAATCGTAGATTTGGTCTACCGCGAGGCCAAAAAGGGCGGTGTTGATCCGTGGAGCGTACGCGTTGCCTGCGAAACGCTGGCGACCACCAACAGGGTTGTCATTGCCGGCGAAGTCCGGGTACCGCCGTCACTGATCAAGAAGAACAAGGCCGGTGACGACGTCATCAACCCGGCCAAGTTCAAGTCGGCCGCACGCAGGGCCATCAAGTCGATCGGCTACGAGCAGGACGGCTTTCACTGGAAAACTGCCAAGATCGATGTGCTGCTGCATTTTCAGTCAGCCCATATCGCCCAGGGCGTCGACAACGCCTCCGACCATCAGGGTTCGGAAGGCGCCGGCGACCAGGGCATCATGTTCGGTTACGCCTGCAACGAGACCCCTGAACTGATGCCGGCGCCGATCTATTACAGCCACAAGATCCTCGAATTGCTCGCAACCGCCCGCCACAAGGGCGAAGGCGATGCAGGCAAGCTCGGCCCCGATGCAAAAAGCCAGGTGACTGTGCGTTACGTCGACGGCAAGCCCTCGGAAATCACCTCGATCGTGCTGTCCACTCAGCACCTCGACGGCAGCTGGGATTCGGCCAAGGTGCGTGAAGTTGTCGAGCCCTATATTCGCGAGGCGCTCGATGGTCTGGCAATCGCGTCTGATTGCAAGTGGTACATCAACCCGACCGGCAAGTTCGAAATCGGCGGTCCCGATGGCGACGCCGGCCTGACCGGCCGCAAGATCATCGTCGATACCTATGGTGGCGCGGCGCCCCATGGTGGCGGTGCATTCTCGGGCAAGGACACCACCAAGGTCGACCGTTCCGCAGCCTACGCCGCGCGCTATCTGGCCAAGAATGCTGTCGCTGCCGGCTTCGCCGACCGCTGCACCATCCAGCTCGCCTACGCCATTGGTGTGGCGCAACCGCTGTCGATCAACGTCAACTTCCATGACACCGGCAAGGTTTCCGAATCTGCTCTTGAAGAGGCGTTGCCCAAGGTGATGGACCTCACCCCCCGGGGTATCCGCACCCATCTCGATCTCAACAAGCCGATCTACGCCCGCACCGCAGCCTATGGCCATTTCGGCCGCAAGGCTGGCCGCGACGGTTCGTTCTCGTGGGAAAAGCTTGATCTGGTCAAGCCGCTGAAAGAAGCCCTCAAGGGCTGATATCAACGCGGTTTTGCAGGCTGTCATCGTATGACCAATTCACCACGACGCAGCCGTGCCACAGAGGCTTTCTACGGCCGCCGCAAGGGTAAAACCCTCAAGACGCCGCAAGCTGAAGCGCTTGCGGCGTTGCTGCCTTCACTCAGGCTCGACCTTGGCGTTCCGGCGCCTGCGTCCCTTGCCAGTCTCTGGCCGGTGCCCGTCACCCGGACGCGGCTTGAAATCGGCTTCGGCGGCGGCGAGCACCTGCTTCACCGGGCGCAGGAAGCGCCTGATACCGGCTTCATCGGGGTCGAACCCTTCATCAATTCGATGGCCAAGCTGCTGACCGCGATTGACGCCGAAGGTTTGTCCAATATCCGTCTGCACGACGATGACGCCACCCAGGTGCTCGACTGGCTGCCTGATGCCTGCCTCGATCACATCGATCTGCTCTATCCTGATCCCTGGCCCAAAAAGAAGCACTGGAAGCGCCGCTTCGTCTCGACGGTAAATCTTGATCGTTTCGCCCGTGTATTGAAGCCAGGCGGCGTATTCTGCTTTGCCTCCGACATCGATACTTATGTCAACTGGACACTGACCCGTCTCGCCGCCCATCCGCAGTTTGCCTGGCGTGCCAGAAAGGCCGACGACTGGCAGGCGCCATGGTCGGGTTGGCCCGGCACCCGCTATGAGGCGAAGGCCATTCGCGAGGGGCGCACCCCCTGTTATCTGGAATTCGAGCGACTGGCCTGATCCACGGCACTGCTGCCGAAAGGTTGTCTCGCCGCGCGCCGGCCATGCTCGCGATGCGATTATCCTTGCCTGCCGGGGTAAAACAGGCTAGAAGACGTTCAAATTCTTGATCGTTACGAGCAAGGGTGGGCCCGCGAGGACCCGCTCTTTTTTGTTGCCGGTCGACCAGTCAAGCCAGAAGCCGGAACCTGTCCGATGACCGACGAACCCACAACGCCCCATGAACCGAGACTGGTCACCGAGACCGGTGTCGATGCCCGCATTGCCGAGATCATCGAGCCGGTGCTCGAGGCCATGGACATGCGTCTGGTGCGGGTGCGGCTATCGGGTCAGAACGGCCTGACCCTGCAGATCATGGCCGAACGCAATGATGGCTCGATGGTGGTCGAGGACTGCGAGGCTGCCTCGCGTGCGATTTCGCCTGTGCTTGATGTGGAAGATCCGGTGGAAAAGGCCTATCATCTTGAGGTCTCGTCGCCCGGCATCGACCGGCCGCTGGTGCGCAAGTCCGATTTTGAGCGCTGGGAAGGCCATCTTGCCCGCTGCGACGCGTCGGTTCTGATCAATGGCCGCAAGCGGTTTCGTGGTTTCATCCGCGATGTCACCGATACCGGGTTTTCGGTCGAGCGTGACCAGCCCGCTTATGGCGAAGACAATCTGGCGGTGATCCCGTTTTCTGCGTTGGCCGAAGCCAAGCTGGTGCTCACCGATGAATTGATTCGCGAGTCGCTGCGCGCCGACAAGGCTGCGAAAGCGGCCGCCAATGAGGAAGACCCGTCCGGAGAGGCCGCGGAGCCGGCGCCGGACGATCAGGTTTGAAGCAGAATTAGCGGCGTCCGGCAGGGCGCCTTTGATCTGGTCCGCCGCGCGGGCCCAACCCAGACCAGGCTCGGTAGTTGCGAGCCGACACATGGAGATACACATGGCAGTCAGTGCAAACAGGCTTGAGCTTCTTCAGATCGCTGATGCGGTCGCGCGCGAGAAGTCCATTGACCGCGAAATCGTGATTTCCGCCATGGCGGACGCGATTCAGAAAGCTGCACGTTCGCGCTACGGATCGGAATCCAACATCCGCGCCGACATCAATGCCAAAACCGGCGAGATCCGGCTTCAGCGTCTGCTTGAAGTCGTCGAGCACGCCGAAGATTATTCGCTGCAGATCCCGCTGATGCTGGCGCGTGACCGCAATCCCGACGCCCAGCTTGGCGATTTCATCGCCGACCCGCTGCCGCCGATGGATTTTGGCCGTATCGCCGCCCAGTCTGCCAAGCAGGTGATCGTCCAGAAGGTGCGTGAAGCCGAGCGCGACCGGCAGTTCGACGAGTTCAAGGACCGTATCAGCGAAATCGTCAATGGCACAGTCAAGCGTGTCGAATACGGCAACGTCATTGTCGATCTCGGCCGTGGTGAAGGCATTATCCGCCGCGACGAGACCATTCCGCGCGAAGCCTTCCGCTATGGCGACCGCGTCCGTGCCTATGTCTACGATGTGCGCCGCGAACAACGCGGCCCGCAGATCTTCCTATCGCGCACCCATCCACAGTTCATGGTGAAGCTGTTCACCATGGAAGTGCCGGAAATCTACGATGGCATCATCGAGATCCGCTCGGTCGCGCGCGACCCCGGCAGCCGTGCCAAGATCGCCGTCATCTCCAATGATTCGTCGATCGATCCGGTCGGTGCCTGCGTTGGTATGCGCGGCAGCCGTGTGCAGGCTGTGGTTGGCGAATTGCAGGGTGAGAAGATCGACATCATTCCCTGGTCGCCATCGCCGGCCACCTTCATCGTCAACGCCCTGCAGCCTGCCGAGGTTTCCAAGGTGGTGCTGGATGAGGATGCCGAGCGCATCGAGGTCGTGGTGCCTGACGAGCAGCTGTCGCTGGCCATCGGTCGTCGCGGCCAGAACGTCCGGCTTGCCTCGCAGCTGACCGGCTGGGACATCGACATCCTCACCGAGGAAGAGGAAAGCCAGCGCCGCCAGAAGGAATTCAACGAGCGCACGGCACTGTTCATGGAGGCGCTTGATGTCGACGAGATGGTCGGCCAGGTGCTCGCCTCCGAAGGCTTTAGCCAGGTCGAGGAAGTCGCTTACGTCGAGATCGGCGAAATCACCGGCATCGAAGGCTTCGACGAGGAGACTGCCAGCGAACTGCAGACCCGTGCCCGCGAGTATCTCGACAAGATCGAGGCTGAACTTGACGCCAAGCGCACGGAACTGGGAGTTGAGGACGAATTACGCTCGGTTCCCGGCATGACCACCGCGATGATGGTTGCGCTCGGCGGCGACGGAATCAAGACCGTCGAGGATTTCGCCGGCTGTGCGGTCGACGATCTCACCGGCTGGTCCGAACGCAAGGATGGCGAGACCAAGCGCTTTGAGGGGCTGTTTTCAAATCTGGATGTGACCCGACCCGAGGCAGAATCGATGATCCTGGCGGCCCGCCTTGCGGTAGGCTGGATTACCGAGGACGAGCTGCTGGTTGAAGAGGTCGAGGAGACCGAAGCGGAAGAAGAAGGCACCACAGAAGGCGAAGTAGCCGCAGTGGCTGCGGTCGCGGTCGCTGCTGAAGACATTGCGGAAGCCGTTGAAAACGCAACTGAAACCGCTGAAGCGGATCAGCCGGAAACGACCGGGGCGGACGGCGAGGACGCCTGAGGTCTGGCGTCGCCATGGGGAAGGGTGTGAACAAGGTCAGGATCGAACCCGTGAACGACCGAATGTGCATCGTCACCCGTGAACGGGACCAGCCCGAGGGTTTGATCCGCTTCGTCGCGGGCCCTGACGGCAACATTGTTCCCGACCTGCGCCTTGTCCTTCCCGGACGCGGCTGCTGGGTGACCGCGGAACGCGAGAAGATTGACCTGGCCATCAAGCGCAAGCTGTTTGGCCGGGCCTTGAAGACCGAAGTGACCGTCGATCCCGATCTGGGCGAGATGGTCGAGCGGCTGCTCGTTGACAGTCTGCTGGGCATGATGAACATGGCGCGCAAGTCGGGTCAGTTCATCACCGGATCAGGCAAGGTCGAGGCCGCGGTGAGGTCCGGATCTGCGCTGGCCTTGATGCATGCGACTGACGCAGCCGATGATGGCGTGCGCAAGTTGCGGCAAGCCAATACGGCGCAGGCGATGGGTGAAAAGGAAGAGGAAATACCGGTGTTTCGGTTGTTTTCCGCCGACGAATTGACACGCGCCATCGGCGACGGCGCTTTTATCCATGCCGCTGCGCTTGCAGGGCAGGCCGGAGAAGGTGTAATGAAGCGCGCAAAGGCACTTGCGCGCTACAGAAACGACCCCCAGGCGGGGACGGACTGAAAACGGGCTACGGGCTTCAACGCCTGGGGGCTATCGATCAAGAAGCCATTGCGCACGGGCGCGGTAGGACTTCCGCGGAAACGGATACGGAATGAGCGACAGCAAAGACGACAAGACAATCAGTGTTACCGGCAAGAAGACCTTCTCGCTGAAGCGCCCCTCTGTGGAACAGGGAATGGTGCGTCAGGAGATGGGCCGTGGCCGTACCAAGGCGGTGGTGGTGGAGACGCGCAAGCGTCGCGTCACCCGGCCCGAGGACGAGAACACGGTACCGCCAGTAACCCTCAAGCCACGGCCTGCGCCGGTGGCTGAGAAACCTGTGGCCGCACCGCCACCACCACCGCGGCCAGCCGCACCGGTGAGAGCGCCGGCTCCGGCGCCGCGTGGCGCTGTGCTCAATCAGCTGTCATCGAGCGAGATGGAAGCCCGTCGTCGGGCCTTGCAGGACAGCCGCGTCCGCGATGTCGAAGAGCGCAAGCGCGCCGAGGCCGACGCCATTCGTCGCGCCGAGGAAGATGCCCGCCGCGCCGTCGAGGAAGCCGAGAACGCCAAGGCCCAGGCCATTGAAGACGCCCGCCTTGCCAAGGAAGCTGAACAGCAGGAGCTTGCAGCACGCGAAGCCGCCGCCAACGCGCCGGCCGATGCCACAGCCCCTGCTCCGGCCGAAGATGCCGGCCGCGGTCGCCGTCGCGAGAATGAGGCCGAAGCGCCTGCGCGTACTGGAGCCCCGGCACGTCCCGGCGCCAAGGTTACGCGTCCGGAAACGCCCAAGCCTACCCGTCCGAAGGTCGAGGAAGACCGTCGTCGCGGCAAGCTGACGCTCACGTCTGCGCTCAATGATGACGGCAATTCTCGTGGCCGCTCGCTCTCGGCGATGCGCCGCCGCCAGGAAAAAATGCGCCGCTCGATGGCGCAGGAGCCGCGTGAAAAGGTCATGCGCGAGGTGCAGTTGCCGGAAACCATCACCATTCAGGAACTTTCACAGCGGATGTCCGAACGGTCAGTCGATGTGATCAAGTACCTGATGAAGGAAGGTCAGATGATGAAGCCTGGCGACATCATCGATGCCGACCTTGCTGAAATCATTGCCGGCGAATTCGGTCATACCGTCAGGCGCGTGTCGGAATCCGATGTCGAGCTCGGTATTTTCAATGTCGAGGACGAAGGCGGCGAAATGGTTTCGCGGCCTCCGGTGGTCACCATCATGGGCCATGTCGACCACGGCAAGACCTCGCTTCTCGACGCGATCCGCGACGCCAATGTGGTTTCGGGTGAGGCCGGTGGCATTACCCAGCATATCGGCGCCTATCAGGTTGAGAAAAACGGTCAGCTGATCACCTTCATCGACACCCCGGGCCATGCGGCTTTCACCGCGATGCGTGCCCGTGGCGCCCAGGCAACCGACATCGCCATTCTGGTGGTGGCGGCTGATGACGCCGTGATGCCGCAGACAATTGAATCGATCAATCACGCCAAGGCGGCCGGAGTTCCGATCATCGTGGCGATCAACAAGATCGACAAGCCGTCCGCCGATGCCCAGAAGGTCCGTACTGATCTGCTGCAGCACGAAGTGTTTGTTGAAAGCATGGGCGGTGAGGTTCTTGATGTTGAGGTTTCGGCGACCAAGCATCTCAATCTCGACAAATTGCTCGATGCCATCCTGTTGCAGTCCGAACTGCTCGACCTAAAGGCCAATCCCGAGCGTACTGCCGAAGGCGTGGTGATCGAAGCCAAGCTTGATCGCGGTCGCGGTTCGGTTGCCACCGTTCTGGTTCAGACCGGTACGCTTCGGCCCGGTGAAATTCTCGTGGCCGGCGATCAGTGGGGCCGTGTGCGCGCCCTGGTCAATGACCGCGGCGAACAGGTCAAGGAAGCCGGACCGGCGTTCCCGGTCGAAATTCTCGGCCTTCAGGGTACACCGCAGGCCGGTGACCGCTTTGCAGTGGTCGAAAACGAAGGCCGTGCCCGCGAAATCGCTGAATACCGTCAGCGGCTCGCCCGCGACAAGGCGGCAGCCCGCCAGAGCGGTTCGCGCGGTTCGCTTGAGCAGATGATGACCCAGTTGCAGGATACCGGCAGCCAGGAATTCCCGCTGCTGGTCAAGGGCGACGTTCAGGGCTCGATCGAAGCCATTGCAGGCGCCATCGAAAAGCTCGGAACCGACGAAGTCCGCGCCCGGATCATTCATTCCGGCGCCGGGGCGATCACCGAATCCGATATCTCGCTGGCGGAAGCCTCGGGCGCCGCCATCATCGGCTTCAACGTTCGTGCCAACAAGCAGGCTCGTGACGCGGCTGAGCGTGATGGCGTCGAGATCCGCTACTACAACATCATCTACGATCTGGTGGATGACGTGAAGGCTGCGATGTCGGGCATGCTTTCGCCGGAACGGCGCGAGACCTTCCTCGGCAATGCCGAGATCCTTGAGGTGTTCAACATCACCAAGGTCGGCAAGGTTGCCGGTTGTCGGGTTACCGAAGGCAAGGTCGAGCGTGGCTCGGGCGTCCGCCTGATCCGTGACAACGTTGTCATTCACGAAGGCAAGCTCAAGACTCTCAAGCGCTTCAAGGATGAAGTTGCCGAGGTTAATGGCGGCCAGGAATGCGGCATGGCCTTCGAGAACTACGAAGACATTCGCGCAGGCGACGTCATCGAGTGCTTCCGCGTCGAGCACGTCACCCGCACACTCTGATTGGATCAATGCCCGGCGCTTCTGGCGCCGGGCTCCTGTCCGTCAACGGCGGCCCGGGCCATTCGCGCCCGCAAAATCGGTTGGAAACTTATGCCCAAGCCAAGTTCCTCGGCCCCTTCGCAGCGCATGTTGCGCGTCGGTGAGCAGGTCCGTGCGGCCATCACTCAGGTCTTGCAGCGCGGAGACGTGCGCGATCCGCTGCTTGAAAATACCGTGGTCTCGGTCTCCGAAGTGCGCATGTCGCCGGACCTGAGGATCGCCACCGCCTATGTCATGCCGCTGGGTCAGCAGGATCATGCTGCTATCATCGAGGCGCTCAACCGCCATGCGCGTTATCTGCGCGGTCGCATCACCCCGCAGATACGGCAGCTCAAGCATATGCCGGAACTGAGATTCCGCGACGACACTAGCTTTGACAATTATTCCAAGATCGACGCGCTGTTGCGCTCACCCGAGGTCGCTCGCGATCTCGACCCCGACTTTAACACTGACACTGACGGTGAAAAATAAGATGGCAACGCTCATAACTTCGGAAAAGATTGCTGCCATGTCCACCGAGGCCCGGACAACGCTCTATGCAAATTGCATGCGGGCAGCCGACAGCGAGGATGCCGTTTCCATCGTCGAGATGATCGTCGAAAGCGGATTGCCCTACGCAGGCAAGAAGGAAATCTCGCACGCCGACCCGGAAATGCGCGCCATTGAACTTATCGTCAATGCGCGGGCCAATGAGGCGGCCTTGCTCGATGCCATGGAACAGGGTGAGCCGCCGCTTGGCAGGATCGAACGGCTGATCGTCAAGAAACTGGGCGACAAGTATAGCAACGAGAATGGCGCGACCGTCGCCGCAGGTTATCTGGTTGCCAAGCGGTTCTACGCGCTCGATTGCGAGAAGGGGCCGACAAAGCCGATGCCTGAAGGCAGCGTTGCCAGGACCGCTGCGACCTACCGCAAGAAGCCGGGTTACGCCTGAGATGGGACGCCGCGGCAAGAAGAAAGGCCGGCCCGTTTCCGGCTGGTTGGTGCTGGATAAGCCGTGGGACTTTGGCTCCACCGAGGCGGTGTCGAAAATAAAATGGCTGTTCAAGGCTGACAAGGCCGGCCATGCCGGCACGCTCGATCCGCTTGCTTCGGGGATGCTGCCGATTGCACTCGGCGAGGCCACCAAGACTGTTCCCTATGTCATGGATGGCCGCAAGATCTATGAATTCACTGTCGCCTGGGGACAACAGCGCAACACCGACGATCTCGAGGGCGAGGTCACGGCTGAAAGCGATACCCGTCCCGAGCGTGCCGCCATTGAGGCGCTGCTGCCGGACTATACCGGTGTAATCGAACAGGTGCCGCCGGCTTTTTCCGCCGTCAAGATCGCCGGTGAACGCGCCTACGACATGGCCCGTGGCGGCGAAGTGGTGGAGATCCCCGCCCGCGAGGTCGAGATCCATCGCATAACCCTTCTGGGCTGCCCGGATGCCGATCACGCCGTGTTCGAGGTTGAATGTGGCAAGGGCACCTATGTGCGGGCGCTTGCGCGCGACTTCGGTCGCGACCTTGGCTGCTATGGCCATATATCGGCGCTGCGCCGCTCCATGGTGGCGCCTTTTGCCGAATCGGCCATGGTGCCGCTGTCTGAACTTGTCGCGCTCGAAGAGATCGAAGACGAGGCCGAGCGTTTGGCCCGGCTCGATGCCTTTCTGGTGCCTGCAGGTGAGGTGCTTGTCAGCCTGCCGCGCATCGATATCAGCGATGATCAGGCGCACCGGCTCAAAATGGGCAACTCGATCATCCTGCGCGGCCGCGATGCGCCGGTGGCCACCGGCGATGCCTGCGCTTTTGCGCGCGGTGCGCTGGTTGCCATTGGCGAAGTTGCCGGCGGTGAGTTTCACCCACGGCGGGTGTTCAAGAGCTGATCCTGTGCTGGCGCGCGCGGGTGCGCGGGCGCCATAAACCCATCGACATCAACGCGAGGCGCTCAGCCTTGCCTCGATCAGATCGGCCACCAGGCTTTGCAGCCGCCATAATTTGCGATCATGAATGCCCAGACTTTCGAGCATGGTGACGGTTGAAAACAGATATTCCGCCATCGAGCCACGAAAGCCGCAGGCGCTGGCGAGAACCGCGGCGACCTCGGTGTCGGGCAGGCTCGCCACATAGCGCGCGTTGTTGCGGTCCATGGCAAAGGTCAGCGCCGGAACCGGGCCTTCATCGGTACGCACCTTGATCCATCGCCACGGAAACGCCGAGGGCAACTGGCTCAGCTCTCTGCGGATCAGCCGGTGCAACTCCTGCTCGAGTCCGGCTTCGGGAAGCCGGTAGAGCATGCCCGTGCATTGGCCGCCGCGATCAAGCGCCATCATCAATCCGGGAAGCTCCGGACTGCCGCGATAGCGGTAATCGGGCCCCAGGCAAAACCGCCGGTGCCAGCCGGCGGCGGTACCCTTGCGCTTTTCCTCAAAGGCGGTTTCCGGTCGCCAGATCAGCGAGCCATAGCCAAACAGCCAGAAATCGCCCGCCGGGCGGGAGGAGAGCATGCCCGCGACCGCTTCGCTGTAGTCATCGTCAGTGGCCGAGCGGAACCCCGGCAGCAGCTTTGGCCCGGGATCGTCGATCGGCCGGTGCACGTGGTCGACATGGCGCTGGGTGAGCCGCATTCGTCTGCTTGCTGGCATGATCCGTGGGTTCCCTTTTGCTCATCGTCGTATGCCCGAAAATCGACCGGGCGCTGCCTGCCTGTCAAGCGTAGCCTGTGCAAGCCCCCGCAAATTACCCGCGCGGCACGCACGAATCCCTGCCACCTTCCGTCAGCCGGTTCGTCGCACTCGCACCTTGATTCAGCCGCCGTGCTGGGGCACGTTCCGGTGCAAAAGGGGAACGTGATGAAACACACCTGTCTGGCTGCTGCCGTGGCCCTTCTTGCGACAAGCGCAGCCATTGCGCCCGCGCGCGCCTTGCAGCCGGGCTGGGATGCCGAGAGCTGCGGCTGGTACATCATTCTCGGCTGCACCCAAAGCCGCATGTCGGCCAAGGGCCAGCTTGCCGATCTGGGCGGGCCGATGGTCGGCGGCGGCGCCGGCACGCGGGTGCTCAATACATCCGATCTCGACGGTTTCCGCGACGGGTTTTACTGCGTTGCCGATGGTCCCTATGTCTCGCAAGACGATGCCGGGTCGGTGGCCTGGATCGAGGCGGTGCCGGATGCCTACATCAAACGCGGCTGTTGAAGCCCCGCTTGTTCCGGCGTGCAATAGCCGGAGTCAGCTGCTGCCAGCGGTTTTGCTACATTTCCCTTTCATTTGGGCAGAAATTGCCCTATAGCCCAGCCGTTGCGCCCGGTTTGTCCTCACGGGCAGTTTTGGCGTGACACTTCGAGGCCCTTGCTGGACGACATCCCGGCAGCGGGCGCCATTCCCATCCAGACTGAAAGGATTTGAGATGTCGATTACTGCTGAGCGCAAGGCTGCGCTGATCGAAGAATATGCAACCAAGCCAGGCGACACCGGGTCTCCGGAAGTCCAGGTTGCCATTCTGACCGAACGGATCAACAATCTGACCGGTCACTTCAAGGAAAACAAGAAGGACAACCATTCACGCCGCGGGCTGTTGACCATGGTGTCCACACGTCGGTCCCTGCTGGATTACGTCAAGCGTAAAGACGAAGCGCGCTACACCGCGCTGATCGCCCGTCTGGGCATCCGTCGCTAACATCGCTTCTGGCGGGCGTGGCAACTGCCTCGCCCGCCATTGCAATTCCAAGGCTCCTTGCGGGGCCGCGGCGTTCAGGCGCACGCCAATCCGGCCGGATGGTCGGACTCCAAGCGCCTTAACCGTCCGTCGCACCGGCAATCCCGGTCACGGACATACGACATGGCCTGTCATGGGGCAGGATTGCAGGATGCTTTCGCCACCCTTTACCGGTGGCCACCAGTCACAAAGCCTCCCGCTGTCTTGCCCGTGATGCGCCCATAACAATCGGGACAGTGAAGCGCGCGGCCGATAAAGCGGCCGGGCCCACAAGCCCGCACACGAAGGACTACACATGTTCGATACCCACAAGGTCGAGATTGAATGGGGCGGCCGTCCGCTCACACTGGAAACCGGCAAGGTTGCCCGTCAGGCTGATGGCGCCGTCATCGCCACCTACGGCGAAACCGTGGTGCTGGCCACAGTCGTCTCGCAGAAGACCCCGACCCCGGGCCGCGATTTCTTTCCGCTGACCGTCAACTACCAGGAAAAGACCTACGCCGCCGGCAAGATCCCGGGTGGCTACTTCAAGCGTGAAGGCCGTCCGAGCGAAAACGAAACGCTGACCTCGCGCCTGATCGACCGGCCGATCCGTCCGCTGTTTCCCGACGGCTACAAGAACGACACCCAGATCATCATCACCGTGCTGCAGCACGATCTGGAAAACAACCCCGACATTCTCGCCATGGTCGCCACCTCGGCTGCGTTGACCATTTCCGGCGTGCCTTTCATGGGCCCGATTGCCGGTGCCCGCGTCGGCTACATCAACGGCCAGTACGTGCTCAACCCGCATGTCGACGAAATGCCCGAATCGGCACTCGACCTGATCGTTGCCGGCACCTCGGAAGCCGTGCTGATGGTTGAATCCGAAGCCAAGGAACTCGGCGAAGAAGTCATGCTCGGCGCTGTCATGTTCGGTCACGAAGGCTTCCAGCCGGTGATCAATGCGATCATCCAGCTCGCCGAAGCTGCCGCCAAGGAGCCGCGCGACTTCACTGCTCCCGATCATTCGGCGCTCGAAGCCGAAATGCTCGGCGTTGCCGAAGCCGGTCTGCGCGATGCCTACAAGATCATCGACAAGGCCGAACGCTACAATGCCGTTGACGCCGTCAAGGCCAAGGTCAAGGAACATTTTGCCCCCGCAGAAGGCGAGGAGCCCCGCTTCTCGTCCGATGATATCGGCACCGTGTTCAAGTCGCTGCAGGCCAAGATCGTCCGCTGGAATATTCTCGACACCAAGAGCCGCATCGATGGCCGCGATCTGTCGACCGTGCGTTCGATCGCCTCCGAAGTCGGTCTGTTGCCGCGTACCCATGGTTCGGCGCTGTTTACCCGCGGCGAGACCCAGGCCATTGTTGTTGCCACGCTCGGCACCGGCGAGGACGAGCAGTATGTCGACAGCCTGACGGGGACCTACAAGGCCACCTTCATGCTGCACTACAACTTCCCTCCCTACTCGGTTGGTGAAACCGGCCGCACAGGTTCGCCCGGCCGCCGCGAAATCGGCCATGGCAAGCTCGCATGGCGCGCCATCCACCCGATGATGCCGTCTGCCGACCAGTTCCCCTACACCCTGCGCGTGGTCTCCGAGATCACCGAATCCAACGGCTCCTCGTCGATGGCCACCGTTTGCGGCACATCGCTGGCGCTGATGGATGCCGGCGTGCCGCTGGCCAAGCCGGTTGCCGGTATCGCCATGGGCCTGATCAAGGAAGACGACCGTTACGCGGTTCTCTCCGACATCCTCGGTGATGAAGATCACCTCGGCGACATGGACTTCAAGGTCGCCGGCACCGCCGACGGCATCACCGCGCTGCAGATGGACATCAAGATCGATGGCATCACCGAAGAGATCATGAAGGTCGCTCTCGGCCAGGCCAAGGACGGCCGTCTGCATATCCTCGGTGAAATGAGCAACGCACTTACTGAAAGCCGTGGCCAGCTGGGCGAATTCGCCCCGCGCATCGAAGTCATGAACATCCCGGTCGACAAGATCCGTGACGTGATTGGCACCGGCGGCAAGATCATCCGCGAAATCGTTGAAAAGACCGGCGCCAAGATCAACATCGACGACGACGGCACCATCAAGATCGCCTCGTCCTCGGGCAAGGAAATCGAGGCCGCTAAGAAGTGGATCCACTCGATCGTTGCCGAGCCTGAAGTGGGCGTGATCTATGAAGGCACGGTCGTCAAGGTTGCCGATTTCGGCGCCTTCGTGAACTTCTTCGGTCCTAAGGACGGTCTCGTCCACATCTCGCAGCTGGCTGCCGAACGCGTCGCCAAGACCGGCGATGTGGTCAAGGAAGGCCAGAAGGTCTGGGTCAAGCTGTTGGGCTTTGACGAACGCGGCAAGGTCCGCCTGTCGATGAAGGTCGTTGACCAGGAAACCGGCAAGGAAGTCGAAGGCGGCGAATAAGCCCCGAGACTTCCAGGCTTGGGCGGATAACCGCCTAAGACTGACGAATTGAAAACGCCCCCGGATCGCGAGATTCGGGGGCGTTTTGTTTTTGGAGGATATGGTCGGTTAATGCTGCTTGGCCGCAGATGCGCATGAAATCATAGAGCTATCGTTGTGGGGTGCATTTCGTTTTCTGGCATGGACATGTCCCTTGACGGCAGAGTATGTGTCTGTTGCAAGGGGTCTGCTAGGTGGTCAGACGCACTTTTCACGAGCATTTCTATTTTGGAGGAAACACAATGGATCGCCGTTCTTTTATTCGCAATGCGGGGATTGTTGGCGCTGGCGCAGTTGCTACAGGTCTGGCAACTCCGGCAATAGCTCAGGGCAATATAACTTGGCGTATGGTTACAACCTGGCCAAAGAATTTCCCCGGGTTGGGGGTTGGCGCTCAGCGTCTGGCCGATCGCATCACCGCTGCATCGGGCGGTCGCCTTGCCATTCAGGTCTATTCCGCGGGTGAATTGGTTCCGCCGCTTCAGTCTCTGGACGCCGTGATCGATGGCACTGCGGAAATGAGCCATGGGGCAGCCTATTATTGGCAGAACAAATCGCCTGCCTTGTCGTTCTTCACCGGCGTTCCCTATGGCATGACCACGCCCGAGTTGACGGCTTGGGTCCGCTATATGGGCGGCCAGGAAATCTGGGACGAGATCTATGACCAGTTCGGTGTACAGGGCTTCCTGTCCGGCAACACCGGCACACAGACCGGTGGCTGGTTCCGCGACGAGTTGAAAAGTCTCGAAGACGTCAAGGGCATCCGATTCCGCACACCGGGCCTGGGTGGTCAGGTCTGGGAAAAGCTAGGCGCGACGGTTACCAACATGGCCGCCGGCGAGATTTTCCAGGCGTTGCAGTCCGGCACTCTCGATGCCGCAGAATTCGTCGGCCCCTACAACGACCTGGCGCTCGGCTTCTACCAGGTCGCCAAGAACTACTACATGCCGTCTTTCGTTGAATCGGGTCTGGCGACCGAACTGGTCGTCGACAAGAAGAAGTATCAGGAACTGCCGGCCGATCTTCAGGCGATCATCCGCGACATATCCCAGGCGGAATATGACCAGGTTTCGGCCGACTTCATCGCCAACGATCCGCGCGCCCTCAAGACGCTGGTCGAGGATCATGGTGTGATCGTGCGTAACTTCCCCGACGACATCATGGAAGCGGGCGCCAAGGCGTCGGTTGAAGTGGTCGAGGCATTGCGCAACAGCGATGACCCGCTGGTCAAGAAAACCACCGAAAGCTTCATCGAGGCGCTGAACCTGGTGCGGACCCGTACTGAAAAGATCGACTCGCCCTACGTTGCAGCGCGCGAAAAGTACCTCAAGTACTAAACGCCGACCCAATCAAGACGAAAGGCCCGGTGTTACCGCCGGGCCTTTTTTATGGATTACCCGGCCACCAGGCGTGGCAACCAGGTGACGATTTCGGGGAAGATGAACAGGATGGCTATCGCCACGATCTGCAACGCAACGAAGGGCAGGATGCCCTTGTAGATTGCGCTGGTTGGCAAGTTCTCTGGTGCCACCCCGCGCAGGTAGAACAGGGCAAAGCCGAACGGCGGCGTCAGGAAAGATGTTTGCAGATTCACCCCGACCAGAACGCCCAGCCAGACCGGATCAACATCCAGCGCCAGTAGCACCGGAGCGGTGATCGGGATCACGATGAAGATGATCTCGAACGTGTCCAGAATGAACCCCAGAAAGAACATGATCAGCATCACCGTGGCAACCGCAGCCATTGGTCCGCCGGGTAAATTGCTCAGGAATTCGTGGACCAGGTTGTCGCCTCCCATCATCCGGAACACCACCGAGAAAACCGATGCTCCGAGCAGGATGACGAAGACCATGCTGGTGATGGTCGCCGTGGCAATGACTGTTTCCTTTAGAATTCCAAAGGACAGACGCCAGCGGAAAGCCGCGAGAACCATTGCCCCAACAGCCCCGACAGAGGCAGCCTCGGTGGGCGTGGCAATTCCCCCAAGAATGGACCCGAGCACAGCAAGGATCAGCAGCAGCGGTGGGACCAGCGCAACGAAGACCTCTTTGAGCAGGTCACCTTTTTCTTCAGGCGGCACAGGCGTGGCCGGGCAGGAAGCAGGGTCGGTTACCGCCTTGAACAAGACCCAGAACAGATAGAGCGAAACCAGCAACAGACCGGGCAGCAAGGCCCCTGCAAACAGATCGCCGACGGAAACCGGCACCGGGGCAAAATTACCCTTGGCCATCTGCACTTGGCTGTTAATTCCCGACAGCATGTCTCCCATGAAGATCAACACAGTAGAAGGTGGAATGATCTGCCCAAGGGTGCCGCTGGCGCAGATCACGCCGGTTGCAAGCTTGGGGTTATAGCCTGCGCGCAACATTGCAGGCAGGGAAATCAACCCCATCGTGACCACCGTCGCTCCGACGACACCAGTTGAAGCGGCAAGCATCGCACCGACAAGGATGACGGAAAAGCCGAGCCCGCCGCGAAGGTTGCCGAACAGCTTTCCCATGGTCAACAACAGCTGCTCCGCGATCTGGCTTCGTTCCAGCATTACGCCCATGAAAATGAACAGCGGCACGGCCACCAGAACTTCATTTGTCATGAAGCCGATATAGCGATTGGGGAGGGATCCGAAATTGGACGGATCAAAAACACCAAGGGCCATCCCGACGCCGCCGAACAACAGCGAGACGCCGGCCAGCGTGAAGGCGACCGGAAAGCCGATCAGCAGGAAGCCGATCACGCCAAAGAACATCAGCGCGGCGAGTAATTCGCCCAAAATCACCGGATCCATCAGATTCCCCCTTGGCCAGATCAGTAAGCTTCTGGTCTGATTTGTACTGGATTGAATTTGGGACCATGTGCTCATTATCGGAAAGAACGAGGATTGACCGGATGGCCATCGCCAGGCCTTGAAGCGCAAGCAGCGCGGCAAAGGCGATGATGAAGGTCTTCAGAATGAAGAGGCCCGGCATCCCACCAACATTCGCCGAAGCTTCACGGTAACTCCAGGCGCGAACCACGAACGGCATGGAGTACTGGTAAACCACCCAGGCAAAGGGCAGGAGAAAGAGAAACACGCCGATTAGGTCCGCTACAGCCCGTTTTCTGGCGCGTGCCGGCCGATAGAAGATGTCCACCCGGACATGATCGTCGCGAAGCAGCGCAAACCCTGCCACTGCGGTAAACATCGCTCCGTTCAGCCAGACATAGAGATCCTGCATCCAAAGATAGCTTATAGAGAACAGGTAGCGCTGAACCACCACAGTGAAGCAGACGACCACGATGGCCAGGGACAGCCATGCGAACGCGCGGCCAATTATCAGGTTGATCGCGCATATCAAAGCGGCAACCCCAGCTAGAAGACGCATATTCCCCTCCGGTTTCATTGTTGTGTTTTTATCTGACCTTCAATCAAAGTGCCGTGCACAAAAGTCAAGAACTTGATCCTCCAGACAGAGACAAGCTGAGGTATGCTTTCGTAGAGGTGTGGTCAGAGGGATGAGAGGTGTACACAGTCAAATTCACCGGCGATTTCAAACGGGTAGGGCCGGTTCCCGCTCTTTTCACCGACATTGGCCAGGAGATTAGCTTCCGGAGCTTCAAAGGCTTTGCCTGCGGTGCTATCGCGGGATTGGTTTGCTTCTGGGAAAGGAAAATCCTGGACCAAGTGGCCGACTTGGCGGCGCAAAGCGGTCGACCATTGACGAGCAGATCGAACGGCAGCATAGCGTCGAAAAAGCCATTTGAGCAGTTGTCCTCACAGTCCACGCCCCACACAAAAAAAGCCCCGAACCTTCCGGCTCAGGGCTTCTCGGTTATCGTCAAATAGCGTATCCGCGCTAGCCTTCGTCGGCCTTCGTCAGTTCCTCGGTGGTTGGCATCGAGGTGATGTTGAAGCCTGAATCGACATAGTGGATTTCGCCGGTCACGCCCGAGGAAAGATCCGAGAGCAGGTAGAGCGCCGATTTGCCGACATCGTCGATATCGACAGTGCGCCTGAGCGGCGCGTTCTTGCGCTGGTAGGAAAACATTGCCCGCGCGTCGCCGATGCCGGCACCCGCAAGCGTGCGCACCGGGCCCGCCGAAATCGCGTTGACGCGGATCTTGTCGCGGCCGTAATCGGCCGCCAGATAGCGCACGCTGGCTTCAAGCGCCGCCTTGGCGATGCCCATCACATTGTAGTTCGGCATCACCCGCATCGAGCCGCCATAGGTCAGCGTCAACAGCGCCCCGCCGTCGCTCATCAGCGGTGCCGCGCGCTGCGCCACTTCCGTGAACGAATAGGCAGAGATCACCATGGTGCGGGAGAAATTGGCCCGCGTGGTGACATCGGCGTAGCGGCCCTTGAGTTCGTTGCGGTCGGAAAAGCCAATCGCGTGGACAACGAAATCGATCGTCCCCCATTCGGCTTTCAGCGTTTCAAACACCGCGTCCACCGTGGCAATGTCCTCGACATCGCACGGCAGCACCAGTTTCGAGCCGACGCTTTCGGCCAGCGGCTTGACCCGGCGGCCAAAGCCTTCGCCCTGGTAGGTGAATGCCAGCTCCGCGCCGGCCTCGGCCAGGTGCTTGGCAATGCCCCAGGCGATCGAGTGGTCGTTAGCGACCCCCATGATCAGCCCGCGCTTGCCCTTCATGATGCCTTCCATGCCGCTCACCGGTCGTGGCGCTGGAAGACCAGCGTCGCGTTGGTGCCGCCAAAGCCGAACGAATTCGACAGCGCCGTATCGATCGTGGCGTTGTCGATGCGCTTGCGGACAATCGGCACGCCTTCGAATTCCGGGTCGAGTTCGGTGATATGGGCGCTTTCGCCGATGAATTTTTCCTTCATCATCAACAGCGAATAGATCGCTTCCTGCACCCCGGTGGCACCGAGCGAGTGCCCGGTCAACGATTTGGTCGACTGTACATGCGGCATGTCGTCGCCGAACACCTCGCGGATGGCACCGATTTCCTTGCTGTCGCCCACCGGCGTCGAGGTGCCGTGGGTGTTGATGTAGTCGACCCGGCCTTCCACATTGGCCAGCGCCTGGCGCATGCAGCGCACAGCGCCTTCGCCCGAGGGGGCGACCATGTCGTAGCCATCGGAGGTGGCGCCGTAGCCCGTCAGTTCGCCATAGATCTTGGCGCCGCGCGCCTTGGCGTGCTCGAGCTCTTCCATCACCAGAACTCCGGCGCCGCCGGCAATCACGAAGCCGTCGCGGGAGATGTCGTAGGCGCGCGAGGCGGTGGCCGCCTGGTCGTTGTATTTGGATGACATCGCACCCATTGCGTCAAACAGGTTCGACATGGTCCAGTCGAGGTCCTCGTGGCCGCCGGCAAATACCATATCCTGCTTGCCCCACTGGATCAGTTCAGCGGCGTTGCCGATGCAATGCGCCGAGGTCGAGCAGGCCGACGAGATCGAGTAGTTGACGCCGTGGATCTTGAACCAGGTGGCAAGCGTTGCAGACGCCGTCGACGACATCGCCTTGGGCACGGCAAACGGGCCGATCCGCTTCGGGCTGCCGTTCTTCAGCGTGGTTTCGGCAGCATCGATCAGGGTGCGGGTCGAAGGCCCGCCCGAGCCCATGATGATGCCGGTGCGCTCATGGCTGATCTCGGACTCTTCAAGTCCGGCATCGGCAATCGCCTGTTTCATCGCCACGTGGTTCCAGGCGCCACCGCGCGACAGGAAGCGCATGGCGCGGCGGTCGACCATGTCGGTCGGGTCCAGCGTCGGGGAGCCCCAGACCTGGCTGCGGAAGCCGTGGTCGGCAAAATCCTGGCTGAAGCTGATGCCGGATCTGGCGTTGCGCAGTGATTCGGTCACCTCATCCGCATTGTTGCCGATCGAGGATACGATCCCCATGCCCGTTACGACGACTCGTCTCATGATCTTGCCCTTTCCAGTGCAGGGTCCCAAGGCTGGCCGGCTTTCACCAGCCGACGCCCGTGGCGGGATGTGTCAGGCGGATTTGTCTTTTGCAAGGCCGACCTTCAAATCGGAGGCTGTGTAGATGGTTTCGCCGTCAGCCTTGAGCCAGCCATCGGCAATGCCCAGCACCAGTCGGCCGCGCATCACCCGTTTGAAATCGATCCCGTATTCAACCAGCTTGACGTCGGGCGTCACCATGCCCTTGAACTTCACTTCGCCGGTCGACAGCGCCATGCCGCGGCCTGGCTCGCCGAGCCAGCCAAGATAAAAGCCGGTCAATTGCCACATGCCGTCGAGCCCGAGACAGCCCGGCATCACAGGGTTTCCCTTGAAATGGCAGGGGAAGAACCATTGATCCGGGGTAATGTCGAACTCGGCGCGCAGATATCCCTTGCCGAATTCGCCGCCGGTTTCGGAAATATCGGTGATCCGGTGCACCATCAGCATCGGCGGCAGCGGCAGCTGCGCGTTGCCGGGTCCGAACAACTCGCCCTCGCCGCAGCGCAGGATTTCCTCGTAGGTGTAGCTTGATTGCCTGTCGACCATGAAAAATGCGTCTCCCAGTTCGCCGTCTTTCCGCGCGGCTTCCGTCGTTGTTATGCACGTAAGCCCGGTATGATGTGCACGCTAGCACACCGTCACGCACTGGTGAAACCGGCCCCGCGAAGCACCCTCGAATAGCGGATGAGGCTCGCAAACGAAAGAGGCGAGAGTGCGGAAAGTGGGGGCAAGCGCTTCGCAGGCACTCTATTGAAAGCATTGACAACAAAAGTTATATGGTGGGGACGAGTTTCAAGGTCCGGACACGCTTGCCCATGCCAATTGTGCAATTATCACCATCAGCCGATCGCGAAGCGACATTGCGCCTGCGCAAGGCCGGCCTGCGTCCTACGCGGCAGCGGGTGGCACTGGCCGATTTGTTGTTTGCGCAGGGCCACCGTCATCTGACGGCAGAGGAGTTGCACGAGGAAGCCTCAGGCATCGGCTGCTCCTGCTCGCTTGCCACCGTCTACAACACGCTGCACCAATTCACCGAAGCCGGCCTGCTGCGGGTGTTGTCGCTGGAAACTGCAAAAACCTATTTCGACACCAATGTTTCCGACCACCACCATTTCGTGGTCGAGGGCTCCAACGATGTGCTCGATATCCCGGTTGGCAATATTTCGGTCACCGATCTGCCGATGGCGCCCGAAGGCATGGAAATCACCCATGTCGACGTGGTTATCCGCGTCCGCCCCAAGGCCTGATTTTTCTTAAGTCAGTAACGGCGCCCGCGCCTTATTTGCACGCAGGCAGATCAGGCTCTGCCGCTCCGGGGCTGTTCGCTCTGGAAATGACGCCGATTTCCCACTACTAGAATCAGCACATTGTTTTGCCACCCCGGCAGGCGCGCGTAATCGCCCCCGGTTGCCGGGTCGAAAGAGGAAAGCCTTATGCCGCATTATCGTTCGAGAACATCCACCCATGGCCGCAACATGGCAGGGGCTCGCGGCCTCTGGCGCGCCACAGGGGTGAAAGACGGCGATTTCGGCAAGCCGATCATTGCAGTGGTCAATTCCTTCACCCAGTTCGTGCCCGGCCATGTCCACCTCAAGGATCTGGGCCAGCTGGTTGCCGGCGAAATCGACAAGGCCGGCGGTATCGCCAAGGAATTCAACACGATCGCCGTCGATGACGGCATCGCCATGGGCCATGACGGCATGCTCTATTCGCTGCCCTCGCGCGAGCTGATCGCGGATTCGGTCGAATACATGGTCAATGCGCATTGCGCCGATGCGATGGTGTGCATCTCCAATTGCGATAAGATCACGCCTGGAATGCTGATGGCGGCGATGCGGCTCAACATTCCGGTGATCTTCGTCTCCGGCGGTCCGATGGAAGCCGGCAAGGTGATCCTCGAAGACGGCACCGAGAAGGCACTCGACCTGGTCGATGCCATGGTCGCCGCCGCCGATGACAACATCAGCGATGCCGACGTCACCGCTATCGAGCGCTCTGCCTGCCCGACCTGCGGCTCCTGTTCGGGCATGTTTACTGCCAACTCGATGAACTGCCTGGCCGAGGCCATGGGCCTGGCGCTGCCGGGCAACGGTTCGACACTCGCCACCCATTCCGACCGTGAAGGTCTTTTCCGCGAAGCCGGGCGCCGGATCGTCGGTCTGGCCAGACAATATTATGATGGCGACGACGCCAGTGTGCTGCCGCGCTCGATCGCGGCGTTCCCGGCGTTTGAAAATGCCATGACACTGGACATCGCCATGGGCGGATCGACCAACACGGTGCTGCATTTGCTGGCCATCGCCCATGAGGGCGAGGTTGATTTTACCATGAGCGACATCGACCGGCTGTCGCGCAAGGTTCCGGTCCTGTGCAAGGTGGCGCCTGCCAAGAGTGATGTTCACATGGAAGACGTCCATCGTGCCGGCGGCATCATGGCGATCCTGGGCGAACTCGACCGCGCGGGTCTGCTCGACACATCCATGGGCACAATCCACGAGAAAACACTCAAGGATGCGCTCAAGAAATGGGATGTGGCGCAGTCGTCCGATGAAGCGGTGCATGCGCTTTACCGTGCTGCGCCCGGTGGCGTGCCCACCCAGACCGCGTTTTCGCAATCGCGCCGCTACGCAAATGTTGATCTCGACCGCGCTGAAGGCGTGATTCGCGACGCCGAGCATGCCTTCTCCCAGGATGGTGGTTTGGCGGTTCTGTTCGGCAATCTGGCCGAGGATGGCTGCATCGTCAAAACCGCCGGCGTGGATGAATCTATCCTGAAATTCTCCGGCCCGGCCAAGATCTTTGAAAGCCAGGATGACGCCGTGTCCGACATCCTGACCGGCAAGGTAAAGCCGGGCGAGGTTGTGCTGATCCGCTATGAAGGTCCGCGCGGCGGCCCCGGAATGCAGGAAATGCTCTATCCGACCAGCTATCTGAAATCCAAGGGCCTGGGCAAAGCCTGTGCGCTGGTCACCGATGGTCGGTTCTCGGGCGGATCTTCGGGCCTGTCGATCGGCCATGTCTCGCCCGAAGCGGCAGAGGGCGGCACCATCGGGCTGGTTGAAAATGGCGACCTCATCGAAATCGACATCCCGGGCCGCAGCATTCATCTTGCCGTTGACGAGGCGACACTGGCGGAGCGCCGCGTCAAGCGCGAAGCTGAAGGTTGGAAACCCGAAAAGCCGCGCAAGCGCAAGGTTTCGACCGCACTGAAGGCCTACGCCTCGATGACGAGCAGTGCCTCAAAGGGCGCAGTGCGCATTCTTTGAGGCGGGAGATCGGTGAGCCGTGAAAGAGTGACGAGGTGACGCCGGCTTCGAACCTGATTGGGCAACTCGAATTCCGGACCCGGCGGCTGGTGGTTGACCGTTTGGCGCCAGAGTCGGAGAATCGGGTTGGGCACAAGGCCGGCTTGATCGAGGTTGCGAGGATATTGACGCCCGCAGTCCTCATGCATCTACCGGAACCCTTGCGAATGCCCGATGGTGCAAACCAGGCTGAAAGCTGGGTGGCCGCGCGACAGGCTGAAAGCTTCCTCTACGCGGTGCGCGAGGCAAACACGGCGGCGATCGTGGGGTTGATGATCCTGGCCGACACTTCGGAGTTTGACGCCACGGTGACGCTGCGGCTGGGCTATCTGTTTGGCCAATTTGCCTGGGGGCACGGGTATGCGACGGAACTGGTGAAAGGCCTGGTTCAGGAACTCGATCAATTCGGTTGGAGCGGATAAATTCTGGCTGGCGTTACCCGCGACAATCCCGGATCGTCGCGGGTCTTGCTCAAATCCGGCTTTGCCGAGTTGCCTGATCCGCTGGATCTGGAGTCCCGGAAATACCGGACCACCGTTGGATAATTTTGCAGCCTGGCTTGCGGATATTGGTCGCGATCATGCTCGTCGGTTTTGCGAAACGTCCGATACTCGATAGCGCGAAGGTGTCCCTCGAAGCATTCAGGGTGAGTTAGCCCGTCCAATCCGGCTTCAAATTGCGCGCCGCTCTACTTGAATGCCTCGCCGGGGTAGGCACCCCAGATTTCGTTCTGCGCGATGTAGCCGTCGACACCGTCAGCGCTGGCTTCGCACCAACTGCCGTCACAGGCGTTGACCTCGAGCACGACGCCGGGCTCAAGCCGGGCCACGATATTGGCGTTGGGGCGGGCTTCGCGGTGCATGTTGATGAAGTTTTCCTGGCCGTCCTCGGCCTTCCACGGCGCGGCAATGCCGGTACGGCGTCCCGAAAGCAGTGACTGGTAAACCCAGCCCTCTGTGCCTTCGGCGTCGCGCACCCGCCGCCAGTTGTCGTATTCCTGAATCACTTCCATCGGCACGCCGGGCTTGGTGTAGAGCCAGGCCACCGCATAGGCCCGGCCCGGCCCGATCCGCAAGTTCACCCGCGAGGCCTTGAGGCTGACAAACCGGGGCAATGGCAACCCGGTGCCGCTCTTGGCGCTGGCGGCGCCTTGCGCCAGGGCAGTCGATCCGCCGTCGACCATCGGACTCGCTGCCAGCGCGGCGATGGCGAGGCAACTTGCGGAAATCAGGGAAAGGCGACGCATGACTCACACCTTTTTCGTTGGGGCGCCATATTGGTGACGCCGCGAAACTTCTGGTGCCCGGGCCCGGATTACGCCCCTCAAACGGGCGTTCGTACGGTCGGGCGCGTCAATTGCAAGCCGCGGCCTTGGTGGCGCGCGGTTTGCCTTTGCATTTTAAACAGCAATCCCGGGGCGTTCGGATTGTCATCGCCGGAGGGTCTGTTAGAAAAAGCATAACGCAAATCCCACTGTCGCCGAGTTTGGTTAAAGAGCTCTCAACGTCGGGCCTGAACAAGATGCAAAACCGAAAAAAACCGAAGGTCTATATCACTCGTCGCTTGCCCGACCAGGTAGAGACCCGTATGCGCGAGCTGTTCGACGCCGAGCTCAACATCACCGACGAGCGGCGCACCCAGCCCGAACTGGTCGCAGCCATCCGCTCAGCCGATGTTCTGGTCCCCACCGTCACCGACAAGATCAATGCGGCGCTGATCGAACAGGCCGGCCCGCAGTTGAAGCTGATCGCCAATTTCGGCAATGGCGTCGACAACATCGATGTCGAGGCGGCGCAGAAGCGCGGCATTACCGTCACCAACACCCCCAATGTGCTGTCTGAAGACACCGCCGACATGACCATGGCGCTGATGCTGGCGGTGCCGCGGCGGCTGATCGAAGGCGCGTCGTTGCTGGTCGGCAATGGCGGCAGCTGGCAGGGCTGGTCACCGACCTGGATGCTCGGCAACCGCATCGGCGGCAAGCGGCTCGGCATCATCGGCATGGGCCGCATTGGCACCGCCGTCGCCCGCCGCGCCAAGGCTTTCGGCCTGTCGATCCATTATCACAACCGCCGTCATGTCGATCCCGCCACCGAAGAGCAGCTCGAGGCCACCTATTGGGACAGCCTCGACCAGATGCTGGCGCGGGTCGATATCGTCTCGGTCCATTGCCCGTCGACGCCGGCCACCTTCCATCTGCTGTCGGCGCGCCGGCTCAACCTGATGAAGCCGGGGGCCTATATCGTCAACACTGCCCGCGGCGGTATTATCGACGAAGATGCCCTGATCAAGGCGTTGCGCGAAGGCCGGCTGTCGGGCGCCGGCCTTGATGTGTTCGAGCACGAGCCGGCGGTCGACAAGAAACTGGTGAAACTGGCTGCCGAAGGCAAGGTGCTGCTGCTACCACATATGGGATCGGCCACCATTGAGGGCCGCATCGACATGGGCGACAAGGTGATCATCAATATTCGCACCTTCTTCGATGGCCACCGTCCACCTGACCGGGTACTGCCGTTCAGGGGGTGAATAGTCGAGAAGTCGGCGACAGTTTACTTTGCATCCGCGAACTTGAGCCGACCGGTAAAATTAGGCGATCTGCGAACTCCACACGCGCGGCGTAGCGCTCATTCTTTGCGGCTGTAGCGGATGGTCTGAAAGCTCGCGGCCAGCCCGTCGTAAAGCAGCAGACGGCCGATCAGCGGTTCACCGGCGCCGGTAATCAGCTTGATCACTTCCATTGCCTGCAAGGTGCCGATCACCCCGGTCAGTGCCCCCACAACACCGGCTTCGGAGCAACTGGGCACCAGTCCCGGCGGCGGTGCCTCGGGAAATAGATCCCGGAAGCGCGGGCAGGGCCGCCCCTTGGCGTCCTGCTGATAGGGCGCGACCACCGTGACCGAGCCGTCGAACCGCCCCACCGCCGCCGTCACGAGAGGAATGTTCAATGCTTCGCAAGTGTCGGCCAGCAGATAACGCACCTCGAAATTGTCCGACCCGTCGACCACCATGTCATAGGCGGTGAGGATATCGACGGCGTTGTCGACGGTGAGCCTGAGTGTGTGGGGGATTACCCTGGTATGCGGGTTGAGCCGGGCAATTGCCTGCGCCGCACTCTCGGTCTTGGCCATGCCGATATTGGCACTGTCATGCAGGATCTGTCGTTGCAGGTTGGACAGCGACACTTTGTCGTCATCGACTACACCCAAAAGCCCGACACCGGCGGCGGCCAGGTAGCTCAGCACCGGCGACCCCAGCCCGCCGGCGCCCAGCACCAGCACCCGTGCCGCTTTCAGCTGTTGCTGCCCACTGCCGCTAATCTCCTTGAGCACGATGTGGCGGGCGTAGCGCGCAACTTCTTCGGGGCTCAGATGGGGTTCGTCCATGTCATTCTCCAAACCTGCGGGGCGGCAACCGCCCAGGCGCTCAGCTCTCGTGCGGCGTCACCTGGTTGCCGGCCACCGAAAACACCTGACCGCGCCCGCCCAGCGCTGCAAACATCGCCGCATCAGTCCCGGTCATGAAGGCCTGGCAATCGAGCGCCTCGACCAGATCAAACAACGCCGCCCGGCGGCCTTCGTCAAGATGGGCGGCGATCTCGTCGAGCAGCAGCACCGGCGCGTGCCCGGTCATGCTGGCCACCAGTTGGGCGTGACCGAGGATGATGCCGATCAGCAGCGCCTTCTGCTCACCCGTCGACGAGAGCGCTGCCGGCATCGCCTTGGCCCGGTGTTCGACCACCAGGTCCATCCGGTGCGGGCCTGACAAGGTTCGTCCGGCGGCCGCGTCACGGTTGCGCCCGGTTTTTAGCTGTTCAAGGAACATTGCTTCCATGTCGCTGGCCGATTGCAGCGCCCTGTCCTCCAGAAACCCTTCCAGCCGGACTGCGGCGGCGGGAAACGCGCTGTGCGCGGCGTTGCTTTCGATCAGGTTCGACAACAGGCTCACCACCTCGCGCCGTGCCATCGCCATCGCCACACCGAGCTCGGCCATCTGCGTCTCCACCCCGTCAAGCCAGGTCGGATCGCTCCGGCCCTCCGACAACAGCCGGTTGCGGCCGCGCATGGCGCGTTCGTAATTGAGCGCCCGGCTGCCATGGGTCGGGTCCACCGACAGCACCAGCCGGTCCAGGAACCGTCGCCGGTCGCCCGCAGCCCCGGTGAATAGGCCGTCCATCGCCGGTGTCAGCCACAACAGCCGCAAATGTTCGAGCAATTCGTCGGTCGCACGCGCCGGCGCACCGTTGAGCCGCACCTTGCGGGAGCTGGAATCCTCGCCGCCCTCCACCCCGGTACCGATGTCGACCGGCCCGGCCATGCCCTCGAGGCCCGCAAAAACACTGAACCCGGCGCCAGGCGCCGACCCGGCCATGATCATGTCGCCATAGGCGGCGCGGCGCAGGCCCCGGCCTGGGGTCAGCAGCGACACGGCTTCCATCAGGTTGGTCTTGCCCGCACCATTATCGCCCACGAGCACCACATGGCGGGCGTCAAGCGTCAGCGACAGGCTCGAATAATTGCGAAAGCCGCTGAGCTTCAGTCGCTCGATGTGCACTTTCGGGGCCATGCCTGTCTCCGCTCAGCCGCGCCGCGGCAGCCGGCCGGTTCCCGAATTGGAGGGCAAGGGCGCTACACGCGCATCGGCATCAGCACATACAATGCGTCGTCGCCGGCGGTGTCGCGCACCAGTGTCGGTGAGCCCGGATCGGCAAGCATGAACACCGCGTCGGTGCCTGACAGCTGATTGGTGATGTCGAGCAGGTATTTGGCGTTGAAACCGATTTCCAACGGATCGCGATCATAGCCCACAGCCAGTTCTTCCGTTGCGCTACCCGAATCGGGGTTGTTGACGGTCAGCGTCAATTGCCCGTCGGCAATCGCCAGCTTGACCGCGCGCCCGCGCTCCGAGGAGATCGTCGACACCCGGTCGACAGCCTGCGCAAAACTCTGGCAATCGACCGTCAATTCCTTGTCGTTGCCGGTCGGGATCACCCGCTGGTAATCGGGGAAGGTGCCGTCGATCAGTTTCGAGGTCAGCACCACCGAGCCGATGGTAAAGCGGATCTTGGCGTCGGATACCTCGACCGTCACCGTCAAGTCGGGATTGTCGACCAGCTTCTGGAGTTCGCCGACAGTCTTGCGCGGAATGATGATGCCGGGCATGCCTTCCGAGCCCGCGGGCGCGTCGACATCGGCGCGCGCCAGCCGGTGCCCGTCGGTAGCAACCGTACGCAGCTTCAGCGCTCCGTCATTTTCGATCGTGTGAATATAGATGCCGTTGAGGTAGTAGCGCGTTTCTTCTGTCGAAATCGCGAACTGGGTGCGGTCGATCAGCATCTTCAGCTGCGTCGCCGGCAGCCGGAAAGTGTGGCTGAAAGCGCCGGCGGTAAGATCGGGGAAATCCGATTCCGGCAGGCACTGCAGCGAAAATTTCGAGCGACCCGAGGCCACCGTCATCGAGGCATCGTCCGGATTGGTTGCCAGCAGCACTTCCGAACCGTCCGACAGCTTGCGAACGATGTCGTATAGCAGGTGTGCCGGCACCGTGGTTGAACCCGCCTGTTCGACCATCGCCGACGTCGCCTCGGTGATTTCCAGATCTAGGTCGGTGGCTTTCATGTCCAGCGTCGCGCCCTCGGCCTTGAGCAGCACATTCGACAGGATCGGAATGGTGTTGCGACGCTCGACCACGCGGTGAACGTGGTTCAGCGATTTCAGAAGGTTGGAACGCTCGAGTGTGACACGCATGATCTGGTTACCGCTTGGCTTGGGGCCAGCGCTGGCGGCGCGGGCCGGTCAATTCTGTCTTGTCAGGCTTATGCCTAGGATCAGGCACAGTGAATCGACGCGACGCGCGTCCGGCCTGGGCCGGCAAAATGGCAGATTATGCCCCTGTCATGCAACAAAAACCGGCCCGGGTCATGCCACCCGGGCCGGGATTCTGGGGATAAGGAGCTTGCGCCCCTGTCTATTCGATGATCAGCCGCTTCAGCAGCTCGATCTCATGGCCCAACTTGGTATCGCCATTGATCAGTTCCTCGATCTTGCGCACCGCATGCAGCACCGTGGTGTGGTCGCGACCGCCGAACCGACGACCGATTTCCGGAAACGAGCGCGGCGTCATCGTCTTGGCCAGGTACATGGCAATCTGCCGCGGCTTGACGATAACCCGGGTGCGTCGGTCCGACACCAGTTCCTGTCGTGTGACGTTGTAATGGCGCGAAACCACCCGCTGGATGTCCTCGATACGCACCCGCTTCGGCTCGCCCGCATTGACCAGGTGGCCCAGCAACTGGTCCACCCGCTCGATCGACAGGTTGGGCTCGAAGCTGAGCCGGAACAGGAGCTGGTTGAACGCCCCCTCAAGCTCCCGCCCGCTTGAGGTGATGTTCTGGGCGACATGGGCGAGGATCTCCTCGCTGATGTCGAGTGTGGCATCCTCAGCCTGCGCCGCGGCAAGCCGTTGGCGCAGCATTTCCAGTCGCATCTCGTAGGCAGGCGCCTCGATCTCGATCGCCACGCCGCCCTGCAGCCGCGAGCGAACCCGCGGATCAAGCGATTCCAGCTCCCATGGCGCCCGGTCCGCAGCCACCACCACCTGGCGGGCTGAATCGAGCAGCATGTTGAGCAGATGGCAGAATTCATGCTGGATCGACTTGCCCTGCAGGAACTGCATGTCGTCGATCACCAACAGGTCGATATTGCGCAGTGATTCCTTGAATGACAGCGCGTCATTGTCGCGGATCGCGGTGGCGAAACGCCACATGAAATATTCCGCAGTCAGATACACCACCCGTGGATTGCGGGCATGGCTGCTTGCCGCAGCGGCAACCGCCTGCAGAAGATGGGTCTTGCCCAGTCCGACATTGGAATGGATGAACAGCGGGTTGAACCGCACCGCGCCGGTGCCGGCCTCGGCAATCGTCTTGGCCGCTGCCAGCGCCACCCGGTTGGATGAGCCCTCGACATAGCTGTCGAATGTGCAGCGCGGATCGAGCGGCGAGCCGATCACCGCATTGGCCGCATGCTGACCCTTCGATTGCGCTGAAAAATGGGCGTTCACGCTCTTGAACGAAACCGCTTGTTCCTTGCGGGCTGCCGCCGGAGCCGCCTCGACCTGAACCCGGGTGGTTACTGCCGGTGCATCGCTGCCACGGTGGGCGCGGGTCGCTGACCGGACCACGATTTCCACCTTAAGGATGCCCGGATCCTCTTCCTGGAACAGGGCGCTGATCTGGTCGAGATACTTGTTGTTGATCCAGGATTTCAGGAATGCAGTCGGTACCGACAGCCTCACCACGCTCTTGGAAGCTGACTGAAGTTTCAGTCGACCGAACCAGCTGGTAAAAACCTCAGGTCCGACCTGTGCCTTCAACCGCGCCGTCACCCGGTCGAATGCCTCGTTGCTCTTGTTCATGTCCGCCCCTTCTTTCGCCGTCGGGCAAACATCGCCGCCAAGCGGTTGGGCACTGTTCTTGTTGTCGCCCCATTGTGCCGCTTTTTGCGTCGTCATCATGTGTGCTTGCATCGCCGCCGTAACCCCTGTTGCCGCATCAAGACCGGAATCATTCCGGCCCCCTGTATGAAGCGAGACTTGCCCGCTTCCTTCCGTCTCGTTCGCTGCGGTTGTCCCCCGCCTGGCGATCTCCTTCGTTTTGGTCCCGCGGCGGCCTCGTAACGCCAATCAGGACATGTCTTCTTCGTTCTGACGAAACTGGGGTTTCGCCAGTCAAAGCTCCCCGCACGGCCACAAGCCGATACAACCGGAAGTTTTTTTGGGTTGGCCCGATAAGAGAACCGGGCACCAAGGGACGGGGTGGAAAGTCAACTGCTAATGATGCAGCATCGCATCCTGGAACCGCCGGGTTCCGCGCCCCTTGTTGATTGCATTTAGGCAGGATGAGACGGGCAGATCAAGCAGCTTATTTACGAATAATTCACACATTGGGGCTTGACTCGAAAAGGTCAAAAAAAGGCCGCCGAGGGCCTCCAGGAACAGGCGATTGGATTCATTGCCTTTTCGCGGCTTTGTGGTTTTTCAGACCGGTCAGGAATCGGTGAATAGCTAAATCTTGGACTTGACAGGAGTCTCGCTGATTCTTTTTCCAGTCTGCGAGCGAGATTCTAGTACCTCTCGTAACATACTGAAAAACAACGATAATCGATGCGAACGTGACGGAACCGTGACGATGCCCAATTGGCGGTTTGCGGTCAGGTGCGCAAGTCCTTGTCGACAAAAACAAAAAAGC